>RFZJ01000050.1 GCA_009920765.1 Planctomycetota bacterium | reverse complement strand
AAAGTTGGCGCTGCTGCTAACTGCAAAGCTTGCCACGATGTTCACAAGTAAGCTTTAGCCAAAATATTGGCGTTCACAAAAAGCAGGTCTACAGGTTATGCTGGGGCCTGCTTTTATTTTTGAAGCACGATTGTTTGCCTGGAGGAACCAGCTCATGAAATTTACCGCTTACTTTTCGATCGCCACCCTGGCCACCCTTTCCATAAGTCATCTTTTGTTTGCCCAAGGTGTTGACATTAAAGAAATCATGGCAAAGGCCAACAAAGCTGGTGGGCTCTTCCCACAGATTCAAAAAGGCCTTAAAGCACCTGCCCCCAACTGGGCCACTCTTAAAAATGATTCTGATGAACTTGCTGCCTTAGCAACCATGCTTGGCAAAAGTAAACCACCCAAGGGCGATGCAGCTTCCTGGGCCACCATGTCCAAAGGTTATTTGGATGATGCCACTGCTTTGAAAACTGCCATCGCAGCGATGAATAAAGCCGGTGCCGATGCCGCCATTGGCAAGTTGGCTACTTCCTGCACAGGTTGCCATAAAGCTCATAAGAACTAGGCTAAGCTTGCTTGTTCTCTGGTTATTTATTGGGGCTAACCATGCCCCATTTTTTATTGACTGCTTTGCAGCCAAGTTGATGAGATCGATGTGGGCACTGCCAAGCCCATGCACTGCGCTGCATAGGTCTCTTGTTTTTGATTGCTAATAGTTAGAGTTGGAACAGGGCGGTGCCCCAGGTTAGGCCTGCACCGAAGCCGCTCATCATTACCTTGTTCCCTTTTTCAATTCGCTTCTCTGAAAACGCCTCGTCAAGTGCGATGGGGATAGACCCACCTGAAGTGTTGCCATACTTTTCAAGATTGTTAAATACTTTGGTGCGGGTGATGTGAAGCACGTCAATTGCTGCATTGATGATACGTATGTTGGCTTGGTGTGGGATGTAGAGATCGACCTGTTCGGAGGTGAAATTGCTATGGGTAAGAACATCTTGGATGGTGTCGCAAAGGATAGCCACGGCCCAGCGAAAAACAGCTCTGCCATCCATGTGCATGTAGTGCAAACCTTGGGCGATATTTTCTGGAGTGGGAACCATCCTGCTGCCACAAGCGGGTCTGGAAAGTAAATCGCCACCACCGCCATCAGCGCCCATGCTGAAACTAACAATGCCTTGATTGGGAGAACCCTTGGTAAGAAGTACAGCTCCTGCGCCATCGCCAAAGAGTGGGAAGGTTTTGATATCTTTGGGGTTTAAAACTCTGGAGTTACAATCTGCACCAATGATGAGTGCGGTATCGCTGACGCCTGAAGCTACATAGGCAGCGCCAGTAATAAGGGCATACATGAAGCCAGCGCAGGCGGCTTCGATCTCGATAGCTCCGCAGCTAAGGCCAAGTCGGTCTTGGAGTAAGCAAGCGGTTGAGGGGAAGGACATATCGGGGGTGAAGGTGCCAAGAACGAGTAGATCGACATCCTTGGGTTTTATATTGGCCTTTTTAAGGCAGCGGTTGGCGGCTTCGAAGGCGAGGTCACTCGTGGCTTGATAGGGCCAGGCATGTCTTCGTTCCAAGATGCCTGTGCGTTTGACGATCCAATCTGCATCGCAGCCAAATTGTTCTTCCAGAGCGGCATTGGTAATGACTTGATCGGGTACATAGCTGCCTGTAGACAGAATCTGCACGCCCATAAGGCTGCGACATCTAGGTCTTTGGCTAGGCGCTCGTTCTTCGCTCATGAAACAAACCATGAAATAGGCCCGGTATTGCCACTAGGCAATGAGATGAACCCGAAACCTTAATCCTTGCAGTATACCTAAAAAGCAGGGCATTGGCCAATTTTAATTATGAGCCAATGGAACAGACATGGAGATACAAGGCATAGGCTGCAACGCAATGGCTTGTGTAATCGAGCCGGAGGTCGCCATCTTGGGGCGAATTGTGAAAACCGCCTAAAAGTCTAGGTCTGAACCATTCTGCAAAATGAATGGTATTAGATTCAGTGTACTGGATGGTTTGGCTAAATTGCAATGCTTGGGCCAATCGTTGCATGTATTTATCGTGCTTGGCGCTATCTGCTGATAAATGAGCGGTTAGGCATGCCACAGCAAAGGATTCAGCGAGGATGCAGGACATAACGCCTGGCATCAATTCAGCGCCCTGTGCTGAAAGAGTTTTTATGCCACCATACCAGGCTGGCTTGCGAGGATCAATCTGATCGTATTGCATGGTGGAAAGTCTGTCCGCAAGTTCGAAAGCAAGTTCTGCATAGGGTTTTTCTGAGGAGGTTTTGAAAGCCTCATGTAAGGCAAGAATGCGCCAAGGGTAGGTAGCGACTTCTTTTTGATTCTTCCATGCATTCCATCGAGCGATAATGGCTTTTTTAGCGACATCAGTTTTCCATGGGGCTGGGCGAAGTTGATTGCTTTTCAATATAGCAGCGATGGCCACTGCGGATTCGCAGCCTTTGCCATCCAGTTCTTCGACAGCAGTTTCTTTTTCGATGGTAGTGGAATCAGAAAGGGTGGAACGGAGGAAGTTGGCAAGTTGTTCGCCTGCATCAAGCAAGTCTGCTTTTGGGCTGGCCAGTTCATGTATAGCCAAGAGTAAAAAGCCTGCAGAAAGCTGTCTGTCTAGAATTTGATGAGGTAAAACGGTGTACCTGTAAGAGGGGTTTTTCGGATCGGTGATTGTATCTTCGAGAAGAAGCAAGATAGCCTGGCTGGAGCGAACAGAAAAGCGTTCATCCTTGTAAACACGGCCTGCCCGGGCAAGTGCAAGTGCAGCGCCTGCCTGATGAATGAAGCTTTCGTTTTCCATTTCAACTTTGAGGGATGGCCGGATGCCGTTGATGAATCTGCCTTTCACGGTATTCATGCGGTAGAGCCATTCTGCGCCACTTTTCCCCGAGTGAAAGAATTGTTTTTGCAAAGGGGTGAATTTGCTATCGTCGAGGATTTGTATTTTTTTGTCTTGGTTATCTCCTGATTTTACAGAAACAGGGATAACAGGCTGGCTCAAAGGTGCTGGAGTTTGAGCGACTGAAAGATTGCCTGAAAAAATTAAGAGGGATATTAATGCAGGAATCGAGCGGAAAGAAAACATAAATAGTCACTCCATGACAAACCGCACACCTTACAAGATACTCTTGAAGGATGGATAATATGTTTTACTTCCAAATGGGAAATTGAAACAAGAGGAGAAATAGCAAAGGCCCCTCGTGATTAACGAAGGGCCTTTACCTAACTATATGCTGTTGAAGGATATACTACGCAGATATGGTTTTAACTTTGACACTGGTGTAGTGTTGGCGATGGCCTTTTAGCCTACGGTAGTTCTTGCGCCTGCGGAATTTTTGGATGCGAACTTTTTCATCAGCTTCGCCTACAACTTCAACAGTAATCTTTGCACCTTTAACCAAAGGCTGGCCGATTTTAAGATCAGCGCCGTTTGAAACAAGCAAAACACTGGTGATTTCAAGGGTGTTACCGATTGGCTCCGCACGCAGGTCAATATTGACCACATCGCCTTCGGATACCATATATTGCCTAGAACCATCTTCAAAAATAGCGTACATTGTATGCTCCATCAAAATAAAAATCAGAAAGTTATACTATAAGAAAAAGGGCAGGGTGACTACAGAAGGCAAGGATAAATCAGCATTTTTGATTCATTAGGAAGGTTAATATTGGTGTTTTTGTTATTTTTCCGCTTAGAATAGCCATTTTTAATTAAACTGTTATGATCTCAGATCTTTGGTATTAAGAGAAAAATGTTCGGGTACCATCAAAAATATTTGAAAATCGATGTGGAAACGGGTTCTTTTTCAGAGGTGCCCATACCTGCTGAAGTTTTACGGAAACTCATTGGGGGTGTGGGACTGGGTGCTTGGATTCTATTTTCCGAATCGAGACAAGGCATGGATGGCTTGGTTCCGGAGGCCCCTTTGATTTTCTGTTTCAGCCCTTTAGTCGGTACACCCCTAACTACTTCAGCTAAGTTTGCAGTATTGGCGAAATCGCCTTTGACTAACAGAATTAGTGATGCCTTATCTTCTTCCCATTTTGCAATAGAAGCGAAAAAGACCGGTTTTGATGCAATAGTGATAACAGGCAGAAGCACAACCAAGAGGGTTGTGATAATAGAAGAAGGCAAGGTAACTTTTCAAAATGCAAAGGATTTGCAGGGGTTAAGTGCGCTGGCGACTTCTGAAAAGTTGATCAGCAGGCTGGGGGTGGGGTTTCAGATTGCAGCAATCGGGCTTGCTGGTGAAAACCAAGTGCTGTTTGCAAATTTAAGCCATGAGCGAAGGCATGCGGGCAGGGGTGGTTTGGGTGCGGTCTTGGGTTCTAAAAACATCAAGGCGATTGCAGTAAAGGGAAGTAAGAGGATGGCGGTTGCATTTCCCGCCAAGTTGGTGGAAAAAGCACGGGATTTATCAGCAAAAAGCTTCGGCCCCGCCACTGCTAAATACAGGGAGCTTGGAACGGTTTCCAATCTTTTGGTGTTTAACAGGCTCTCGGTTTTGCCTACCAGGAATTTTCAGGAGGGGCATTTCGCAGCAATTGGGCAGCAGGATTTTCAAGTGGTGGAAAAGGCTGCAAAAGTTACACGGCATTCCTGCGCTGCCTGCACCATTGGCTGTGAACATATTTATGAAAGCAAGCTTGGAAAAGTTCGGATCGAGTATGAAAGTATGTTTGCCCTAGGTTCGCTTTGTGGCATTGAAAACGCAGAGGACATTGCAGAAGCGGTTGGGCTTTGCGATGAATTTGGGTTGGATACCATCTCCACAGGTGGGACGATCGCCTTTGCGATGGAGTGTGTTGAGAAAGGGCTGCTTGCAGAGCCTTGGTTGCAGTTTGGTTCGATAGAAGCGGTGAAAAAGGCCATAGGATTGATTGCGCACCGAGAGGGATTGGGCAAGATTTTAAGCTTGGGAAGCAGGCAGGCCGCACTTTTAATTGGTCATGGTTCGATTGCGTTTGCGCCTCAGGTAAAAGGGCTTGAAATTCCGGGTTATGAACCGCGTGGATTGCAAACCATGGCTTTGGGCCTGGCAGTGGCTTCAAGGGGGGCGGATCATAACCGATCGGGGGCCTACGAAGCGGATTTTTCGCCAAATGCGGGTGAGTTGCTTGATGCTGCTGCAATTGCCCGGTCTGCAGTGGAATCTGAAAACCGCAGTGCGTTGATAGATTCCCTGATTCTTTGCAAGTTTTTGCGGGGTGTATTCAGCAATCTTTTTGCGGAGAGTGCGGAACTATTATCGTTGATTACAGGTTGGAATATCGATGAAAAAGAGCTAAGGTTGGCAGCAGAGCGGGTGGTTGCAATTAAAAAACTATTTAACATTCGGGAAGGTTGGAGCAGTGAGGAAGATACTCTTCCCGAGCGATTTTTTACGGAGGCATTGGAAACCCAGTCAGGCGGGCAGAATAACCTTTCTAAAGCGGCACTTCAGAAAAGGGTGCGGGCTTATTATCATGCCAGAAATTGGGATGAAAATGGCGCCATTGGTGTGCAGGAATTAAGGCGATTGGGACTTGAAGAGCTTTTGCCGGGCACTGATTCAAAAGGTTAGGGTGACTTTGATGAAGTATGGCGGGATTATTCTTTGTGGTGGTAAGAGCAGCAGGATGGGAACTTCTAAGGCGCTCTTGCAGTTTGGATCTGAAACCTTGTTGCAGAGGATTGTTCGCATTATGGGGGAAGTACTTGACCCCGTGGTGGTGGTGGCCGCTAAGGGGCAGGAGTTACCCGGGCTAGGTTCAAGAGTAATTTTAGTTCGGGATAAGAATGAAGGGCAGGGACCCTTGGAGGGGTTGGCAGCTGGTTTAGAAGCGTTAAAAGACAGTTGTGATGCGGCTTTTCTTTCTTCCTGCGATGTCCCTTTTTTGAAAAAAGAATTTATTTTAGGGATGACTGCAGCTTTGGGTGAATGCAGGATGTGTATTCCCAGAACTGAGGGCTATTTTCACCCGCTTGCCTCGGTTTATCGGGTCGATGTTTTGTCTGATGTAAAGCAATTATTAGGGGAAAAGAAGCTAAGGCCTTTTTTTTTATTGGAGAAAGTGGCTGGGAAAATCATTGAAGAGGCTCAGTTAAAGCAGTTTGACCCAGAGCTTTTTTCGCTCAATAATTTAAATACGCCTGAAGAATTTGAACGGGCGTTAATTCAATTTCAAAATTCACAATCCTAGTTATGAGAAATCTTGGGGCCGGGATTCTTGATATTGGGAATCTTTTGGAGCCGCATGATCATCAATTGAAGTGTTTCTTGTAAATCTTTTGTTTGCTGAAGCGGTTTAGTAAGGGTGGAATAAAAACATACGGTTGTTTGGCTTAAAACTTGCTGGGATGGAAATTGAGCTTTTAAGGGCTTTGTTGTCTTGATGGTTTAATTTGCATAGGTTGGGTGCGTGGGTATAGAATTTGATTTTTAGTTTGCTAAAATGTTCCGAGAGCATTAAATATTGCAGAGTCGAGATTTGTTCATAACGAAATTTAAGCGATTTCTGAGAGGATAAGATGGCTCAGGTTTTTCCCCGTTACGCAAATGTTTTGACTTGGATTGTGATTGCTGGCGTGGTGCTGGGTGCTTCGACCTTAGGTATTGCTGCCATGGTTTTTGCCCGCACTCCTTACGCCACCCATACCCAAATAGCCTTATCTCAACCTATTCAATTTAGCCATGCACATCATGTGAGTGGTTTGGGTATCGATTGCAGATACTGTCATACTTCAGTTGAAGAATCTGGATATGCAAATATTCCTCCAACCAAGACTTGCATGAATTGTCATTCGCAGATTTGGGTTGGTTCCAAGATGCTAGAACCTGTACGAGAAAGTTACCGAACTGGTAAGTCTTTGGAATGGAACAAGATTCACCGTTTATCTGACTTCGTTTACTTTGATCATAGCATTCATGTGACCAAGGGTATTGGTTGCGTTTCATGCCATGGCCGGGTGGATCAGATGCAGGCAGTGTATCAGAATGGCACCCTTCTGATGGAGTGGTGCTTGGAATGTCATCGTGCGCCTGAGAGGCATCTTAGACCGCGCGATCAAGTGTTTAACATGGGTTTCCAGCCTAAGGATTTGAATCAGGCAGATGGTTCGCCTCACACGCAGGCCACGCTTGGTGCAGAACTTAGGAAGAAATATGATATCCGTAGTCTCATCGAGTGCTCAACATGTCATCGATGAACATGAAAGAAAAACCAGTTATGGACCTTGAGTCTGTTTTAAATAAGCTCGAGAATTCTGAGGGTAAACAATATTGGCGCAGCTTGGATGAACTCGCCCAAGGCGAAGGCTTTCAGGAAATGATCCAGCGCGAGTTTCCCCGACAAGCTTCCGAATGGACCGATCCTGTAACTAGGAGGCGTTTTATTACCCTTATGGGCGCATCACTTGCCCTTGCGGGGTTAAGTGGTTGCAGGCCACCGGGTGGAAAAATTGTTCCCAACATCAAAGACCCCGATGGTGTAATACCCGGCAGGTCGATGTTCTTTGCTACCGCTATGCCTTTGGCAGGCTATGGTACCGGTCTACTTGCGGAAAGCAATCAGGGGCGCCCCACCAAAGTTGAGGGTAATGTTGATCATCCTTCAAGTCTTGGTGCTACTGATGTGTTTGCGCAAGCCTCGGTTCTTGGTCTTTACGACCCAGACCGTGAAGCTGGCCTTACCTATCTGGGTAAGCCCAAATCCTGGGACGATCTCGTTGCCAACCTCAAAGCCGAACTTACGAAGTTGCCCAAAGGCAAGGGTTTTTATCTTCTGACAGAAACCATTACTTCTCCTTCGCTTGTTTATCAGTTGGAAAATGAACTCCTAAAGGACTACCCCGAAATTCAGTGGTTTCAACACGAACCCGCAGCTTCTGATAATGGTATCGCTGGCTTGACCAAGGCTTTTGGCTCTCCATTACAGCCTTTGTATTCGGTTGGAAAGTCTGATGTTATTTTGTCGTTTGATGCAGATCTTTTGGGTCGTGGCCCAGCGCATCTTCGTTACACGCGCGAGTTTTCCTCCCGCAGGGATTTGGAAAAGCTCGATAATATGACCCGCCTTTATGTTGCTGAAAGCACCCTTACAAATACGGGTGTTAAGGCGGATCACAGGCTTGGTATGCGAGCCGTGGAAATCGAAAGGTTGGCATATCTCGTTGCATTCCATCTGAAGATTGAAGGCGTTGCCAAGCCCAAGGGGCTTTCTGCTGATGCTCAGTTGTGGGCTGAAGTAGTTGCAGAAGATCTCTCGGCGCGAGCCAAGGGGACTACTTTGGTGGTAGTGGGCGATGAGCAGCCGGAATCGGTCCATGTGATTGTTGCTGCAATCAATGAAAAGCTTGGAAACATCGGTAAAACCGTTTCTTACATTGACCCAGTGCATGCAAAACCAGGCGAAAGATCAAAATCTTTACGAGGCTTGGTTGCTGATATGAACTCTGGCAAGGTCAAAGCCTTGTTCATATTGAATGCAAACCCTGTTTATTCTGCGGGTGCAGATCTTGGTTTTAAGTCTGCTCTTGAGAAAGTTCCCCAGCGTTATCGAATGGGGCTTTTCCATGATGAAACTTCTCGGCTTTGCCATTGGCACATTCCGGATTCTCATTTCCTTGAATCTTGGGGTGATGTTCGTGCGTTTGATGGTACTGCTACAGTTATTCAGCCTTTGATTGCTCCGCTATACTTTGGGCATAATTTCCAAGAATTGCTTGCTGGGCTTTCTGAAAAGCCTAATCGTGATGCCTCTGCGATAGTAAAGGAGTTCTGGAAGAGTTGGTACGAATCTCCTGCGCAGACCGCCCTTAGAAGTTCGGTTCCTTTCGAAAAGTTTTTCCGTAAGTCACTTCACGATGGCCTAATTGAAGGCACTAAGGCTGTGACTAAAGTTGTAAAGCTGCAGGTCGAAGCAGTAGCCGAAGCGATCAAGAAATTTGAAACTTCTTCAGAGTGGAAAGAGGGTTCCAAGGATAATCTTGAAATCACCTTCAGGCCTGATGAATCTGTATTCGATGGTCGTTTTGCCAACAACGGTTGGTTGCTTGAAATGCCCAAGTCAACCACCAAGATTACCTGGGATAACGCTGCTATCATGAGTTATAAGACAGCCCTTGCTTTGGGTGTGTCTTTAAACACTGAAAAACGTCCCGAGTTGGAAGATGGCGTTTATCGCTCGCCTGCAAAATCCTATGGCTTCACTGGTGGTGAGCATGGTAGGGCTTATGTCGATACCATCAAACTTACGATTCAAGGCCGAGACTTGGTTCTTCCTGTTTGGGTTGTTCCCGGTCATCCTGATAACTCGATTAATGTTCAATTAGGCTACGGCAGAGAGCGTGCAGGTAAAGTTGGCACCCGGGATGTTGGTGCCGATGTTTACAAGTTGCGTAACTCTTCCGAACCGTGGTTTGCACTTGGATTGAAAGCTGTTCCCACTGGTAAACAGCATGTTCTGGCGTGTACTCAAAGCCATCATTACATGGAAGGTCGGCATCTGGTTCGTTCCGGCACCGTCGCAGGAACCAAGGAAAACCCAAAATGGGTAGAAGCCATGGGTTCTGAAGGCGCTGAACACGATGATCATGCAGGCCATGATCATAAGCCAGGCGAACATAAGCATGAAGAGCATGGTAAAACTTCATTGAGTTTGCTGCCCGAGGTTGTCTCTGAAAAGTATGCCTACAAGCAGCACAAATGGGGCATGATAATCAACCTGACCACTTGCACGGGTTGTACTGCGTGCGTGGTAGCATGTCAGGCGGAAAATAATATTCCAGTAGTTGGGAAGATGGAAGTGACCCGGGGTCGTGAGATGCATTGGATTCGCATTGATCGATACTTTGAAGGTAATCCGCTTAAACCCAATTCACTTAAGGCACACTATCAGCCCGTTCCCTGTCAACAATGCGAAAACGCACCTTGTGAACAGGTTTGCCCCGTGGCTGCTACTGTTCACAGCTACGATGGCCTAAACGATATGGTCTACAATCGTTGCGTCGGAACCCGCTATTGCTCGAACAACTGCCCCTACAAAGTGCGCAGGTTTAACTTCCTTCAATACACCGATTACGCTTCTCTTTCGATGAAAATGGTCAACAATCCTGATGTTTCGGTTCGAAGCCGTGGCGTGATGGAAAAGTGCACCTACTGTGTGCAGCGCATTCGTGCTGCGGAAATCGAAGCTGAAAAACGAGGCAAGCTAAAAGCTGAACGGGAAAATCGTTCTCTTGACCGGGCTAAGGATTGCCAGATCAAGGATGGCGAAATTGTTACTGCATGTCAGGCGGCCTGCCCTGCGGGGGCTATTGTTTTTGGTGATTTGGTTGACCCAAACAGCAAGATAGCAAAATTGCAAAAGAAGGTTGCCGATATGAATTACAGCATTCTGGAAGAGCTAAATACCAGACCGCGCACAACCTATTTAGCGGAAGTGCGAAATCCCAACCCAAAGTTGGAAACCACTGGAAAGGGACACGGATAAGCCATGGCAACTGAAGTTTCTCCAAAAGGTCCAAACCTTCGACCAGATCCGCAACCCCCGATGGTTGAAGGCAAGTATAACTTTGACTCGATGACGGAAAAAATCGCCGGGGTCATCTTTGCAGCCACGCCCAAAGGTTGGATAGTTGGTTTTGCAATCGCTTTCATGATTCTTCAAGTGCTGCTTGTTTCAGTTACCTACCTTATTTACGAAGGTATCGGTATCTGGGGTGTTAACATTCCCGTGGGTTGGGGATTTGATATCGTTAACTTTGTTTGGTGGATTGGTATTGGCCATGCTGGAACCCTTATTTCTGCGATCTTGCTACTCTTTAACCAAACCTGGCGAACCTCCATCAATCGGTTTGCAGAAGCCATGACACTTTTTGCGGTGGCTTGCGCTGGCCTTTATCCACTGGCCCACATGGGTAGACCCTGGTTTGCTTATTGGTTGTTGCCCTATCCCAACACGATGCAACTTTGGCCCCAGTTTCGTAGTCCTCTTGAATGGGACGTGTTTGCTGTTTCCACTTATTTTTCGGTTTCCCTGATGTATTGGTACATCGGCTTGGTGCCAGACTTTGCATCGGTCAGAGATCGTGCCCCCAACCAACTTCTTCGCATGTTCTATGGTATTTTGTCATTGGGTTGGCGTGGTGGTTCGATGCACTGGCATCGCTATGAAACCGCCTACCTCATGCTTGCTGGTTTGAGCACCCCACTGGTTCTTTCGGTTCATACCATAATCAGTTTTGACTTCGCAGTTTCAAACTTACCCGGTTGGCATGCAACCATATTCCCGCCATACTTTGTTGCTGGTGCGGTTTACTCAGGGTTTGCAATGGTTATCAACCTTGCGGTACCCATCAGGCATTATTATGGAATGAAAGATTTCATCACCGACAAACACCTAGACAACATGGCTAAAGTCATGCTTGCAACTGGATTGATGGTGTTTTACGGGTATGGGGTTGAAGCATTCATGGCATATTACAGTGCCAATGAATTTGAACGCGACCTGATGATGAAGAATCGTGTCTTCGGGCCTTATGGATACTTTTACTTTGCTCTGATTTTCTGTAATGGTTTGGTGCCACAAATATTGTGGTTCCAGAAAATAAGATCCAACGAAGCAGCCCTCTTCATTATTTCCTTGATTGTAAATATTGGCATGTGGCTTGAAAGATTTGTGATCCTCATGAGTTTGCAGAGAGACTTCCTGCCATCTTCCTGGGGTCAATATAGTCCTACCTTCTGGGATATCAGCACCTACATTGGAACCTTTGGTTTGTTCCTGAGTTTATTGTTCCTTTTCTGCAGGATTCTACCGATGATTTCAATTGCAGAAATGAAGCATTTGCTCCCAGAATCGCATGTGCATTCGCACAAGGATTCGCATGATCATTCAGATTCCGCACATGGAGGAAGCCATTAATGGATGCTCCTAAGGTCAAGATTTACGGTTTGGTTGCGGAGTTTACAACTCCAACACAAATTGTTGATGCAGCCAACCAAGCTAGGGAAGCAGGCTACACTGCAATGGAAGCCTACACACCATTTCCTGTAGTGGATCTTCATGAAGCCGTTGGTTTCAAGCGTACCATGTTGCCTACGTTGGCTTTTTTTGGTGGCTTGACTGGGTTTTGTACAGCTTTTTCGCTGGAAACCTTCACCTCTGGTGGTGCTCCATCATTTATCACGCCTTTTCTGCCTGACTGGTTTTACTACCCATTGAATATTGGTGGAAGGCCCTTGAATTCCTGGCCTGCATTCATTCCCCCCGAGTTTGAACTTACCGTTTTGTTTGCTTCAATAACTTCGGTTGTGGGTATGCTTCTTCTCAATGGCTATCCAAGGATTTATCATCCACTATTTAATGTTCCAAGATTTTCGATGGTTACATCGGATAGGTTTTTCTTGTGCATTGAAGCGAGGGATTCAAAATTTGATCTGCAGGGAACCAAGCAATTCCTTGAAGGATTGCAACCGTATGAAGTTTCGGAGGTCCCAGAGTAATGTTAAAATCAATAGGACAATTCCTTACTGGCTCATCCCGCATATTAAATCTTTCCATTGCGGCTTTTATTGCTGCGGGAAGCTTGGGTTGCGGTAAACAGGATATTGGATGGGGCCTTTATCAGCAGATGGCTGAACAGCCAAAAATCAAAATGCATACACCCTTCCAATTCTTCACTGATGGTCGGGGTAACAGGCCTTATGAAGAAGGCACCGTTGCACGTGGAATGCTTCAGGAAAATGAACATCTATATTCCGGACTCAAAGAAGGTGGCACTGTTGCTGCTTGGAAAGACCTTAATCCTTCCAAAGAACCGATGACAACTGACCAAGCAAAGTCCCCCTATTATGAAACCTTTCCAATGGAAGTTACTGAAGAACTTATTCTTCGTGGAAAGGAAAGATTCAATATTTATTGTTCAGTTTGCCATGGGGTTACGGGTGCGGGAAACGGCATGATCGTCCAGCGCGGTTACCTTCCACCACCCAGCTTCTTTGTAGATCATTCTCGGGGTTTGAAATATCTTACAGGCGCATCTTTGCCTTTGCCTGAAGCCCCGGCGGGTTATTATTTCCAGGTGATTACTCATGGATATGGTGGTATGGGTAGTTACTCGGCACAGATCACTCCCAAGGATCGATGGGCTATCATTGCTTACATCCGTGCATTACAGGAAACATTTGGCAAGTCGGCTGGCCAGGCTGTGGCCCAAAAGGAGGCCAAGTAATGGCTACGATTTCTGATCAAGTAAAAACCAGTATGGCAGTTGTACAAAGAGTTGCTTTTGGAATTGGTATTTTGGGTCTTGGTATTTCCGGGGCCATATTTGGATTTGAAAAGAAGCAGTTCTTTGAGTCCTACCTTATTGCATATATTTACTTTTTTGCCATTGGCGCTGGTAGCCTTGCACTTTTGATGATCCAGCATGTATCGGGTGGTGCTTGGGGCTTTTCAATTCGCAGATTGCTTGAAGCTGGAAGTAGAACACTTTTATTGCTGGCTGTACTTTTTATACCATTGCTTTTTGGGCTGCCTGAAATTTATCCATGGGCCAGACCTGATGCTCTAAAAGACCGAATCATCGAGTTAAAATCGGGTTATTTGAATGTGCCCTTCTTCATTATTCGACAGGCTATCTTTTTCTCCATTTGGATTGGTTTGGCCTTTTCTCTTTCTTACTTTTCCAAGAAAGAAGATGAAACTGCTGAGCAATCGATTGGCTGGTGGTTTAAAGCCCTTAGCGGCCCCGGCCTTGTGGTTTTTGCCGTTACCATTGGCTTGACTTCCGTCGATTGGGCGATGTCGGTTGATGTGCATTGGTATTCTTCAATGTACCCCGTACTATTTGGGTTTGGCTGTATTTTAACTGCGATGATTTTTCATATTGTTGCAATGATTTTGCTTTATCAAGGCGGAGATCTTGAAAAGTATCTGACCAAAAATTACCTAAGGGACTTTGGCAGTTTTCTTCTTGGCTTTGTTATTTTCTGGACCTATCTTACCTTCTCCCAGTTTTTGCTCATCTGGTGTGCGAACTTAAAGGAAGAAGTTCCTTATTATGTAAATCGTATTTCCGGTGGTTGGCAGTTTGTAACCATCATCCTTGCTATAGGTCATTTTGCACTACCGTTTTTGTTCCTCTTGAGGCGCGAAACCAAGCGTGTTCGTAGCAGTCTTTTTATGGCTGCTTGCTTTATGCTGCTTATGCGGTTCGTGGATTACCTTTATCTTCTCGGGCCTAGTTTCAACCCAAAGCATTTTCATCTGGCTATCAGCCAGGTTACTTCCCTGCTTGGCATTGGTGGGCTATGGCTTTCGTTTTTTATTTACCAGTGGAACCTTTATCCTCCGATTGCTGCTCGTGATCCACGGGTGGTCAAGGAACCGGTTCATGGTGTGTAGGCTTATATATCAGTTGGAAATTTGAAGGGTGGTTGTGAACATGCAAGCTAAAGATCAGGTAAAAGCGAATATAGAGCATACTGATGTTAACTTTAAGGTTATCGTGGTCGTTGGCGTTATCTTGGGCTTAATGGTAATGTTGGGGTTTTTCATTGGATTGCATCTTTTTAATTTTTTGGTTGCATTTGAAAACGCCCGAAAAGTTTCCGAGTACCCCCTAGTAGCGAAGGAAATCTCCGATAACGAAGCATCTTTATTGGCAACCATAATCAAGGAAGCTGAAATCGATAGCTTGGACCGAAATAAAAAATCTGGATTGATCAACCCCAAGAATGAAGCAGAGAAAAAAGAACGCGAAGAAATTCTTGCAAAAGACCCTGTTTTTAAAGAAGCCAAGGAACAGATTCAACTTACTTTTACCAAGCGACAAGATAACAGGATTTTTACCACCGGGTATTTCAGGCCTGCGCATCCAGGGCCTGCATATGCTGATGCCGATGTTAATTTATACAAACAGGGAACCGATAAGGCTGCAAGTGATCAAGCAATTGCCAAGGGTGAAAAATCTAAAATCATTGTATCCCGGTTGGAAGGTATTGATCCATTGCGCCCAATGATGAGCGGTATTTCCGGGTGGCCAAGTTATGCGAAGGTTTCAAAAGAAGCTGGTGAAGAAGAGTTAAAAAACCGTAATCTTGAAGCTGGAATCAAGAGTTTTGCTAAGAAGTACATGGAACAGAACAAAGAGTTCCATACCAAGAATAAAATTTCGGCTAAAGATAGCAACGATTTTGTTCCCAGTGATTCCAGTGCTGGTAGATTGCCAGAAGGAAACGCCAAGTGAGGAATTGTTTTGCCAGCCTTTGTTTGGTTCTAGCCATTGGCTTGCCAGGTGCATTTGCAGATGGTTCATCTGGTTTGCGTGGCAGTGCCCGTGGCCCTGGTGACATTGATGCAAAGATTGGACTGCCCAAAGAAATCGAAAACAAGATTGGGATTGATCAAAAGCTGGGTGGGCAAGTTCCCTTGCAGTTGGAATTTGTAGATGAGTCAGGCAAGACGGTGAAGCTTGGAGATTTCTTTACGGATGGCAAACCAGTTATCTTTGTACCTGCTTATTATCGTTGCAGGTTGATTTGCAACCGTGTGCTGGATGGTATGTTTGATGGGCTCAAGCGGATTGATTCGAAGTTTAAACCTGCTGATCATTTTGAAGTTGTGGTTTTAAGCATGGATCCAACAGAGAATGCTGAACACGCCCGAAATAAAAAAGAATCCATGCTGTCAGCCTTGGGAAGAAGAAAATCGGTTGGTGGCTGGCATTTTCTAACCGGTTCAGATTCTAACATTAAACAGGTTATGGATAGCGTCGGGTACCGTTATATTTATGATGAAAAACGAGCAGAATATCTTCATGCAACTGGAGTTATGATACTTACACCCGAGGGAATTGTTTCCCGTTATTTGATGGGAATTCGCTACATGCCCACTGACTTGGAACTTTCGCTCGTGGAATCTTCCAAGAATAATATCGGTACCCTTGCAGATCAGATTAAGTTGCTTTGTTATGCCTACGACCCCCATAGCGGTCAATATACATTGCTTGTTATCAGGTTGGTTCAGGCAGGTGCCCTGGCAACGATTTTTAGTATTTGCTTTTTCTGGTTTTGGTCTCCGCTGGTCGGGTTGTTTCGAGGTTCTGAAAAAGTCGGTGTTGTAATTAAAAATGCAGAAGTTTCTGCAATGGATGGCCAAACAAATAATGTTGGTTCATCCCATGAAAGGCAGGCGTGATCTTCATGTTTGAAGAGTTTAAGTGGCTACCTGAACAGGCTTCAACTGTGGCTCCAGAAGTGGATATGTTGACCCTATTCATTGTTGTCGTAACGGTTTTGATCACTGCATTGGTGGGGGTTTTAACCCTGGCTTTTGCTGTTGCTTTTCGAAGAAAATCGGAAAGCTATATTCCTGCTCCTTCTTTTGGGAACGTTCCGCTTGAAATAGGTTGGACCCTTATTCCAGTTCTTATTTGCCTGGTCATGTTTTCATGGGGTGTAAAAGTTTATTCAAATATTGTAATTCCTCCCGCCGATGCCATGGAAATTTATGGCGTAGGCAGGCAGTGGATGTGGAAGATCCAGCATCCGGAAGGCCAGCGCGAAATTAATGCGTTGCATGTTCCCATCGGCAGGCCAGTTAAAGTTACCTTGACATCAGAAGATGTTATTCACTGCTTTTCAATTCCTGCCTTTCGTGTAAAACAGGATGTTGTCCCTGGCCGATACAGCAGCCTTTGGTTCCAGCCAACCAAGCCCGGAACATACCACCTTTTCTGTTCCGAGTATTGTGGTACCGAACATTCCCGAATGATCGGGAAAGTCATTGTGATGGAAGAAGCTGATTACCAAAAATGGTTGTCTGAAGGAGCGGAAAGTGGTCAGGCTTTGCAAGGTAGGAAGCTTTACACTAAATTGCAATGTGTTACCTGCCATACGGGCAATGCTGAGGCAAAGGCTCCTAACTTGGAAGGCATTTATCGAAAACATATTCCGATTTCCCACATTGATGGTGTTAAAATAAAAGATGGTACAAAGGTGTTTGCTGACGATGCTTATATTCGAGAATCAATACTTTATCCCAACGCCAAGGTTGCAGCGGGTTGGGAATCCATCATGCCAACCTATCAGGGGTTGGTCACGGAAGAAGAATTACTTCAGGTAATCGCTTACATTAAATCGCTTAATCAGGGGCAGACCCCTCCAAGAACCGAGGAGACACCAACTCCTGCCACCATTCAAAATAAAAGTGCTAACAAGGAGGCAAATTAATCATGGCCACAGTAGGTCTTGAATCTAAAACTTTTGAGAAGTTTCCTGATATTGTTGGTCGAGACGATGATGTCAATTACCTTAATCATGAGCATAGCGTTGCATCTTGGTTAATTACGTTGGATCACAAACGTATTGGTTTGCTCTACCTTGTAACCATTACACTAATGTTTCTTTTGGGTGGCGCTTTGGCTGGTGCAATTCGACTTGAACTCCTTACCCCAAAGGGTGATTTTTTAGCTGCTGATACTTACAACAAGGCTTTTACCGCACATGGTATCATCATGTTGTTTTTCTTTCTGATTCCCTCCATTCCTGCGGTGCTTGGCAATTTTGTTTTGCCCTTGATGATTGGTGCCAAGGATGTGGCTTTCCCCAGATTAAACCTCCTGAGTTATTACCTTTATTTTGCAGGAAGTGTAATTGCGCTTACCGCATTGCTCTTGGGTGGTGTTGATACCGGGTGGACTTTCTACACGCCCTTTAGCTCGACATACTCCAACTCTTATGTGGTGGTGATGGCTTCGGGTTTGTTTGTGGTGGGTTTTTCTTCCATCCTGACTGGATTGAATTTCATCATCACCGTGCATCGCATGCGTTGTCCTGGCCTGACTTGGTTTCGGTTGCCTTTGTTCATTTGGGCCATCTATGCAACAAGTGTGGTCCAATTGCTTGGAACTCCTGTTATTGCTGTAACTTTGGGCCTTTTGGGTGTTGAAAGAGTCCTTGGTGTGGGAATTTTTGATCCCCGCCTTGGTGGTGACCCGATTCTTTTCCAGCACCTTTTCTGGTTCTATTCGCACCCCGCAGTTTACATCATGATTCTTCCTTCCCTTGGTGTAACGAGTGAAGTGATAGCAACCTTCAGTAGAAAGAATGTTTTTGGGTACCACATCATTGCTTTTTCAAGTATTGCAATTGCAGTATTTGGTTTCATTGTTTGGGCCCACCATATGTTTACCACTGGAATGTCCCCTTACGCAGCAATGGTTTTCTCCCTTCTAACTTTTTCCGTTGCGATTCCCTCGGGTATTAAAGTTTTCTCATGGCTTGCTACGATGTACGGTGGTTCAATCAGTTTTGATACACCCATGATTTATGCCTTCGGGTTTCTGGGTTTATTTACCATTGGTGGTTTGACTGGATTGTTCCTTTCCACCTTGGGAACTGATATTCATCTGCATGATACTTATTTTATCGTTGCACACTTCCATTACATCATGGTGGGTGGTGCAATCATGGGTTACATGGCTGGCAT
This sequence comes from Planctomycetota bacterium, assembly GCA_009920765.1. GTDB lineage: Bacteria > Planctomycetota > Planctomycetia > Gemmatales > Gemmataceae > UBA969. Next base: position 14,340 of record RFZJ01000050.1, on the reverse strand, counting down.
ACATTTCTGGTGGCCCAAGATGACTGGAAGGTTATACTCTGAATTTTGGGGAAAGCTAAGTGCTGGCATCACTTTCATTGGCTTTAACTTTACTTTCTTCCCCCAGTTTATTCTTGGTTACCTTGGTATGCCACGAAGGTATTATGAGTACCCTGATGAGTTTCAAGTCCTGAATGTTTTTTCTACTGCGGGTGCATCCATTCTTGCGATTGGTTATTTAATGCCGTTGTTTTATATGATTCATTCCTTCTTCTTTGGAGAGAAGGCTAGTTCCAATCCTTATGGTGGTTCAACCTTGGATTGGACAAACACGACTTCACCGCCCTCGCCTCATAATTTTGAGAAGACCCCTGTTGTTACTGAAGAACCCTATCATTTTCATGGAAAGGAGGCCGCGGTTGTCAGCCATTAAAGAAACCGAGCAAGACCACGGCCAGCATCATCATCACAAAGACCTGGCCCATCACTTTGATACGCTTGAACAGCAACACGATGCCAATACCCTTGGTATGTGGGCTTTCCTGCTGACCGAAGTGTTATTCTTTGGAGGATTGTTCGCTGCTTATACGATTTATCGTTATAAGTATTCCGCTGTGTTTGAAGAAGCCAGCAATCATTTGGATATCAAACTTGGTGCTATCAACACTGTAATTCTAATTCTAAGCAGTCTGACCATGGCACTTGCAGTGCGCTGTTCACAAACTGGCAGTTCCCTTTGGACAGGCCGGTGGTTGCTTATCACCATTGGTTTTGGCTTGATGTTTCTTGGTGTGAAGTATTTCGAATGGAAACATGATTACCATATTCATCTAATGCCGGGCAAGGATTGGTCGGGCAAGGATTGGTGGCATTGGCAGTATGCCAAGCAGGCCAAGGAAATGGAAGCGCATAGCAAAGGTGCTGAGCATTCTTATCCAGATAGAAATACAGTTCCCCCAGATAACGATCCGAAGTTTGGTGTAAAAGGTATTCAGGAATCCCAGCAAGCCAGACTTTTCTTCCTGCTATACTTCTGCATGACGAGCCTTCATGCACTGCATATGCTTGTAGGGTTTGTGCTTATTGGAATCATTGCTTACTTTGCCTATCAGGGAGCCTATTCTCCGGAATATTATTCCCCTGTAGAAAACATCGGGCTTTACTGGCATTTCGTGGATATAGTCTGGATCTTTTTGTTCCCATTGCTATATCTTCTTGGCGCCCATATGGGGCATTAATTTTAAGGTGCATTAATGGCTACTACAGAACATCCAACTCATCAACCAGCTTCATTATCGTTGTATTTTATTACATTCGGTATGTTAATGCTTCTGACGATTCTTACCATCTTTGCTGGATTCCAAAACTTTGGCATGTGGAGCACCCCTATTGCCTTGGGAATCGCAGCAGTGAAAGCTGCTTTGGTTGTTGTTATTTTCATGCATGGTTACAGCAGCAGTCCATTGATCTGGATTATTATCCTTGCATCAATGTTCTTTCTGACCATCATGCTGGGGTTGATGCTTTCCGACTATGTAAGCCGTGGTTGGCTCCTGTAACAAATTTTTAAATCAATAAAAGAAGCCTTGGAAGCTAATCTTCCAGGGCTTCTTTTATTTGGCTTTGTAGAAATGTTTTAACGCATGGCAGCAGGAACGCCACTCTCTGAAATCAACCCCTTGATTATATCCCATTCTTTTTCCAGTAAACCTGGATCTGCTTTATGCCAACAACGGGAAGCAAGTTTTGCATAATCGTTTGCTTCCTCTTTCCTTCCGGTAACCTCGCATAACCTACGTAATCCAAGAGCAGCATGCACGCTACCAGGGTCATGCGCGAGCGCTTCCAAAAAAGCTTCCTCGGCTTCAGCAAAATCTTTTCCTGCGAGAGCGATAAGGCCTAGTTCTTCCATGAATACGGAGCCATTACCCCAGGCATGGTGGGAGTAATCGTTTTTGGATTTATCGATAGCTCGTTTAAGAAGGCGTGCACTCAACTTGTACTGCCCTTGTGCTGCAAGCAACAATCCCTGAACTTCCCAAAGCCGAAACTCCTGCTGTTTTTCTTTCTTGCCTGTGATCCAGGCTTGTTGCAAGGATTCGACCCAGGGCATAGCGCCTTCGGGGTCTTTTTTCGAGAGGTGAAGGATAGCCAAGAGGTATGCTGCGGTATTTTTTTCAGTCTTGAGGAATTTTCTCGCCTCTGTTTCCGCTGCTGAATAATCTTTGCTGGCCAATAGAAACTTGAACCATGCAACAGAAGCCCTTGCTTTGTCCGGCCTGACTTCATTAAGGGCTTTTGCTTCCTTGAATCTGCCATCATGGGTAAGCGAAGTTAGCAACGTTTGCACATGATGCTGGAACTGATGATCTTCAGAGGGTTTTACATTCATGTCCCTGTGGTAAGCTGTTTGAAGCTGAACAGCCTTTGTTGAACGATCACTGGTTTTATCCCATTTTCCCAGGCGGGTGGCGAGGTGGGCCTGCATATGGTTGGCATGATGAATTCCAGGCGAGGAATTCAAATACCCTTCAGCATGATGCCAGCCAAGGGCGGGGCGTTGTTGACCTTCGTAAAAATGAATGAGTTCGTGATTTGCACCAGGGTGCAGAGGGTTGATTTTGAGAAGAGCTTTGTAGAAAGGGGTGGAACTTGCATTACCACCGAAGGTGGCATAATTACAAGCGATTTGTGCCCTGGTAAACCAAAGTTCTTGATCTTCATCGTACTGCGAAAGTGCCTGGTCGATGATGGTTGCAGCCGCTTTTTGTCTGGCTTCACCGGCGGCAGGTGGATTTTCATTCAACCCATATTCGATAAATGCAGCCTGTAATAAGGCTTTTTCGTTGGGTGCAGCTTTTTCTTCGAGACGCTTGGCATTTTTGATCACTTTGGTTGATTCACTTTTTTTGCCCCATCTATCCAAAGCTTTGGCCAGGCCGATATGAGCCATGACACAATCGGGGTCATGCTTTAAAGCGGTTTCAAAACTGCGTGCAGATTCCATCCATGCGTAGGAATACAAATAGGCCAAACCTTGATCATTAAAGGCCTGGCATAGGGGGGAGCTGGTGTAGATCCGATAGCGATACAAGCAGAGATCTTTTTCCACTCGCGAGGGTTTAAGCTTGGTGTGTTCCAGGGTTTGATCCTTGGCATCGGCATTGATGATCAGGACGGAGGAAAGAAAAAGCGAAATCATATTAATAATACCTTAAAAAAGAAGCCCCGGAATGGGAAGCCGGGGCTTGTTCATTATTCAAGCTGAGGCTTGCATCATGCTTTAAGCATTTCGTCATGTCGCATTCCACTTGGTGGGAGGTCTGCTTTTCTGCAATTTGCAAGTGCCGATTTAGCACCTGCATGTTGTTCTGCATCGTTGTCTTCCCACTCGATGCTTACAGCACCATCATAACCCACCCGGTTAAGTTCCACAAAAATTTCTTCAAGGGAATTTGCATCCCGCTCGGTTCCAGGAGTGACGAAATTCCAGCCATTAGTCCAATGGCCCATGGGGCGATGCCCGCCCAGCCTGCCTGCCCTGCAATGTTCTTTCATGACTTGAACACCCTTGACATGAGCGCAGTGGATTCGTTCAGAAAATTCTCGGATGAAATGAATCACCGAAACGTTCTGCCATTCCATGTGTGACCCATCGAGGTTGAACCCAACCACGCCTTGATAGCCAGCTTTATCCATGGCCTTGAGGTAATCATTGGCAGATTCGAGGTCTCCCATGGCTCGTTCGCTGGGGTGGCATTCGAGGTCGAAGGTTACACCATATTTCTTGCAAGCGTCTAAAACGGGTGCAAATCTTTCAACCAGAAGTTCCAGGCTGGTTTCTCGTACATCAGGGATGTTATAGCCACCAATGCTGCTTGGAAGGGGTGGGAATAAGAACCAGTGGCTCCAGCAACCAGCAGGCGACCCAACGAATCCTGGAACTGCAACTTTGCGGTTCTGTAATTTTCCGAGATAATGCGCGAGCCTTACGATGTTGATCAAATCGGTGCGAGATTGATCCTGAATCATTTTTGCAACATCTGGTGGAACATAATAGGGATCGGTTCGAGGTGGGTTGTTGCCTTTTCCGCGCCAAGCTTTATAAGCTTCGACAGCTTCCCTGCCTACGAATTGCAAGGTTTTTGCTGAGGGTTCATCGCCAAGTGCCTGCCCCTGAAGGTGTGAGGCAACTGTGAAAATTTCCAAGTTATGCTTCTTGGCCAAATCGACTCGTTCCTTGGCATAAGCTTCTGCCCCTGCATCGGTGGAGCAGCGGGCAAGATCAAGTTCCCAGCTTGCTTCTTCCCAGCCATCAAAACCTGATTCCTGGAGGAATTTTACCCATTCAGCAAATGGTACGTTCCCGAATTGACCGCGGACCAAGCCGATTTGATGGTATGAAGATTTGCCAAAACGATGTTTATCAGTTTGTTTGTGACCCACATTCAGGTTCCTTAATTAAAGTAACATTAGGACAGAAAGCAGTTTTGAATATAACTTTTTCAATCGTTGAAACAATGAAAAATTTCATGCAAAAGGCTATTATCAGGATAATTTTTCTGATGCTTTAGATTGTGAAAGAGTGGGTTTGAACAATAACAAGGAATTTAATTTGCACCGAACCAATTGTTATTCCAAGTGGTATGAAGATTGCTGAGATATTTTTCCCAACTTTCCTGGGATCGGTACCTTGGGTATGGGATGGGTCTAAGTGGTTTACCTTCGTTTCCTTGGATGATTTCAAACTTTCCCGGCCCGATGATTTTACCGAATCTTGGAATCAAATAGGTATGGAGTGTGTCTTTGTCGATTTCAACAGGGCCGCCTGGCGCTGCAAAAGTTCGGCCTTTGATTGCCTGAAGTACTTTGTCTGGATCAAATGATTTTGCTTCTCGTACAGCTTGGGCCCATAAATAAACACCATAATAGCCTGCTTCCATGCTGTCATTTACGATGGTGTCGTTGCCGAGTTTGCCTTTAACTTTTTCGAGGAAAGTCTTGTTTTGTTCTGTTTCGATGGAGGGAAGATAATTCCAACCAACAAAATCGCCCGTGCAACTTTCGACGTCGAGTTCTTGAAGAATTTCGGCACTAATATGGAAAGATAAGGTTGGAATGGTAGAGCCTTTGATTCCCTGAGTTCTAAGTGCGCGGAAGAAATCACGGTTTGCATCCCCGCTCAGGGTATTGATGATGAGGTCGGGTTTTGCTGCAACAATGGCTTTGATTACCTCATCAAATTTAAAATTACCCTGATTTAAGAGCTTCTCACCCGCAAGAACAGCTTTGATCGTTTTATCTTCTTCTTTGATTTCTTTTAGCTGTTGGGCAAGAATTTCTGAAGCGACCTTGGAATAAACACTGTTTACTCCAACATGAAACAGCTTTTTTTTGTCCAGCTTGTTTATCATGTGGTTGAAGGTGAATTCAAGTTGTTGATTTGGGGCAGCACCCAAATAAACCACATTGGGGTTTTGTTCCAGCCCTTCGTAGGATGTGGGGTATAAAAGGATGTTATTGTTCTGGTTGAAAACTGAAAGGCATTCCTTTCGGTCCGTTGAATTCCAGCAACCAAAGATAGCTTTTACTTTATCCTGGGTGATTAGTTTTTCTGACAGCTTTGCAAAAATTTCCGGGTTGGACTGGCCATCAGATTCGTAGGCAAGAATTCTACGGCGGGAAATGGGTACCCCTTTGTCTGAGTATTCTAGAATGCCCCCGCTTTCGTTAATTTCTGCGATGGCCATCATGGTTAAATCTTTTACATTTTTACCAGTGGTTCGCATGTATCCCGTGGTGCTATGGAGCACACCGACTTTGATTGGCTCGCCAAATGTAAGACCACTAATCGAATTTGACTGGGTTCCAAAATTGCCATAGTTAAATGCCAATAACCCAAGATTTATAATGGCAGCTAGTGCAAGCAGGCCGATTTTCCAGTTTAAATACCAAGGCGTAAGCGTTGCTTGGTAACCTTGGCCTGGTAGGTTGGGTGTGGGTAATACTGCAGTAGCTGATTGTTTTGAATTTGCGCCTTGGGTATCGAAATTATCAATTTCGTCGATCATTTTGATCAGATCATTGGCAGAAGCCATTCGCTCTGAGGCTTTTTTTGACATCAAACTTTGGACCAGTTCTGCAACTTTGGCTGGAACCGAGCTATCAATTAAATTGAGTGGTTTGGGTTCATGCAGTGCAAGTGCATTCATGATTTTAAGGGCATTATCGCCTTTGAATGCGAGTTCACCACTTATCATTTGATAAAGCATGCAGCCTATGCTGAAAAGATCACAGCGATGATCGAGGGGTAAACCGCGGGCTTGCTCGGGCGCCATGTAGTGGGGAGTACCCATGATCATGCCGGATTCGTTGTTTCCATCTTCGGTATTTATTACCGATGTTGCCAAGCCGAAGTCGAGAATTTTTACCCTTTTCCAAGGTCTGCCGTCACCATCCGATTCAAGCCAGATGTTATCAGGTTTGATATCCCTGTGTATCAGATTGGATTCATGGGCTGCGGCTATTCCAGATGCAACTTCACGAATGATACGAAGTGATTCATCGACAGGAATTTTTCCTTCCCGATGTAGTCTGGAACCCAGGGATTCCCCTTGGAGAAACTGCATTGCGAGATAAGGTACGTTGTTTTCGATCCCAACTTGAAAAACGGTTGCAATATTGTCGTGGGGAATTGCTGCGCCAGACCTTGCCTCTTGCAAAAACCGTTGGCGATGCTCAGCCTTGATTGCAATTTCAGGCTTCATTACCTTGAGAGCAACCTGCCTTCGTAAAAGTGTATCTTCAGCCTCAAAAACCAGGCCCATGCCACCAGCGCCTAATAACTTCATAATCTTATAGCTTCCCAAACGGCCTAATTCATCGGGGCCTTGTGGGGAAGATAAAAAGCTTAAGGATACCTTGGTTCCTTCTGGCGAGATTTTAAATTCTGGAACTAAACTGCCATCACTGTTGTATGCCGTTGTTGCTTGACCTTTGGTACCAAAAAATAAGTTGTCTGCATCGAGTTCCAATTTTGGCATCGAATCGGTATTTCGGGTGCTTGAGCCACTTGCGGTGTTTGTTAATTCATCTGGCAGATTAATACTGTCATCAGGTGAGGTTTGAAGTCTGAGTTTGGCAAGTGCCCTTTGGCAATAGACGCAACCCTCGACATGCTGACGCAGAGCAAGGGAGGTGAACTGAGATAGATTGCCCTCTAATAACTGTTCTAGGTCTCTTTTAGGCGGGCAGGTTTTTTTTTCTTCCAAAATATCCATGCATCCTCATCAAGGGGTTGCTTTCCATAGCATGCTCAAGGACTGATTTATAATGATCTAAAACATTGAAATCGTAATTGATATCTAAAAGAACACCAAGTAATATTATAATCATTATTAAGCTATTTAAAACAAATCTTCACAATGAAATAATATTAAATTTTGCCTGTAATTCAAGGAACTCTTTGGGTTATCCTCAGTCTTGCCGATTCTAAAGGAGTCTAAAGTAGATAATTAAAGTGGGGTATTTATTTGCCTTTTATCTGGACGGAATTAAGCATTGCGTGATGTTCAGGATGAGAAAACCGTATTATTTCAAACTTTTATTCGGAAAAAGCAGTAAGATTTAAGTATATAAATGGTTTTGTTAATGCCATTTTGCAGTTCTCGTTTTATGGGAAACCCGATGTCTTCATGGTTTCTTCGTGATCCTGGTTTTCTTGTTTTATTGCCTATTTTGGCAATTCCTTGGCTTGTTTTTACCAAAAACCGAATGGTTGTTCCTTTTCCTGGTTGCTATTACCTTCAAAACACTCCTGCTAAAGCAAGTAGAATGGGTGGATTGGGTAATATTTTTTTGAGCGCTTGCCTTTTTTTTCTAGTCCTTGCCTTGGCTCAACCTGCAAAAATTTCGAAGCATAGCCCTGTTAAAATAGAGGGTTTGGCTGTTGAGTTTGTCCTTGATATCAGTGGCAGCATGGCTGAAAACTTGAGTTTGGACCAAGCCACATCTATTTCAAGATTAAATCTAGCCAAGGAAAATATTCATCATTTTTTGCAGGGCAAGAACCCAAAATTCGATTCTAAATCTTTCGATCGTAATTATGAGGGACGGGCAGGGGATTTTATTGGACTAGTTGCTTTTGCATCCCGTGCTCAAATGCTTGTGCCATTAACTTTGGATCATTCCGCTTTTTTATCGGTCTTGAATCGGGTGGAACCAAAAATTATTCCAGGATCTTCTGAAACCAACATCTCCGATGCGTTGGCTTTAGCCATCGATAAACTGATGGCTCTTCCAGAACAACGCAAATTGATTTTATTATTGACCGATGGCGAACATAATGTTGCTGCTCCATTTTCGGGCCTGAATCCAATCGACCTTGCAACTCTCGCTGCGAAACTAAATATTGCAATTTATACCCTTAATGTTGGTTATCCTGCGGGAGACAAGATTTTTGAAAGCACCGCTTCTTCTGAAGAAAAAGAAAAGCGAAGGCTGGCACATGAGGGATTAAAGAGCCTTGCCCAGATAACCAATGGCTTGGCTCTGGATGCTTCGGATGAAAAAAGCATGACGGAGGCGTTTCAGAAAATCGACCGCTTGGAGCAACAGCCCCGTATGGCTTTGTACTCGAAACCCTCCCAGGATTTTTATCCTTTGTTTCTTTTTGCTAGTTTGATTTGTTGTGGGGTTGGGATCTTTTCAGCAGATAGTCGCTGGCAAAGGATTGCTTGAACCATGAATAAATTCTTTGAGAATCCCTTGTTGTTATTAGGCTTGTTTGCCTTGGTTTTTCTTGTGATAGCCCTGCAACGAATTCAAGGAAAACTTGTGGCAAGCCTGGCATTGTGGTTGCCCCCCAGATTTATTCAGCCTATCTCTTTGTGCTGGTTTATAAGGAATAATTTCTGCTTAATTGGTGGTATGCTGCTTCTGATTATAGCTGCTGCCGGCCCGTTACATTCAAATCATAAGACCAGTGCATTGGAAACAAGAAATGGCTTGGTTGTAATTGCATTAAAAGCTGATGGAAAAACATTGCAAAGTTCGATTGGCTTACAGGCAAAATTACTTTCCCAGATACAAAAAGAATTTTTTCAGCTGGATGGTGGCAGAATTGCATTGATGCCTTATGGTGGAGAAAGTGATATTTTTTGCCCACTGACTTTGGATCCGGATTTTTATGATTATGTGGCTTCATCATTAAAAAGGGTAACGGGAGAAAATGCGAAAGCCGATACCTTGGATATGGGCTTTTCTTTAAGTGGGGCAATAAAAAATGCTATTGAAACATTGGCAAATCAAACTTTAAACATTAAACAGATGGTTGTTGTTTTATTTGAAAAACCTGGTGAGGAAGAATCAATTCGGGATGCTTTGATTCGTGCCAATATTCCTGCAGATATTGGGATGACCTTGGTGTTTCCTGAGGCATCAAAAGTTCCTGAAATTCTTGGGGTATATTGTGCTGGTAAAAATGCAAATGCGGTGGCGCTTGACTCTAAAATTATCCCGGAAGATCGTGTTTTTGATGTCCTGAAAAAAGGGCAATCTAATCGCGATTCATTTTCGGGGGTTGGGGAAGTTTATATTGCATCCCCTGCCTGGTTTGCCTTTCCCGGACTCCTTTGCCTTTTGTTGGCTATTATGTTTCCCCCGAATGTTTGTGGGTTAGTTCTCCAATTCGTCCAGAGGGTAGATAAATGAACTCATTTATTATCATACTGGTGCTTGCAGGAGTTTTTTTTCAAGGTCAGGAAGACCAGGAGGTTGTGCAGGGATTTGCCTACTTTGAAAAAGGTGATTTTGAAAACGCCAAGAGGTGTTTAACCGCCAGTTTACCCCGGGCGCATGATGTTGCTAAAGCCACCTGGTATTTATCGTTGGCTAATATTGCGATTTCTAAAAATGCGAATGGAGTCGAGAAGGAAAAGCTTCTTGAGGTGGCATCGGGTTTGCTTGAAAATCTTGCGGGTTCTTCCTCATCTTATGGGGTGGCAGCCACCATCGGTTATAATGATTGTCTATTGCAAACTGCCCGGGTTCGAAGTGTACCCCACCTGGTCAAAGCTAGTGAAATGCTCAATAAAGCCAGGAAAACACCCGGGGTTTCTACTGTTGATTTGATGAATATCACCAGAAGAATAAATTATAACGCCTTTCTGATGGCGCAATATGAGCCATATGGAAATGAAAATTCCCAAGGAAAATCAGGAGGGGGTGAAAAGAAACAGGGGGATAAAAATTCGCAGTCTAAATCTTCGGAGGATAAAAGCAAGGGTGATGTTTCTGATAAGGATCCGGACAGCTCCAAGGTAAAAAAAACGGATAAGAAAGCTGAGATACTCACAGACAAGGTTCAGGCGGGCAGGGGCAATCTTGATCTCGTTCCTTATCGTGGAAGTTTGCAGGACCTTAGCAGGGGTGATGCTGAAAAATTGATCCGGGATGCTGCAAAAAAAGTCAGGCAGGCTGCAGGGGAGAATCCCTTTTGATGCTTACCTTAAGAACCATTTTTGTTGCCAAGCTTTTTTTTCTTTTTTGCGCTGTTTTACAAGCGGCTGATGGCGATGTTGTTTTGACCCCCTGGTTTCCTCGAAATCTGCCTGATGGCATGCAGTTTAGTGGGGCTGTAGGCTCCCGATTTCGAATCACGGCCTTGGTAAAAGATGCTGTTATCGATCCCGGATCTGCATTTGATTTCGAAGTTGATATTCAGGCACTTGGAAAAGTGGTATCTCCCCCGCATGACTTGGATTTTGAATCGATGTTTGCGGGAAATGCATCTTTCAAGGTCGAGGTTTTGCCTGGGTTAACCCAATCTGAAGCGCGACGATGGCGCTATTTTTGTAGGCTTTGGCCTTTAAAAGAGGGCAGATTGGTCATCCCTGAAATTCCATTTCCTTATATCAATCCGGATATTCCTTGGTCTAAAAAGCAATTGATGCTGGAGTTTTCAGATTCCATTGAGGTGGGGGTTTTGCAAAGGAAGATTTTTGCAGTAAGTTTACGAGGGCCTGATGTTGTTTTTGATGTTGATGAATTGAGAAAATCACCTTGGCTTGGCTCTGTCAAGGGGGTTGGTTTTACTGAATTTATTTGGTTATTTTTCACTCCACCATTTGTGGGTATTGCAATTTGGAGTATTGCAAAATACCGTGCCAGTCTGGCGTTGCTAAATGGTAGAGGCCGTGCTCTATGGGTGCTTGAAAATCTGGCTGGCCTAAAAAATGAAACTTATTCGGTTCAGGCAGAGGGTGTATTTGAATTGATGCAGGAATATTTTCATCAATCCTTCAGGCTTTCGGGGGTGGTGACCAGTACGGAAATTGTAAACGGATTGTTTGCTAAGTTTCTGAATCAAGAAGAAACCGAGCGATTTTCCGAGTACATTGGTGAGGTAGAAACCGCTAAATTCAACCCCGGTCTCCCAAAAAAACAATCTGATATCATTGGGCAAGCTATTGCTTGGATTGGCGTTTTGGAGGTTCGGAGATGAACCTTGAAATGCTGATTTTTATTAATTTGATTTTACCTTGTCAGCATGTGCATGAAGATTTTGATAAGGCCCGGAATTTTTACAACCAAGGTTTGGCTTTAAAACAAGATGCCGCTTTAGCCAGTCCCTTTTTCAGGCAATCAGCCGAAAGCTTTAGGAAATGTGCTGGCCATTTACCCCAAAGCCCTACCTTCTTTCGAGAGTGGGCCGCTGCGGAGTTATTGGCGGGAAACCCTGCGCACGCATTGAAGGTATCCAACCAAGGCTTGCGTTTGTATCCTTGTGATTCTCAACTCTTAAAAATCAACCTTTGGGTTAGCCAAGAATTGGCACTTGATGAACCAGGTGTTTCATTTTGGTTAAGTGGATTAGGTTCACGCAATATTATTGCAGTTCTTGGTGTTTTTAATTTATTTGGCTGGGTTACTATTTTTCTAACTGGGGGACGACTTCGGGAAATAGGGCTTTTTCTCGCCTTTGGTTGTATTCTGGGAGCCGGTGCGGTTACTCAAAAATCCGAGGATAAACAAGGCCTTGCTTCTACAGCTATTGTAGCGGAAAAACCTCTTTATCTTAAAGTGGGTAATGAGCTTTCCTACCCTGATCATCCCGGACCGGCATTGAAGCCGGGCACCACTGTTAAAATTTTGGATCATCAGGAGGATTGGTTTTTGGTCAGTACTGCAACTGGGAGATTTGGTTGGGTAATGGCGAATGATATTTTGATTGATTCGGGCAATTAATAATTATTGCTGTTATAGCTTGTGCTTCTTTATTAGAATGATGAAGTATAAATCTCTATGCTCGGCTGAATCGAGGAGTATTTAAAGGTGTCAACGGATAAAATAGGCGAATATCTTAGTCAGTTTAATCAAGCCCGCAAACAAATGGTGGAGCAGTTGGGTCGTGTTATTGTGGGGCAAACTGAAGTAATTGATCAAATTTTGGCTGCAATTTTCACCAAGGGGCATTGTTTATTGGTGGGTGTTCCAGGCCTTGCTAAGACCCTCATGGTAAGTTCGTTAAGTCAGATTTTGGATGTTTCGTTCCGCAGGGTACAATTCACCCCAGACCTTATGCCATCTGATATTACAGGCACCACGGTCCTTGATGAAAAAGAACCTGGTAAAAGAGAGTTCCGCTTTGTTAAAGGGCCCGTTTTCACCAATATTCTTCTTGCGGACGAAATTAACCGAACACCCCCCAAAACTCAGGCTGCACTTTTACAGGCGATGGCAGAACGGGAAGTCACTATCGGGCAGGAAACGCATAAACTCCCAGATCCGTTCTTTGTGATTGCAACGCAAAACCCCATCGAGCAGGAAGGCACTTACACGCTTCCTGAAGCACAACAAGATCGTTTCATGTTCAATATTTATGTTGGTTATCCTTCCTTTGATGAAGAAAAGAAGATTTTAACGCAGACCACCAAGGATGAATCGCATGAGTTAACCAAGGTTTTAAGCAGTAAAGCGATTATCAATTTGCAAAAACTTGTGCGCGGAGTACCCGTGGGCGATTATGTTGTGGATTATGTTGCAAAGTTGGTGAGAAGTACTCGCCCGGGATTAGATGCACCAGATTTTATCACACGTTGGGTGGATTACGGTGCGGGGCCGCGTGCGGGGCAGTTTTTAATTCGCGCAGGTCAGGCCTTTGCTGCTATGGACGGGCGCTTTAGCGTGTCTATAGATGATATTAAGAAAGCGGCAGTCCCTGTTCTTAGGCACAGGGTTGGGGCCAATTTCCAATCGCAAGCCGAGGGCAAACGCAGTGATGACATTGTCAAGCAATTGATTGCGCATATTGGCGAGCCTGAAGTTTCGAAGTACGACCGGGGGGTGGGTAGATCCAAGCCCACTTCGCCCATGAAAAGGCCTGAGTTTTAATTTTATCTTTCACAGATCAATTTGTATTGAGGAGAATATAATGCTTAGTTTTCGCTTTAAAAAGACTTGCATCCTAGGGCTTGGGGTTTTTGGCGTAGGATTATCTTTGTACTTGCTTAATGCAGATAAAAAGGTGGTTGCCGCTGCTCCTGATAAGTCTGATTCGGAATTCGCATTGCCCAATAAGGCTTGGGCCAAGTCCGATGCTGAGCAGGTTCCCATCGTGTTTTTGAATCGGTCCCAAAATGCTGCAGAGTGGGATAAGCTTCCTTCTTTTTGGAATGATGGCACTCAAAAGGTTACGGATCCTGTTACCGGTAAAGAATCAGAAATAGCCGTGGTTAAAATCAAAGTGCCACTTGGTTTGACTCAAAACCCACCAGTTCCTGTTGAAAACCCTCTCACCGTAGCCAAGTGGAATCTTGGGAAGAAAATCTATTTTGATCCTATTATTTCTTCAAATAATACTGTTTCCTGCGCTTCCTGCCATAATCCTAAGTTGGGATTCACTGACCAATCCCCTGTTTCTGTAGGTATTAACGGAAACCTTGGTGGCATGAGTGCCCCATCGGTGTATAACTCGGCCTACAGCTTGGTTCAGTTTTGGGATGGTAGAGCTCCCACTTTGGAAGCCCAATGTCAGGGCCCGCCTCAAAACCCGCTCGAGATGTTTGACGGCAAAGGCAATGCCTGGGAAGCAGTGATTGATAGGATGCGTGCCAAGCCGGAATATGTTGCCATGTTTAAGGAAGTGTTTGGAACCTTGCCAACCCGGGATGGAGCTGCCAAGGCAATGGCTGCTTATGAGCGCACCGTGTTGACGGGAAATTCAATCCATGACCGAGCTGAAATAGCGATGCGCAAGAGGGTTGCTGATGAGGAAACAGGCAAGTTTGAAATACTCGCCAAGGATTATGAAAAAGTATTGGCAGAGTCGTTTGCCGCCAAGGATTCGTCTTCCTTGAATGC
>RFZJ01000049.1 GCA_009920765.1 Planctomycetota bacterium | reverse complement strand
TTGTACACGGATACCCCCGCACATCCGCAGGCCGTTGTTCAGTTGCATACGGGAAGTGCCAATGCAGCTCTTACCCGGCCCAGCATGGGAGCATGGCTTCTTTACGGGCTTGGTAGTGAAAATCAGGATTTGCCAGGCTACATTACGATTAATCCACCGCCAAACTTTGGGGGTTCAGTAAACTTTGGAAGTGCATTTTTACCTGCCCATTTTCAAGGAACCAGAATCGATGACAAAGGCAATCTGCCCAACCTTCGGGCCTCGTCTGATACGTTATTGCAACGCAAGCAGCTTGATTTGATTCAAGCCATGAATCGTGACCTGGCTTCTTCGGCAGGTGCCCCTGATTCTTTGGAGGGCATCATCCAAAACTTTGAACTCGGTTTTAAAATGCAGCACAAGGTGCCCGAGCTTCTTGATATCTCCAGAGAATCCCAACGCACCAAAGATGCTTATGGCACAGATCGAAACGCCACTTCAAGCTTTGCCCGCCAATGCATCATGGCTCGAAGGCTTTGCGAAGCGGGTGTTCGTTTTGTTGAGATTTGTCAACCGGGCTGGGATCATCATAATAATCTTCACAAGGGCTTGATAGATCGCTGTGGTTCCATTGATCAACCCGTTGCAGCATTGCTTGCAGATCTCGATCAACGTGGCCTTCTTGATGAAACTCTAGTTTTATTCGGTAGTGAATTTGGCAGGCTCCCTACTGCCCAGGGAAAGGATGGCCGTGATCATAACATCACTGGCTACCCGATGTTCATGGTGGGTGCGGGAGTTAAAAAAGGCTTTAGTCATGGTGTGACGGATGAATATGGTATCAAGGCTGTGGAAGGTAGAATGCACAATAACGACCTTCATGCCACCCTTTTGGCGCTCATGGGCCTTGACCATACCCAGCTAACCTATCGTTATGCTGGCCGTGATTTCAGGCTGACCGATGTTGCTGGTAAAGTGGCTCAAGAGATCTTTTCATAAGCATGTTTGGGGCTTGGGATGTGATGCATGATAAATGCCAATCGCATTTGAGATCATTATAATTGCTTAAGCACAGCTTTTAATTCCTGTAGTAATACTTCCACATTTTCATGGGTATTGTAGCCATGAATTGCAATTCTTAATCGCCCAGCATTGCCCATCAAATGAATATTTTTTGATTTTAGATGAGCATGAATAACATCCGCCTTGGTATGTCTAAACGCCAGGATGCCCGCAACATGTTCCGGATTCGTGGGAGTGATCAATTCGATGGGCAATTTCGCCAACTCTTCGAGGCAGTGCAAAACCAAGGGCCGGGTTGCAGCATCGATTTTTTCAACACCGATGGATTGGATGTATTGCAACCCAGCACGGATGGCATAAATGGCAGGGTAATTAGGCATACCCACTGCAAAGCTCGCTGCACCCGGCTTACTTTTGGCCTCGGTAAAGCGGTTGGCACCAAAGGGCTCTTCCAGGTTGAACCAACCACCAGCGGGTGCGGTCAGAGACTTGTTTTTGGCGCAAGGTACACCCACCAAGCCACCACCATGGCTTGCAAGAATCCACTTGTGGGTGCTGGAGATGATCAAATCAACGCCTTGAAGTTGTAGCGGAATTCTACCGAGTGCCTGGGTGACATCCACAGCCAAAAGGCTTGGTGAATGTTTTCGTACAATTTCAACCAGATGAGGAACAGAGATTTTAAAGCCGTTGAGAAAGCTGACGAGCGAAACATTCACCAGCCTGGTTTTTGGACCAAGGAGTGGTAAAAGGTCTTCGAATTGCAATATGTTATTTCGATGTCGCCAAACTTTTACGGTTGCAGGGCATCCTTCCTGCAGCCAGGGTGTTGCACCTGCGGGGAAATCAAGGTCGTTGATTACAACTTCATCGCCAGCCTTCAAATGCAAAGCCATTGCTGCAAGATTGTAGGCTTCGGAAGAGCATGAGCATAAACCAATTTCGCTTGGAGTAAGATGATAGAAGGAAGCGACGAGTTCGCGGGTGGCATTCCATTGCGCCTCATGCAGCAATCTACCATCCATACCAAGGAGTTTATCCTGGAAATATTGAAGCAAAGCGTCCTTTACAGAAAGCGGAGGTATACCTTCTGCTGCGGAGTTGAAGTAGATCTTGTTTTTAAGGGAAGGGAAGTCCTTAATCCTGCTGGCTTCATCTAGCATTTGACTTGGCCCATTTTAAATGTTGGCTAGCATGGGGTAGTATTCATCATCTTCGTTCTTACCACCGAAACCTTTGCCCACCGATTTTTCAGAGGTAACAAACTCAATTGACTTGATCCATTTGACCATCTTGAACCCGAGTTGATTTTCAGCCCTTAGGCGGAGTGGCGCACCGTAAAGCAGCGGCAGTCTCTCGTAGTTCATCTCGAAAGCAAGAAGGGTGAGATTATGTTGGGCGTTGTAAATTGTAAGGGTGTCGTAATACTCTCCACCATGCAAACCTTCGCCATAGGAATGGAATACAACGGTTTTGACATCTTTGTGTGGCTTCACCATTTCGATGATTTTATGGAGAGGTATTCCGCCCCAGTGGGCGATCCCCGACCAGCCTTGGATGCAATGATGCATGGTGATTTGGTCTTGTTTTGCGATTTTCTCCATATCATCAAGTGAAAGTTCCAACGGGTTTTCGACCAATCCGAATACTTTCAAGCGGTAGTCCTTGAAGTTGTTGGTAGAAAGGTTTTTCCATTCATCGCAGGTTGGAAGGTTGCCATTGGGCCAGAAATAGGGAGAGATGTTTTCTTTTTTGTACTGGACTACGGATTCCATCTTGTTGACGAAAAGCCTTTTGAAGAAGCCAAGAATGTTACGTGATAAAAGTTGCAGCCAGCGCGGGTTTTTCCAGGAGAACCAGTTTGCAAACACGCAGAATGCTGCGACAAAAGCTATTGCAGAAAGCCCAACAACCATGCCCATCGGATTCGTATCATCAGTTCCGAAAACGATGTGGTTCATGTTCTGGGCAAAGCCGGTGATGATAACCATGGTGACATGCGGGATCAGAAATCCAAGGTAGCCCAACAACGCAAGGAAGTGGATGGAGCGCGCACACTGCCTGCCACCAAACAAATAAGGAAACCATTTGAAGCGGTTGTCTATTGCGGGGGACATTGCAAGGCCTGTTAGGAAGGTGATCGGTGCGATGCCAAAGACCACTCCAAAATACGACAGTTGCTGCAGGGGGTTATATTTGTAAAACCCGTTTGGTTCGACTGGAAGGTGGAAGGTTGCATAGTGCACCTGTACCGACCAGGCATCGAGGAAGATTTGGAAATCAGTGGGTACAAGCCGTTTCCATTGGTTTGTGAAGAACAGTAAGCCCACAAAGACAAGGCCGTTGGCGAGCCAGAAGAATGCACTAAGGAAATGCCAGATGCGGGCAATACCGACGGTATGCCTGAAACCGGGAAGCCCGATCCATGGGGATAGGTATCTGCTATCTTGCTTGGCAGTCCAGACGGAATCCTTAGGCACCACGATTGGGGTGAATCGGATCCATTCGGAACCAAGTGTACAATGATCGCTCCAGTACAGTCTTGGATGATCAACAAGGATGGAGAGCCCGCTTCGTACCAGAAGCACCATCAGGAAAAAGTTCACAAAGTGATTGATGCGAAGCCATGCTGGAAAGCCAATCGGATCGTTAAACGATTCGGGGATAATCTTGGGGCTATCGGGCAGGGTTGGTAGGCCCATGGTAAGGTACTGTGCCCAGGCCAGAGCGACTGGCGCCAAGGCAAGCAGGGTGAACCCGACCAGGTAGGGCCATTTGATGTAGATGCCAATCCTGTGATCTTTTGGATTGAGGAAACTATCGGTTCTGGGGTTTTCTGCCATGGTCGATCCTTGATTAATGGAATATTTAATTACTCTACACTAAATTTAAATGGTATCCAACCATTACTGGAACATAAGTTTGCACGCTGCGATCACCATTACGAGTCCTAGAAAACGCAGAAGAATTATCGGGGGAAGTTTTCGAACTCCCAGTTGGCTCCCTAGAAACCCAGCAAAGACAACGATGGGGACCCAAAGAAAAATTGCCTCGGGTAAATGATGGGTGGATGCAATGCATCCGATCAAACCTGCGATTGAATTGACCAGAATAAACGAGGCACTAATTCCGGAGGTGGTGCGGGTGTTGGCCCAGCCTGAAAAAAGAATGATGGGCGAAAGAAAAATCCCCCCACCTGTTCCTGTCAGACCCGATAACCCACCTATCATCCCACCTATCATCATCCCTTTGTACTTGCTAAAGCGGTTGGGATACCAAGGTTTTGAATCATCATTATTCAGGAATAACCTAAGGGCACCCAATAAAAGGATTACCACCAATCCTAATTTAAACCAGCTTAATGGTAACGAGGCATAAGAAGCCAAAAAGGCGCATGGCACCGATGCGATTGCAAAAGGCCAGAATAATTTCCATTGGAAGTATCCCTCCCTGTGGAACTGATAAGTTACCAGGCTGGCTACAAAAATATTGAGAATAAACGCGGTTGGCTTGATGATGCTCGGGCCTATTCCCGCAAGAACCATCGCTGCGATGTATGCAGAGGCCCCTGCATGGCCCACCGATGAATACAACAACGCTGCAAGGAAAAATAATAATCCCAGCAGCAAGATGTGTGATAAATCCAAGGGTTTTCTTTCTAAATCATTTCAGTTTCAAAACATTGTCATACCGCAAATAATGTAATCGATTACTTCTTCTTTCACAAACTTTAAGGTAAGCTTTAGGAATCATCACCCTTGGAGAATTCGTCATGTTGTCGATAAGCCTTTCATTACTCCTTCTTTTTTCACCCCATGGCTACCAAGATAAACTGAACGTGTCAGAGAGATTGCCCCGGGAAAATCTTATGCTCTTCAGGGATGCTTCTGGTAAACCCATTCCTGTGGCTACGACGGAGGATTGGCAAAAGCGAAAAGCCGAGATCATCCGGGGCATGGAATCCGTGATGGGGAAACTACCCGGAAAGGAAAAACGCTGCCCTCTCGATGTAAAAGTCGAGGAGGAATTCGATGGTGGAACCTATGTGCGAAAATTAATCTCCTATGCCAGCGAACCTAATTCACGGGTTACCGCATATCTTTGTATTCCCAAGGATGCATTATCAGGAAAAAGAAAAGCCAGCGCTGTGCTTTGCCTGCATGGCACCAACAATCAAATAGGCCATGGCACAGTCGTGGGCATAGGCAATGTTGCCAACCGTGGATATGCGATGGAATTAGCCCAGCGTGGTTTTATCACCCTTGCTCCCAGTTATCCCCTGCTTGCAAAGTATCAGCCTGATCTTAAGGCTTTGGGTTGGGAGAGTGGCACACTAAAGGCAGTCTGGGATAATATCCGGGGCCTTGATTATTTGGAAACCCTGCCATACCTTACCCACAAAAACTTTGGCGCAGTTGGCCAATCCCTGGGTGGGCATAACTCGGTCTACACTGCTGTTTTTGATGATCGCATCAAGGTGATTGTTTCCAGTTGCGGGTTGGATTCTTATCTCGATTACATGGGTGGCAACCCCAAGGTATGGGAGTTGGAGAAAGGGTGGTGTCAGACAAGGTACATGCCTAAACTTGCCAACTTTAAAGGCAAGCTCGAACAAATCCCGTTTGATTTTCATGAAATGATTGGCGCACTCGCTCCCCGAAATACCCTCATCATCTCGCCTACCATGGATAGCAATTTTAAAGCAGATAGTGTGGATCGGGTTGCTGCATCTGCAGCTAAGATTTTTTCGCTGTATAAGAAGCCCGAGAATTTGAAGGTGCTCCACCCTGAAGGCGGACACGATTTCAACCCGGAAATGCGAGAAGCAGCTTTCAAACTGTTCGATAAAATCCTCGAAGGGAAATAACACCGGGCCGGTCACTTTCTCCTTTTACTTTTTCTCTTTTTCTTCCCCCAACTCCCAACCCTCTTCCCTCCGGGAAAAGGGCCCTTCGCTTCGCTAGTCCGGGTTTCTAATCTCCACCACTTTTATTAAATGCCCTCAAGCCCATCCACTACGCTTGGTGGGTCTTTTAAACATTGGTTTATTTAGAATCTGCAGAGGGCTTTGACTTTAAGCCTGCTGTATTTACTGCGATTATGCGGTAAATATGTTTCTTGCCTGCCTCTGCTTTTGTATCGGTGTATTTCATTGGAACAAGCGGTTGTGTGGGCGTGTCGCTGTATTGCAGGTTCTGGAAAATCGGGCGCCCAAAGGGGTTCTTCCCAGTCTCGGGAAGGCTTGCAAGAACTTTACCATCTCTTTCAATGATGAAACTAGCGAGCCCACTTTCAAGGTCAGCTTCTGATTCCCATTGAAGTTCGTTTCCTTTCACCTGTAAGTTTGTAGGGGCAGGTGGTGGGGTGGAATCACTTACCAAAGTATCTTTCACATATTGCATCCACGATTTTGCTATTGCTTCGTTTGGCAACCAGGCAGCTTTCAGGGGGTCGCCAGAAAATTTTGCCATGGGTTGAGCTTCACCTCCGGTGATGGGGGCAAGCCATGCTTGATCGGTGGGCATGGAATTAAGTGAGTTAATTGCGATCTTGGGCAGGCGGGCGCTTAGGCAAGCATCAAGCCATATGATTGCAAGGTAACGCTGGTTGCCACATTCGTGGCTAGACAGCGGATCGACTGCAACACTGATCAGGCCACCCTTGGAGCGAATTTCATTGAAGAAGGTTTCGTTGGCAGGCCAAACTCCCGCAAAACGAGAATCTTTGACAGTAACGCCTTCTTTGGTTCCTGGGTTGCACATGACGGGAACTTTCAGAGCTGCATCAGGCAAAGCATGGGCTTTGATGGTCGAGCGTTCTGAATTTGCCTTGAGAAGTGGAACACCTGAACGAAGCCAGGCTGCTGCAACGCGTTCGGGATGCATTAGCACCATGCCACCTGCCCAATGCCCACCACCGCTATGGCCCCAAAGTGCCCAAGGCAATTTTGATAATTCGGGATGTCCGGACTTGGCACCAAGATCGACAAGGCATTTTTGAAACGCTGCGCTTGAGCCATTACGTGGATCGCACCACATTTGGCAATCGCCTTTTTCTGGTTGTTCGTAGGAGGGAGCAAGAAGGGCACAATCATGTTTTTTTGCAAGTGCCTGCCAATGAAGATCGTAGGCGCCTGTAAGGCCGGATTTGCAAGATCCTTCGCCACAACCATGTTGATGAACAATCACGCCCCGTAGATTCTTCACATCCTTGGGAATCCAGATGGTGTAGTTGACTGGGAAGGTAAGCTCACCTGGATTGGTGGAAGCTTCGTAGCGTACACGATAATAGGGGGCTTCTGCGGGCGGGAAAACATCGTAGGGTGCTTTTTGCGCGTAAATTTCAGGTGCAACGCTGATCAACAGAAAGGCTGTGAGCCAGATGAATTTTGTTTGAGTCATGAGTCAAGTTCCGGTGGGGTAAAATTTCCAGTATTCCAATGAGTTACAGTTTAAGTAATCGGGTTGAGTAAAACCAATCAATTTGGGCTACTCACGAAAGTTGATGTCTTTATTTAGATTCTACCACCAGGTTGGGTCGGGCCTTGCGTAGCTGCTCAACTCCGGCGGGGGTGATGTTCCTGCACCCACTCAGCGATAGTTTTTTCAAAGACTTCGAAGCTGCAAGCGCTTGCAGCCCTGCATCTGTAACCAGCGCACTGCCAAGTTTAAATTCTTCCAACTTGGGCATTTGTGCCACCAGCAGTAACGATTCATCTTTCACGGTGGGGGCATGCGAAACATCAAGCCGAAGGAGTGTTGAGATCTTGGATGCATGAGAAATGCCCACGGCATTTGCTTGGTTATCCAGCAATGCCAGGTCTTCAAGTGGTAGTTTGGTGAGAGCAGCGATGGCTTCGCCTGAGCTGGCTTTGTTGGCGCTGCCAATGCCACAGCGTTTCAGTTGGGTAAGGTTTTTTAGATGTGAGGCACCCTCATCGGTGAACTTGGTATGAGCGAACCAAAGCCTGCCTGAAAGCGGCAGCAATGAGATAGCCTGCAAGCCTGCATCGTTTAGAGGTGTGAAATGGAAGTTGACATTTTCAAGCTTGGTAAGGGGCTTTAGATGGGTGAATCCCGTGCCTGTGCACTGGGTTGAAGCCAGTCCCAGAGTTCGTAGATCGGTCAGGCCGGAAAGATGTTTAAGGCCATCATCGTTCACGGGGGTTAAAGTCAGGTTGAGTTCGCGCAGGTTTTTTAGTGAGGAAATATGCTTTAACCCATCGCCTTGGATGGCACAATTTGCAAGGTCCAGTTTTCGCAGGGTGGAAATGTTTGAAAGTCGTTTGAGCCAATCATCGGTAACGCGTTCATTTTTGCCACCTTTTCCCTTGAGGGGGTTGTTGCCATTGTAAAGGTCGATTGCTGCGGGAACGTCAAAGATTTCAGTGGCAGTATCTGCAGAGGCAAGGTAAAGCCATTGTGGTGCTGTGGGAGTACAAATAAGTTTTCCTCCCAGTTCCTTGATTTCCGCATCCAGCAAAAGCGTGTTGCGTCGTGCCTTTGCTGCTTGTTCAATTTCAGGTAACATTATTTGAAGTTTGACTTTCAAATTCGGGTTCGAAATCATTGAAATCAAAGATGCGCGATCCACTTTTTCTTCCAAGGAAAGAATCTTGGTGAGAAGGGTTTTGTCGCTAGCTGATGTGGAAAGTTTTGCCAGCACGCCATCAAGATATTTCTTAACCTCTGGATCCAGCTTTTCGAATCCAACATGGGAAAATGGTTGGCCCATTGCGTGCCTCATAGCGTTATGTGCAAGGTATTTCCCATGGCTGTGGGTTAGATGGATGTCATCGCGATATAATTCTGCGACATTTTTTAAAGGCGCATTTTTTGCGGAAATATCCTCTGCGATCGATGCAAGCAGGTTTTGGGCAAAGGTCTGCCTTAATTCACGCCCGGGATGCAGTTTTCTCAGTTCGGAAATCAAGGCACGGATATAAACGGGGCTATGAGTCATTTGCTCGGGTGATCCATAACTTGCAAATTCATCAGCAAGCTTCGAATGCCAGGCCCAACCCGAATGAATGATAAACACAGCTTTGGGTTGCAATTTCATCCATGCAGATATCGTTTCAACATCTTGCGTCAGGGTTGAACCATAATGAGGCTGCACGGAGATGAAGTCGTATTGTTTGTCCCGCAGTGCGTTGGGCCAAAGGGTGGATTCCTTCACACATGGCTTGTCGGGGTTTGCATAAATAAAAGGTAATGGAACTCCGCAATCAACATGCCATTGAACATCTCCATTCAGCAATCTAGGTGAGGTGTCCCAGGTAAGTGAGTTTCCAATCAAGTAGTATTGCGACTTTGTTTTTTCCTGGGCAATGACACTATTCAGTGTTGCTAACCAAAAGATTGGAGTTAAGAGCAGGGCTTTAAGCAGGTGATTCATGGTGTTTCTTTCTTAATGGCAATACATTGCAAGACCAATAGGGGAATTTGCGGGTCTCACTTTTATGTAAAACAATTCATACTTTAGGGCTTATGTTCAAGGCAAGGATTTATAACTTCTCAGTTATTCTAGCAATATCGTTATAATAAGGGTATTACATATTAAGTATAAACTAGCCTTTTGATTTTAAGCTAATAGGTTTGCATGAACCTTTAAAATAAATTATAGTTTTCGTATTATTTGCCTAAGTCTCGCCATAGTCCAGCTTTGGTTGTGGAAATGCTATCATGTATAAAAATAAAAGTGCATTTACCCTTATTGAACTTTTGGTGGTGATAGCAATCATTGCGATTTTGATTGGATTACTATTGCCTGCGGTGCAGAAGGTGCGGGAAGCTGCCGCCCGCACACAGTGTACAAATAACTTTAAACAACTGGGCCTTGCTATTCATAATTTTGAAAGCACCATGGGGGCACTTCCCTGGCATCAAGGCCAACTTAGTGTTGTTCCTGCGGGTGTTGTCAATTATAGGCAAAGTGGGGTTCTCCTTTTATTGCCTTATTTGGAACAGGCAGCTTTGTTTGCCAAGATTGAAGCAACAGATGGCGATCAAGATCCTTGGTGGGGGACTTTCCTAAATCAAAAACAAAGGATTCCGGGATTGCTTTGCCCTTCCGATCCCGCCCCCATACCAGATAGTAATACCACCCAACAAACCAACTACATGTTTTGCCTGGGGGATTCCATCGACCAGATTCAATTTGCTCGGGAAAGGGGTATGTTTATCGCTTCCCAAACAGCCGCATTATCCGGGGTGCGCACCGGCTTGAAATTCAAAGATATTACTGATGGCACCAGCAATACCCTGGCAATGGCTGAACGAAGGCGCGCCACAAGTGGATCCGCTCGCGATATGACCATGACTTATATTCAAGCGGGTAATTGGTTCACCACCCCGAATCAATGCAGAGCTTCTTTTGATTTCGCAAACCGATCTTTTCCTGCTGCAGTTTCTCAAGGGGATCTAGCAACTTGGTCAGGTTTACGCTGGCATGATGGTGGTTCTGGATTTTCAGGTATCTCCACCAATGCTGCGCCTAATAGTAGCCCTGCTTGTTGTTGGGTGCGGTGGGATGCAGGTTCTGGAATGTACCCTCCGAGCAGTACCCATACGGGTGGCATCGTTGCAGTTTTTGGTGATGCCTCTGTTCGGTTCATTACCAATAACATTGATTCTGGAAATCAGAATGCCAATGCTACAGGTCTTTCCGGTCCCAGTCCTTTTGGTATTTTTGGTGCCATGGGTACTCGCGCAGGTGAAGAAGCTATATCTCAATAATCTTTATTGATTGGAAAGAATAATCATGAAAATTTTTATTCCTGTTGGATTTGTTGTTACAGTTTTGGCTGCATTGGGTTGTGGCTCGGATGCCCCCAAGGGCCCCGAAAAAATCTCCACCATCCCAGTAGATGGGGTTGTCACGCTCAATGGTAAACCCGCTGCTGATGTTTCCATTTCTTTGCACCATTCCGAAGGTAAGGTCGCTCCTCGAGGCATGTCTGACAAGGATGGCAAGTTTTCCATTTACACTTATGGCAAAGATGATGGTGCTCCTGCAGGCAAATACAAAGTGACCGCTGCAAAAAATATGACGAAGGAAATCTCGCCCGGTGTGCTTGCGCCACCTCCACCAGGTGGTTTTAAATCCGATATCCCAACCAAATATGAATCGGTAAACACAACCGATATTTCCGTAGAGATCAAAGCTGGCGAAAAGAACTCCCTTAAAATTGATTTGAAGTAACGCCCTTGTAATTGTTTTTGATTAATAAGAAAGAAGCCGGTTCACTGAAGTGAGCCGGCTTCTTTCTTGTTTGTGCCTTCAATAAGTCATTGTTTGAGAGCTAAGTCGATTTCTTTGCTTGCTTTCTTGAAATATGAAACCAATAGCTGATTTTCAAAACTAGGGTTTCGAGTTGCATACATGATCTCAATGGAGTTTTCGATCGCTTTCTTGGCCTGTCTTAACTTCTTATCGGAAGCGTAGGAATCTGTGCCTTGGGATTGCGAATTAGATTCTTTTAAAGTCGATATCGCTTTGATGTTTTTTGTTTGTGGTGCGTAAATGTTGATCATTTTAATTGCTTTATCCAATTCCTCCGTGGCTTTTCCCTTATGGCCACCATAGGAAGTTCCAGCAGATGCAAGGTTTGCTTTTGCTGTGCTTATGGAATTCATCAAGTTCATCAGGGTGGGGGAAAATGCTTGCCCCGAGGTCCGATTTGACTGCGACCCAGAAGATACTTTGATTGTTTTGGGGGATCCCACCGTACAGGGGAATCGAGATGGTCCGGTGCCTCAGGCACCCCGGGTATCATTTATGTAGCCTAAAGATAAAATAGTTGCGGTTAATGTGATAAAGCGGAACATATTGCACCCTTTGGTTTAACCAATTACTTTAGACATTATATCACCCAATTTCGGAAAAGATACATAAAGCAATCTTAGAAAGGCATTATTTTGTAAATAATCTTGGCGACTAGGTGCTTTTTGCGCTCCTAGCATCTTCGCAGTTAAATAGCTTAGCTGATAAATCATTCTCGCCACAAAACACAAAGGAAGAGGAGAAATAAAGATTTCTTCAACTATATCGCGATGAAAGCACTTAGCTTAAAAAACATTTTGTTGCAGTAATATGATGATTTCTATTTTTCTGAAATTTTGCTTACGCCGACCACAAAAGCTTTTCCTTGGCGCACTGCTAGTGCTATGGCAACTGTGATTTCATTGCCACCAATTTTTACTTCAAATAAAACCACCCGGTCGCCATCCTTTAGAACCTCGTTGATTTTTTCTTTATCTTCGGTGATCTGTCCCTTGATGTTTTCAAAAGCATGGATTTCTTTGACAGAATGAGTCAGGTCATTCACTTTACCAACGTTTTTCTTGAATTCTTCGGTGAAGTGTTTTTCTAACTCAGCTTTGTCTTTGATTAGGTCGCGATTCTTCAGATAGAAAGGAGTGCCAGCAATTTTCATCGCAGCTTCAATCCTGTTGGATTTAAATGCATCGAGAAATTCACCCGCTGTTTTTTTTGCCAACTGATCTGCACTATCATCTGCTTGTGCAAGCATGGTTAAAATCAAAAATGCCATCGTGCCAAATAGTAACTTTTTCATCATGAATCTCTTTCCCGGGTAAAATAAAAACATTACTTCTTCAATACCTTATCAAGGAATAAATACAACTCCTGGGTTGGTTTGTCGCCTGGTTTTCCCAAGTCTGCGTTTATGGTGCCATGGGTTTTTCCCTCGGATGGATAGGCGCTGGCTAAAATCCCAGCAGCTTTTAATTCCTTGACCAATCGCTGTGATTGACCGCCTGTTTCCGGATGTCCTGCAACATGCAGAATTAAAAAGGGTGGTATGTTTTTTCCTTTTGCCACATGAGTGACTGGCGATAATTCTTTTTGTTGTTTCTCATCACCGAATTTCTTTCGGTAACTGATGGCACTGCGTTCAACAACCATTGCGATTTGCATTGGAACATCATAAGTGTCGCCATCCACGGGTACGCATCCCTTGATGATAGTAAGGGGCAATTTTTCAGCTTTCAAGTAGGAGTCATCTGTGGAAAGCAGCGCAGCAAGTTGTGCCCCTGCAGAATGCCCCATGACAAGGAAGGTGCTGGGGTCGCCGCCGTATTCTTTAGCATGATCATAAACCCAGCGGATTGATTTTGCGATATCTCCTGCCATTTCCTTGATTGATGCTGCGGGGATCAAGCGGTAATTGGTGGAAACAAAGATGAAACCCTTTTCAGTAAAGGCTTGGGGTTTGATTTGAACGTCTTCCTTGTTGCCTGCCTGCCAGCCACCCCCATGAATCCAAAATATGATGGGAAGGTTTTTGGCGCCAGCAGGTGCGAATAAGTCAAGCGTTTGCTTTTCGTTCTTCGTTTCGGTGTAAGGGATATTAAGAAAGGCTTTGGGTTCTGCAGAAAATAATGGTGAAGAAAAGAGAAGCGTGGTAAGGAGGGGTATTATGGCAGTTCGCATGGGGATTTCCTTAAGAGGATGAAATATTAGCTATTACAATACCGTGATTCATTGATTAATCATAGTTTAATTGCCCAGTCAAATCCCCTATCTTGTCGAATTAGTGAAGCTTATTCGAGTGAAATTTATTGTTTTTATTCAAATTACCAACTCAAGAACCGCTATTGAAAATAAAGCCATTTTACTATTAAAGAGAAACTTATCTTTTGTAAATGAAAGGCTTAATTAGGCTGATATGTATATGACAAAAGCATCTGGACATTACCTTTCCCTCTCTCCTTTTAGGAAAATCGTGCTTGATCTGATGCATTTCAGTGCCAAGATCCCGATTGCAACCGTTGAGAGAAAAATGAGCTTATCTTCGGTGAAGATTGCCAGGCAGATGAGCCCCGATAAGCCGAGTTGGACAAGTATTTTTGCAAAGGGTTATGGATTGGTCGCACGGGATTTCCCCGAATTGCGAAGAAGCTTCATGAATTTCCCCTGGCCCAAGTTTTATGAGCATCCCCATAGCATTGCATCGATCAATGTTGAACGGGTTGTTAATGGCGAAAATATTGTGATCTATGGGTATGTGCGGGGCCCGGAAAATCGCTCCCTAGTTGAAATCGACGAGATCATCAGGCATCATAAGGATGATCCGATTGAAGAGGTTCGTTCTTACACCCGCACCCGCGCACTTAGTTATGTGCCTTCAATGATCCGTAAGTTTGTATGGTGGTATACTCTCAATGTGGAAGGCCCAAGACGCTGCCATAACTTTGGCACTTTTGCCATTTCCTCGGTGAGTTCCATGGGTGCCGGATTGCTAAGTCTTATGCCGATTCTTACAACCCAGATACATTACGGCATGCTTGATAAAGAGGGTAACCTCGATGTCCGCCTTACTTTCGATCACCGTGTCTTGGATGGAGCAACCGCTGCGCGCGCCCTCGTTGCGCTCGAAGATGTCATGAAATCCACTCTTGTAACCGAAATGAGTTCGGAAAAACGGATGGCTGCATAATTTGCATCACATCCTTGTCAGCTTCTGATCTATAATAAGTTTTAAATCAAATTCTGCTTGCAAGTGATTTTTGAAACCTTCATGATACTAAGAACTTATTTATTATCATGGAGATGTTGCTATGCGTTTTGCTGCTTTGATTGCTTTGCTTGTTTCAGTTTCTGCAACCCTTGCTTTTTGGGATGCACCCAAACTTGAGCAGTTGCCCACTTCTGAAAAAGCAAAAAAAATTGTCCTAATCGCGGGCAAACCCGAATCCAAACCCACTGGCGAACATGAATACTTTGCAGGTATTGTTCTTCTAGCAAACATGCTTCAGCAAACTCAGGGTGTGCATCCTATCCTTGTCCGGGATGGCTGGCCAAAAAATGAAAAAGTATTTGACGATGCATCTGCGATTGTCTTTTTCTTAACAGGCGATGGCAAACAAGCCTATCTGGAACCTTCCAAACTTAAAGTGATTGAAAATGCAGTTTCCAAAGGTGCAGGTCTGGTTCATTTGCATAATTGCATCGAATATCCTGCCGATCGCAAGAGCCTTGCATTGGAGTGGGCGGGTGGAGTTTGGGAGAAAAGTATTTCTTGCAGGGGCCATTGGGTTTCAACGGTGGATCAGTTTGCAAAACATCCGATCACTAGGGGAGTCACTCCATTCGAAGTTGATGAAGGCTGGTTGTTTCATATGAACTTTGCTGCCAAGGGTGTTACCCCTTTGGTTATGATCAATCCACCTGAAAAAATGCGCACCACTGCTTCTTCCAAGAAGAATGCACCAAACCCCGAAACCGTAGGCTGGGCCTTTGAATCCTCCAAGGGTGGCAGGGCTTTTTCTTATACAGGAGGCCACATGCAATCCAATTGGGGCAAAGATGGGCTGCGCCAGTTGGTTGTCAATGGCATTCTTTGGAGTGCAGGGCTGGAGATTCCAGAAAAGGGTGCACCTAATAAACTCGACCCCTCTGACCTTAACAAAAATCTTGAAAACAAAGTAGCTCCCAAGAAGAAGTAGTTTCCTTACGGGAATATTTTTTTGTAGTCAAGTTGTGGGACCTGATGTTCGATGCCCATTGATAATCGAGGATTGTGTGAACCACGGCTTCATTCTTCCATTTAGCAACCATCCAATCCAGGTGGATCGAACCAGTAAATGGTAACTGATTAAAAGTAATGTGATTGAAATTAAATTGATCAGGAGAAATTTCAAGAATGCATTGGCAGGCCAATTGCTGACGAGAAATTGCAATTCGATCACCAAGGGCAGATGAACAATATAAAGCCAGTAAGAAGAATCAGATAAATAACGGATGAATGAATTTTCTTTTCTGATGAATGCATGAAACATCCCCATCATTCCAAATGCCATGTTCCATATGTAAAGTGTTTGCAGTAAAAGGTTCAAAGGCGCGTTTTCCTTGAATGCAATTTCTGCGGGGAAAATTATAAACACGCCCAAAGGCAGCATGATGTACCAAAAGCGTGTGAGTTTACATGTGCAATCATTAATCTCGAAGTAGATCAAGCCGAAGCTGAAAAAGACCATGTAATAAAACAACAAGTGTGGGGGTGGGAGTATCCCGGTAGAAGTATCGGGGCCAAGTATTTCACCCATCAGGCAAAGAGGCAACAAAGGAGCGGGGATTAAAATATACAGCATTGCCTTTTTAAGGAAGTGCATTGTGTTGTTGTTTAGCTTGCGAAACAACAGTGCTCCTAGATAGAAAAAAGCCAGGAATAACAGAAGCATCCAGCAGAGGAACCAAAGAAACCAGAGGTGATAAAAAATGCTGGTTTTAAATAAATGCACTTGTTTGTTGCCGATATTTATCTGGAAAGAAGGTGAATTAAGCCAGGAATGATAGTGCTTGTAGAATTTATTTTGTTCTTTGGGTTTTGTTATTTCAGTTTTCTGGGGTGTGGTTTGTGAAGCGGGGGTTGAAAACTGGTTGAACAATAGTCTGGCGCGAACGCTGGTTCTTCCTGCGTTTAAATCAGTTTCATCGGGTGGTTTAATGTCCAGAATATTCAAAATTAAAGTTGTGGTTGCGGAGTCTGCAAAGGTACTTTCCAAGGCGGTAAATCCAGCTTTGCTTCGTTTGCCGGTATCTGCACCGTTATACAAAAGAAGTTTTACAATTTCATCTCTGCCTAAAAAGGCTGCGCCGTGTAGTGCGGTGGTCTCGTCCTTGTTGGTTGAATTTATATCAGCACCCAGCTTGATTAATTCGGAAACAGTTTCGATATCTCCATTCATTGCAGCCCATGAAAGAGGAGTGACGCCAAGTTTGTCATCGGGTTTTTCAAGTTGGCCAGATTTTTTGAGGAACAGATTGATGGTTTTTCTATCGCCTTTGCGGATTGCTCCCGCAAGGGATTTTTCATCAAGGTTTAAACTTGTAGAGCTGGCTTTGATCGCTTCGGTTGATACATAATCAATTAATGGAATAATGGTGAAACACCCAATCAGGCATGGCAGAAGAATGCGCAGGGTTCTTTGCCAAACCAATGACTTGATATTTCTTTTGCGAAAAATCATCATGGTGAAAAAACCACTCAGCATGAAAAATAAAGGCATTCGAAAGCCATGGACGAGTGCCATTAGGATAAGAAAAATTTTAGGTTGTGAAATATCCTGGACAGGCCATGGAAGTGAAATAAAACTTAGGGATGCATGTAATCCAATTCCAAGGAACATGGCAAATGCACGCAAGGCATCAAGATCATGCCTGCGATCTTGATTTTGGGTATCGGTAGTTTTAATGGGTGGGTTTTTGCTCAATGATAATTCCAGAAAGTTGCTTATTTATCCCGGACTGCGTTGAGTACAAATTGCCAGGATGGATGATTCGATACAGTACGGCCTGTGGCTTGGCAGTACACTTCCGAAAGATTTTTATCAAAGGCTGCAGCAAGTTCTAAAGAATGCCCGCCTTTTTTAGGATCGAAAAGATGCCCGGCTTTATAGTTTTCATCGCCAGATTCTGCGCGCTTGCGATCGAACGCCACGGTTGATTTGACAAACTCGGGGTGTTTTTTTTCACCGTTGCAAAAAGGTAGAAGGAACTTGACGGATTTTTCCAATGATGCACCACTTTTTGATTTGTAGGTATAAAGATTGGTTCCATTGTTATTAGCCGCTATAGAAAGTTCCAGCAAAGGCTCGACATCGTAGCAGTGATAATGCAAAGCATCGCGTTCATGAAAATCAATACTTGACCCATCAGGCCTGAGATTTAGCTCGATCTGTCTTTTGAATCCTTCAACTGCATAATCGATATATTTTTTTTCTGAAAGGGTGTAACCAATCAGCCCGACGATTTTAATCCGGTGGCTCTGCCAGTTGTTTTTGGATGTGCCATCCCCTTTTCTTGCATGCATCAAGCCGATGGCTATTTGAGTATCCGCCACCTTGCGCAACCAGGTTTGTGCCATTTTTTTCTCTGCATTGGAAAACCTGGATTGTGTAAGATCAAAAGCGAAGAAAAGATCATCAAGTGTTGTTTCATCGATTGGATTACCAGTTGGCATATTTTGTTGTGACCAGGCCACTATGAATTCGCGTGCCTTATCTGCGTATTGGGTATCGCCTGTTGCAGCGAAAGTATAGGCGAGGAAATACATTTTTCTCATATCGCCCAGGCTTTCGCGGGTTTTGATTGCAACAGGATCTGTCTTAAGTTTGCCTTCTCCCTGGATGACCCGAATAGGATTTGGGCTATCATTAAGTACTTTGTCTGCAGCGCGCTTCAAGTTGTCAAAACGAGCCTTGGCATCCTTATCGTTTTTGATCAATTCCAACAACTTGGTGCGTTGTTGGGTATTCAGAGTGATTGGATTTTCTGCCGCCCCAATGGCCAGTGCAAATGTACATAGGAAGATTATTGGTTTCATGGAATCTATTAAACGTAACTTTTAATTGATTGTCAATTAGCTTTAGAGCATGGGTTTTTAATTAAAATACCTGATGGATAGATTTGTAAAATAGAAAATCAATGATCAGTTTTTGAAGGATTAATCTTAAAAAACGGATTAAGACGGAGTTTTATCATGGTGCATTTGTGATGGTTTTATTGTGCAGAGTATTTGCCCTGGAAAATAAAAACGAAAGGCCATCATTGAAACAATGTAAAATGTTTGAACGATGGGTATGTGTTGAAACGCAAGCCTAGTAAAATCTTAATTCAATATTAAGATTTATTATCCGATAATTCCCTGGCAAAGTGAGAAAGCCTGTGGCTTAGAATGAAAAAAGTAGGCGCCCATAGCCCAACGAAAATACCAAATCTTTCGCCATGGGCTTTGGCCTCTGGGGGCAAATCAGAGCCGCCCTTGATATACCAAATGGCAATTGAACCAATGATGCTGGCAAAACCGCCCAAAAAACATACTTGGCCCAACAGGCCTGCTGCTTTGGTGAAATTCATTTCATTAAACCTTGGGTATCAATAATACATTCATAAGATTGGGGGGCATTGTAGTAATGCTTATGAAATCCTGATCTTATCGATATTACATTATACCCCTTCATCTATAGACTGGTCTGATTAGTTAAGGCAATAATTGTAAAATTATTTATTTAACGTAGTGCAATTGGATTAGTAAAGCTTCTTTTAAGCATGGGGTTTAATCCATTCAGCAGTTTGCTTCTTTGGTTCTTCAGTATAGCATGATGTTTTACAATTGATGTTCCTTCGTTTTATTGAGAATAGACCATGGGAAAACTTTGGAAAAAAGACAGAGGCAAGCTTGGCATGTTTTCACCATTACTAGGTTCTTGGATTGCCCATTCATCATCTCCCATGGGGCCCGTGCGCTGCTGTAGGATTTTTGAATCAGTTCTTGGCGGGAAATATTTGAAATTGACTGCCCGTTGGGAATTCGGCAATGTTGGTTGCAGCAAGGTTTATGAAGAAATTGCAATCATTGGTGTGGGCGATGATGGCATCATTTCATTTTGGTCTTTTACTTCAGATGGCAAAAGATCAACGGGTGTCTTGATGGATGTCACTTATTTACATTCGGAAGCTGTTGGTTTTGAAGCAAAAATGCCTGCGGGAGTGGCAAGGATGGCTTATTGGCCCGAGGTAGGCGGGGGATTTCGCTGGGTTGTGGAATCCAAAACTAAAAAGGGATGGAATCGAATGGTAGATCATTCTTACAGGCCTGCCTGATTAATTCCTTAACAGGTATTTGGATAAGGTTAAAGGATTAAGCCGGGCCTTAAGCATAAGGTTTAATTGGTGAAAGTTTTAAAAATATTAAGTACTTTAAAAGAGGTGGAAGTGAGGGTCTTTTTAAATGAGGTTAAATCATGTTAAGTCGTAAAACATATTTCATAAGAGAGCATGTCGGATTGTTTAAACTTTCTGATACATACGATATTCTTGATCCTGAAACCCACGAACAATTGGGAATCGCCAAGGAAAAGCCGGGAACGTTTGTTCATATTTTTCGGTTTCTGATGGAAAAAAGACACCTGCCAACGAAGATATTTGTATATGAAGGTTCCGATTTTGAGGATCCATCAAAGCTATTGTTCTCCATTCAAAGGGGATTCACTTTCCTCAGATCCAAAGTTGATATATGTGATGCTAATGGAGTGGTGCTGGGCTGGCTTAAAAACAAGTTGTTTTCAATTGGTGGGGCGTTTTATGTTTACGATTCTTCAGGAAATGAAGTTGCGTTTGTGCAGGGGAATTGGGTTGGATGGACTTTTAAATTTCTTGACAGAGACCAAAACGAAATAGGCACAATTACAAAGAAATGGGCCGGTGTGGGAAAAGAAATGTTTACCTCCGCAGATAATTATATTATCGCACTCAATGATGAGCCTTCCCCCGCCAAGGCGATCCTAATGCTCGCAGCAGGCTTGGCGGTTGATATTATTTACAAAGAAAAGTAGTCAGCCAACCCTTTCCAAATATTCTTGTTGGTTGCTTTCATCCAGCAACGGAGTTTTTTCATGAACCATAAAATAATCATGTGCACCCTTGCGTTCCTTTTATGTTTTGCAAGCATTAGTGCACTTGCATTCCAGGTTTCAGGTATTCCAATATCGAAACAACTGGTGCTTCGGGTTCAAGCAGAGGGTTGGGGCGGTGCATTGCCTGAAGATATTCGAAGGGTGCTTGAATCTGCGGGTGGGGAGTTGCTGAAACGCATCCCGCAGAATAAGCCCATTCATATCCATATAGTGCCCTCGGATAGTGTTCCCCAGGTAGATTTCAAACGGGCTGCAAATGGGGAGTACACGGTAAGGTTATCTGTTCGCGGGCGTTTTTGGGCACAGTTTGCTTATCAGTTTGGACATGAACTTGGCCATATAGTTTCTCACTATGAACGCATTAACGACAATAAGATTGGTATCGATAATAAATGGTTTGAAGAGACAGTAGGGGAAGTGGCTTCATTATTTGTGTTGGCGCGAATGGCTGAGACATGGAAGACTGATCCACCCTATACGAATTGGAAAAGTTTTGCACCCGCCCTAAAAGATTACCTCGATAAGTTGATTAAAGATACCGAGATACCAGCCGTTGAAAAAATGCCCCAGTGGTTTGCTGATAATCGTCCAGCCTTAAAGGCGGATCCCCACCTTCGTGAGCGAAATCGAATAGTTGCAATTCATATCTTTAAAATGCTGGAGCGGGATCCCAGCCAGTGGGAAGCTTTTGCCTTCCTAAATCTAGGTCGTCCTGATTCCACCAATAGTTTTGAAAACTTTCTTGAGAATTGGTATTTCAGCGCACCGAAGAACAACAAGGGTTTTGTCAAGGAAGTTGCAGACCTTCTTGGTGTAAAAAGCAAGTTGATCAGCGATCATGTCAAATGATAAAAGTACCGGGTTAAATCCGTTTCTAAGGTTCATTAAAAATGATGCGTTACAATTCTTTATCAAGGTTCAGCCTGGTTCTTTTTCTAATAATGATTGTTAAAAGCAGTGTTCAGGCACAACCCAAGGGCCCCCAGCCTTGGTGGCCAACCCAACCTCGAGCGTTGCCTTTTCTTCACCCGCTGTTTAGCAATAACATGGTTTTACAAAGGGAAATCAAAGCCCCAATATGGGGTTGGAGTAAGCCGGGCGACCAGATTCAAATTCAAGTCGATGGAAAATCCACAGGTGAAATAGCAATTGCAGGCAGGGATGGAAAGTGGACAGCAAAGATAGGGCCATTTCCGGCAGGTGGTCCACATGAACTTGTCATCAGTGGAAAAAATAAAAACGAAAGATTGACCAATGTGCTGTTTGGAGATGTTTGGCTTTGTTCAGGGCAGTCGAATATGAATTGGCCGGTGCGTCTTTCTAATAATGCCGAGGCTGAAGTTAAAAACGCCAATCATCCGCATATTCGATCCTTCACGGTTAATTTTTTCCCATCCCTGGTACCAATGAAATTACCCTTGGAAGGAAGTTGGGAAATGTGCACCCCTGAGTTTGCAAGGAACTTCACCGGAGTTGGGTACTTTTTTGCCAGGGAAATAAATGAAAAGATAAAGATTCCCATCGGTATCATTCATAGTTCGGTGGGAGCAAGTGCTGCAGAAGCATGGACAAGTGGATCCGCTCTTCGAAAACAAATGCCTGATGATTTCAAAGATCGTCTTGATGAGTTAGACAAGACCTCTTCAGCATTTGGTTCCAATTTTGATTTTTTTCAAGCCTTGGAGAAATGGACTGCGAAAGTTGACCCTCAAAGTGCAAGGGAAAATTATATTTCCAATCCAAATCTTGATACCAGCAGTTGGATGGACATTGAAGTGCCCAAGCCTTGGAATGAAGCAGGCTTGAAGGACCATAATGGGCTTGTTTGGTTTCGTAATACGATTGAAATCCCTGAATCAATGAAAGGAAAAGATTTATCATTGAATCTTTCCATTATCAATGATGTGGATATAGTTTGGTTTAATGGGACATTAATTGGTTCCAAGCAAATCCCGGGAAACACCCGGACTTATCTTTTAGATTCAAATCTGGTGAAGGTAGGTAAAAACCTGCTGGTGGTTGCAATAGTAAACAATGCTTCCCCCAGTGGCTTTTGTTCGCAGCCCGCAAACATGAATATTCGGCCTGCAGCAAATCCCGGGAAAGATATTATTGGTTTAAAAGGAATATGGAAAGCAAAAGCCTCAACAAAGTTTGATGAACTTCCACCATTTCCAATTCCCCAATTGGGCCATTATAAGACAATTACTGGTTTGTATAACGGGATGATCGCACCATTGGAACCCTATGCTATCAAGGGTGCGTTATGGTATCAGGGCGAGGCGAATGGCCCATTTTGGTTGCAATACCGTAGGTTGTTGCCAACACTGATCAAAGATTGGCGTGAACGGTTCGAAGTAGGGGATTTTCCGTTTCTAATTGTTTCCCTTGCAAATCTTAACAAGTTGCAAACACAACCCATCGAGCCAGGTTGGGCTGAAATTCGCGAATCCCAATGGCGCACCGTTCGTTCCGTTCCTAACACCGGCCTAGCCATGACGATTGACATCGGAGACCCGGATAACATCCACCCCCGCAATAAACAAGAGGTGGGTCGCAGGTTATCTTTAGTAGCCCGCAACCTTGTATACGGAGAA
The DNA here is from genome assembly GCA_009920765.1 of Planctomycetota bacterium. GTDB lineage: Bacteria > Planctomycetota > Planctomycetia > Gemmatales > Gemmataceae > UBA969. The sequence continues at coordinate 9,845 of RFZJ01000049.1, read as the reverse complement.
AAAGATCTGGTATATTCCGGTCCTGAGTTTGTGAAAATGCAAATTGAACCTTCTGGAAAGGATAAGATTCGACTCTTTTTCAAAAACATTGGCGGGGGCTTGATGATTAAACCGGGCGATAAAAAGTTGACAGGCTTTATCATTGCCGGAGCTGATAAGAAATTTGTATGGGCGGATGCAATCATCGAAGGCGAAACCATATTGGTTTCATCACCCGAAATCGCAGAACCAAAATTTGTTCGTTATGGCTGGGCTTGGAATCCTATTGTTAATCTATTCAATAAGGAAGGCCTTCCAGCCATCACTTTCCGTACGGATGAATGAGAAAAATACTTTTCAACGCTTGATCATAATTACATCCACGGCATCCAGCGGAATTTGAAATTCCAATGATGGGGAAGTTTTATCCTGATCTTTGTATTTGAATGGGATAGGACCATGTTTTACACTTGTAACTGCAACAGGCTTGAAATCACACTTTACACTCGCCATGAGATTCCTGACTGGTTCGCCTCCCCAGTTGAGCATGGTCATGGCTATTCCTTTTTCTGAAATCAGCAATGGGGTTTCAATCATCCCGGAATCCATGGAGAGTTGTACTTGAAGGGAATTATTATTGTTTTTGAGCGAGCTCATTACCGGTTTTGTGATAAGCTTGCGACATTCCTCACTGAAACCTACTGGCAACCCGTCCTTTGACCCTTTTTGTGATCTCCAATAAGCAATCCCAGGAAAAAATGCAAAGTGTGTGATGTTTCCTTTTCCATGAATTAATCCAGCAATTGCGGCAGAGTTGTCGGATTTAAAAACAGGCGTATTCGGGTTTGTTTTCGTAGGTGGCCCAAGTGTCGTTCGAGTTCCGGGTATTTGTAATCCTGAAGCTTGTGATTGGTCCATTCCAATTAGAGTATCCACCATTTTAAGGCTGTTGGTGTTCGGCACATGTAACCTTTCGTGCTTTGATTCCTCCAGCTTGATTGTTTTCCAGAAAACACTCGAGGGTTCATCATACCTGTCAAAGCGCATTGCCCCAGGCGATGTAACCAGATGCCCACCAGAGTCGATCCAGCTTAAAAGTGCTTTTTGGCCTTCATCCGGAATATTGGGTGCGGTTACATAAAGCACTTTGTAGGGTTTCAATCCATTTGATAAAAGATCCTCTTCATCAACAAAATCAACCGGAATGTTCTCATGTTGCAGAGCGAGGTAAAGATTAAAAACCTCTGCAAGATAATCAACAGTGGCAGCGTTCAGGTTATGGTTGGTAGCATCGCTGTAACCCTTTGCTATTTTTTGTTCCCTTGCATCCCACATTTGTGCGGACCGGGGCATAAGGATCGCCACCTCTGGCTTTGGGCGCTTGCCAGGCCATAGTAATTCCTCTGCTGAACCGATAATGCGGTGTGCTTCCGCCATTTTGGGAAGAATGGCCGCACGCTCGGAATAGCAGTTTCCGGGAAAATTATATTCCGGGCCAAAAACAAAGTATTTGATTCCTTTTCCACCACTGCCAATCACTGTAAGAATTTTTTGAACAATACCATCAGGGCGATCACCTGCGGTTCTGGGAATGACATAGGCACCAAATTGCACGCCACCTTTTTCAGCGGCACATCGCAATTTCGAACTGTAAAAACTCCATTGGTATGCCTTTGAATCTCCAAACCAATCCTCTGTCCATAGCATGGTACCCCCGCGCATACGGCCGAATTCAAACCAATCATGCCCACCCATTGCAGCATCCTCGCTCGTTTTATCACGGTTGTTTGCAACTGGGCCGGGGACATATGAGCGTCCTGCAAAAAAATTCCAATTCGTGTAGATTGGCAATCCTTCATAAAACTCCTTTTCCAGCGCCCTTGTAGCGTCGGCAAAATGGCGTGAGGAATCCCAAGAAAAAAATCGCATGGTCCAGTAGAATAGTTTTTTGCCTTCAAGGTGGGTAGCTTTGCTACGGCCCGCAGGTTGTACATTGGACCATTCTTTTTCACCAATATCCGAGGGGTTCAGTCCCTGTTGCTTTAAATATTTGCGGAAACGATCCAAAGCGGCTTCGTTTTTTGAAAGTGCACTAAATGCACTTGGATAGTACCACCCGGGTTCATCCGAAAGTGCAAACATTGCCATGTCTTTTGCAGCATACCCAGCATCCCGATATGGCTTGGCAATCGAGGTTGCCCATTTTTCCAGTTCTGATTTAGGTTCCTTGATCACATGGTCATTAGCATAACCCGGAGGGCTATAGGTGGCCCAGGCGGTTTTTGTTTGTCCAACATCAAGCAGCAGTTGGCGAATACGTTTGTCAGCGGGCAACATGATTGCAGAAAAACCTGCCCGGTTTAATTGATCGATTCCTTCACGCCATTCGATCCTGTCATCGCTTCCACCGATTAGCCGATCGACTATGGGAAATAATCTAGGCCTTTCATTCTTTGGTATGGTGACTTTTTCAAGATGTTTCCAGTATCGCCTGTTGTAACCTGCCATTGTGTCTACCTGCGGGGTACCATCTGTTTCCTTCCAAACCAGTAGACCCATGCGACTGCCAAACAATTCAGCCTTGAGGTTCAAGGATTTTTCCTGCCCCGCAAATTTGACTTCGGCATCTACCAAGGTTGGATCAACAACTCCAGAGACAGAGAGCGATGTCACAACAGGATATCGATTTGAATAATTTGCGGGATAAGTTTTAAGTGTTGCTTCAATTTGTTCCTTTCCAAAATCAATCCAGTCCGACCAATCGGAACCGTTTGAGAAAGAACTTTTTCCCTTGTGGGGGAATGTATAGGTGAATTTTGTCTTGGGCTCTGGTGTTTTGCCTGCCGTGGATACTATTCTTGCTCGAATCCGAAAGTTAGGGCAATCATCGATGGTAGGCTTGTTTTGAGAAAGCAACTGGCTTTCCGCAAGCAACATGAAAGATAAAACAAAGATTCCAAGAGTTATGAATCGCATGATGGTACTTTCAAAAAACAAGATGGAGTTTCTAATGCTTTAAAAATCAAGAACCTTAGCTCTGGGAAGACTTTTATAAATTGTTATCTTTATTTTACCGGTACACTTGAGGCATGGCCGCTGACGCATTGCCATTTACCTTCTTTTAGAACCCATACATTGGTGAAGCGGGACAATCTTTCGAAAGGCTTGCCGTCCTTATCCATGCCGGCTTCTTTGTAGTCGCCGATATCAACTGCAACGGTTCCACCACCATAAACACGAACATCAATCGAGCCAGCCACCGCAGAAGTAAGTTTTTCCGTACTATTTTTCATCCCTGCGATTCCTTCAACTTTGTTGAACCTTTTTCCATTTGGTTCAACATAGATGAAATCAGTGGCCCAGATTCGTTCAAGAATACTGGCATCGCCCTTTAGCATTGCAGTAGACCAATCGTTGGAGAGCGCCTTAATGCTGGCGGCGATGCCTTCCTGAGATTTGGGCGCCTGGGCGTTTGTCTCGGTAGCAATTCCAATCGTCACCACCAAAACTCCAAGTAATTTAAGCATGGAAAACAGTATTTTCATCGTTCTTTCCTTTGGGTTTTTAAGTCAAATAACAGGTGCGTGTTACAATTATCAAGGGGATGATGGCAAATTATTGCAGAAAAACAACGACTCGATGTACACTGTATCTTTCTGGTATTTTACCAATAGTTGTTTTAAGATGAAATCTTATTATTGCCTGCCTGACATAGTAATTACCAGATATAACGTTGCATCGGAGTTTATTTCATATGGCTAGTTTTCATTCGATGGCTAAGTGTTTTTTGTTTCTGACACTATTATTGCTGTTGTTGAATATACCTTTGCAGATAAGTGGTTCGACTGTGACTCTTGTTGATACTCTGCAGCAGGTTCACGATCTTAAAGCGAATGAAGCAGTAGAGATTTCTGTTCGCATTAATGAGCCTTCGAAATTACCAGTCAATGGTCGTGTTGCAGTTGAATGGCAATGCCCTGAAGGAGTGCCCAGCGCTGCCAACTGGCGCAAGATTCTTCATGCCTTAGATGGTGATATTTATATGACTTACCGGGCACCTGTTTCTGGCAAGTACACCCTTCGAATTACACCCGTGGTTGATGAAGAACCGATAGGTAATGCAAGCATACGATGGCGGGAAAAAGGTAATACGCCTAAACTTTTCCCACTGCCTAAAATCACTGCTTGGCCCGAGGGCACCAAGGCTTTGATGACTATTCAAGTCACACCTCTTGTCGTTAATTCCAAAGATGAGGACGACCATCGTACCGTATTTGAATACGAGCCAAATGATTTGCCCGAACTCGCCCAGACGATTGAATTGAGCCCTGCTTCAGGAAATGCAGTACGCACCTGGGAGATCTTGGGCGGTGCTGATGATCTGGAGTTTTTTGATAATGGAAAAGTCGGCCAATCGGGGGAAGACTGGTATAAGTTTGTCTATAAGGGAACCGAGCAGCGGTTATTAACCGCACAGTTAAGCATGCCCAATCCATTGATCGCCCATAGGATTCGTTGTTATCAGATTAATAAGGATGCAAAGAAAACCTCTGAGGCCATTGGGTCCTTGGTGATGTTGGAATATCGTGACGGTGCCGATGCAAATGAGAGGACCCATCAACAGGATGAATCTCACCGTGCGAATATTTGCAGAACGCTTAAACCCGGCGAAGTTTATTACCTTCGCGTAGAGGCAAATGCGCCGGGATATCAGTTGCAAATTCGATTACTAAAGGCAGGCCCCTATGAGGATCCGCGCTTGGCAATTCGCCAAGGGATGTACACACAAATCGGCCAAGTCGATGCTTGGTTGACAAACCGTCCAAGGGGGGCGAGCGTTGAACGCCGTATTCGCGATACAGGTAATCTGCTTGGCACCAACTGCATGAGTTGCCATACGCAATCGGGAGTCTGGGGCCCTGCAGTTCCCATATCAAATGGCTATAAACTGGAAAATGTCCAGAACTTCTGGCATCTTCGCAATGTCATGTATGAATGCCTGCGACCCACGAATGAATTAAAGGATGCAGCAAATAATACAAGCCTTGCGCCACTAGATCTTGGTGATGGGCCAGCCGGTACACGAGCTGCGGGCTTTAATATTGTTCATGCAGAGCGCGTTCTGCCATCTTTGAAATTGCACTCAGCAATGCAATTGCGCACAAGCAACTTTGTACTTCAAACGGGAGAACCGGGTGGCATCAATGCTGCAGGGCCTGGCTCTAATGTTGGGCAGGTGATCGTTTATGTTTTCTCTTCTGAAATCCTTCAAGCTGCCTGGCAAAAACACTCGAAGCCCGAATACTTTCGTGCTCTCGAGGATAAAGCCCGCAAGGTGCTCGCTGTGCAACCTAAATTCACCGATGATGTTGCGCTTAGGCTTGATTATTTTCATCGAATCTTTCCCATAGGCAAATATGAACAAGAACTTCGCAAGGCGACTGAATTAGACAAGAAGCCTGCAAATGCCCAGTCAATCGCACAATTTATTGCAGATGTGAAAAAAGTAATTTCAGAAGATGAAGCCCGCCTGGTTCGCATCCAAAATGAAGATGGTTCATGGGGTTTTGATCCTGATGGAAAAGGTATATCCAAAAAAGGAAAAAGCGTTGAGCCCTCTGATCCCGCTCCAACAGCTCTGGCCATCATGGGCCTAACGAGTGCAGGGCGTGGCAAAGATGACAAGGTGGTGGCAAAAGGTGTAAAGGCGCTATTAGCAATGCAAGATCCATCGGGCCGCTGGAATCGTGCTGCCCAAACTGGATTCGTAACCTCGGCGTACGCCCTTCATGCTTTGGCTCGGATCTATCCCGCAAAAAAAGATGTAGATGAAGATGTTGCCATTAAAAACAACTCGTTGCCTGCGATTGTAAAAAAAACCAGGGATGTTGCATTGCATGGAAATGAAAAAGATCTTGTTCAATTGGTTGAAGCAGCCAAGCATGCAAATGCTGGTGTGCGTTATTGGGCCATGATTGGCTTTGGATCCCTTCATCACGAAGGGGCCTTGAACGCATTAAAAGCAGGTTTATCAGACCCAGTACGCATGGTTCGCGATGCTGCGATCTGGGGCTTTCGGCAGACTCTTCTTGATGATAAAGGTTGGGATTTGGTTTATGAAATCGCATCTACGGGGGATGACTACGCACGGGAATCGTTGATGCAAGTTCTCAATATGCGTGCTGATGCCGTCCTTTCGGGTTCCAAGGTGGATTGGGAAAAATTAGGTAAACTTTTCGATCACGCATTTACCAAAGATTCCCATCCTGCAGTACGTGCCTGGGCTGTCAAGGCTGCCTGGCAGTGGTGGGTATGGAACCCGCCCATACGAAATGCAATCAATGCTTCCTGGGCACGCATGTTGGAAACAGCAGAGCCCAATTCCCTGGTGGAGTACAGTAATCGTTATTCAAGCCATGCCTTGTTTATTGCCAACGGCCATAGGGCGAATGCTTCGCGCTCACACCAATACAAAGAACTAGCGAGCCTGATTACGATGCTTAATGACAGGCTTGAAAATGCCGGCCCAGAAAGTCGCAATCGGTTGGTCAAACGATTAGTTGGCATAGCAGGAATCTTTTATACATATTCTGGTGGTGATGGTGGTCCGGGGCAGATGGGATACGCAACGCCCGGGGCAGGGCAGTTGTTTGGTAATGCCTTGTTATCGTATTTGGAATCCAGCAAAGAGGAAAAGGATTTAGATTTGGTGCGACTGGGTTTGGAAGCAGCGACTGGTATTCCCAATCGTGACCTGGGTGATTTCGTGGTTAATTACTCCTTGAAAGGTCCCGAACCTTTAAGGGAATTGGCTTCAAAAGCAATCACAGATCCACGATTAGTTAAGCTGGCAGCGGTGCCTGAATTGGTCGAGCCCCAGATAGCTCAGATTATGCGAGGCGCCTTGGAGCCACCACGAAGGGCTCAGATTTCTGACCCCATTCTTCGCCTTTGGGCCAAGGTTAATTGGGTGATACCCACAACCGAAGAGCAGCAGCGGAACTTTTTTAATCTCATCATTCCAAAATTCGAAAAATATCAATCACCCGAGGCTATTGCAGCGATTCCGGACCCTGCTAAGAAAGCAGAAGCAGAAAAAACATCCGCTGCGAATTGGTACCTTGCAGAAGGTATTGGCGAAGTACTTGCAACCAATCCGGATTTGCAAAATGATCTTGTTTTCCGAAGTTACTTCCCCTCGAAAACATTTAATCCGCTTGAAGCTCATCTTTGGATTCGAAGCATCTCGTGGATTTTATCTCACAAGGGCATGGCTGAAACAAAAGTTAAACCTGATGGAAAGCCTGATGCTGCAGATCAAAGTTTGACAATCAAGGATCGTGCCTTGCAACTTTATCTGGATCAGCTTGGGCCAAATGCAGACCCTTCAACCCATGCCTTGGCTGTAAAAATGGCAAATCAAACAGCATTGCGGCGAAACCCCGAGGTGCTTAATGCCCTAACCAAAGTTTTAGAATTTGAAAAGGTTGGAGAACTGAAAAAGATTGCTGAAAATGTCCTGAAACAGGGAACTGAAAAGTTCTTGCCTGAATTGATGGATGCGCTACGAAAAGAAAAAGACCCCTCTATTTCATTGGCTTCTGATGGAACTCCCCAACCGACCAAAGCCCAGCTTGATGATGTCGTTTATTTCCGCGATTATGTCATGCCCGAATTGGTTAGGCAGAAGCGGGAAGATTCAAAAAGTTGCCTGGCTTGCCATGCAGTTCCTGGTAAGGTTCCCTCTCTCACTCTTTTGCCGGCAGATGAGTTTGGTTATATTTCGACTGCAAATTTATTGACAAACTATCGACTCATGCAAAAACGGGTGGACTTGTCGAATCTTCCCAAGAGCAAAGTACTTCGCAAACCTTTGAACGTGGAGGATGCGCAGGAAGATGGTCATCAGGGAGGCAGGCGTTACACCCCAACCGATGAAGGGTATCTGCTTTTAAAGCGCTGGGTGGATAATCAGCCTGTGGTCCAAAAAAGGAAAGAGTAGTTGAAGGATTTTATTTGGTAACCTGATCTTGTTTAAGTGTTACATTGCGCTTTTTTAGAGTTTCCTCCAAAACAGCTTTTTGTGTTTTAGCAGGATCGATTAATGCGGTTATCAATCCATCTTTAAAACTGCTGGTGGCTTGTTCAACCCCATCAATGCCAGCAATTATATTGTATGCTGCAAAACTGCAGGCCTTGCAATCGAGGCCAACCACTCCGATTTCAATCCGAACAAGTTTATCTTTTGCCACGGTTGAAAGAGGCTTGATCCCAAAGGTGCTGTTGCTTGCGGTGCGAAGTTTGTTATCTAAGTTGGTGATGATTTGCTCAGGTTTGGCCTTTGGGAAAAGTTTTTCGGCATCGAAAACAAAAACACCCTCTGCATATTTGAAATCGATCGACTCTAGTTTGATGTCAGTCCATTCATCCGTAATTTTTCGGAGGTCTTTTTCTCGGTCAGGCGAGAAAACTCCAAATAGGCGAACCTTGGTCTTTGTTTCTTCTGCATTAACATATGATGTTGCAAGTAAGAAGGTAACGGCCAAAGCGGTTTTAATGAATGCATTTGAAATAGTCATGATAATCAGCCTGGATAAAATTTTCAGCGGGTCTGAAACAATTCACTTTGTGCGAATTCTTGTAGCAGGGTTCGAATTCCAGCCTTGTTCTTCATGGTGTTTTCAACCAGGATTGCAATTTGATCCCGATCACTAAAAGCAATTGGCCTGCCAGTGCCATACACTGCAAATTGTTCCAGCAGATTTTTCAGCAAACGTTCAGGTTTTGCAGCAAGGATTTCTTGCAACTCTTTGATATCTTTGAATTGTTTATCCTCAAGCATTACACCTGAAGGATCAACCGCCTGTCCTAGCTTGAACTTGATGTTAATGAACGGATCAATGGGGCCACGCTCTGCTTTATCGCCTTCGCCTATGGAGCGATAGCGGGTGCGGAACCCTCCAATCACATCAAATGATTCAAGTGCAAAACCGGGCGGATCAAACTTGGCATGGCATGAGGCGCAGGAAGGATCCGCACGATGTTTTGCAAGCTGCTCGCGTATCGTGGTTGCTCCCTGAACATCCGGTTCTACTGCGGGAATATTTGGCGGTGGTGGGTCGGGCTTTTCCCCTAAAATGCGTTCGAGAACAAAAGCCCCGCGTGGTACAGGCGATGTGGTTGTGCCGTTGGCGGTTACTTTTAAGATTGCTGCCTGAGTCAGAAATCCTCCGCGGGGACAATCTTTTGGTAAAGTAACTTTTCGAATCTCCGCACCGCTTACTCCGCTGATGCCATAATGCTTTGCAAGCTTTTCGTTGATCATGACAAAGTCAGACTTCACGATATGAGATGCATCCAGATTTTTTTCAATCAGTTCACGGAAGTAAGCCCGGGTTTCTGCAACCATTGAATCCTGCAAATAAGGGTTCGCTTCTGGATACAATCCACGGTCAGGATCGTTGGCCGCAATCTGCTTAAGCTTCAACCATTGGCCCAAAAAATCGTCGATGAAACGCTGCGAGCGAGAGTCTTTTAATAGCCGATCAACTTCCCCACGCAGTATTTCCTTGGATTTTAACTTTCCCTTGGAGGCATGTTCCAGCAGTTGGGAATCGGGCATCGAGTTCCAAAAGAAGTAAGACAAACGGCTTGCAAGAGCATAATCATCAAGTTTGTTATCTGGTTCGACATGGTAGAGGAAATCGGGGGAGCACAATGCTGCGCGGTAAGCCCAGCGCATTGCAGTTTCAAAACAATCGCCCACTTTTAAACGCTCTTCTACCCGGGCGACATATTCTTTACGAACATCATCTGAAACTGGCCTGCGGAAAGCTTTGGGGAGAAATGATGCCAATAGGCGATCT
>RFZJ01000048.1 GCA_009920765.1 Planctomycetota bacterium | reverse complement strand
TTTTACAAAAGCTCAATTCACTTCATGCCAACAACCGCTCATCAGATCCCATCCTGGAATCACGAATTCAATCATTCGAACTCGCATACCGAATGCAGATGGATGCTGCAGATGCCTTTGATGTGAGCAAGGAATCAAAGCATGTGCTGGAAATGTACGGCCCCGGTGTTCAAGCCCGACAAATTCTAATCGCCCGCAGGCTTCTTGAAAGAGGCGTGCGATTTGTGCAAGTATGGCATGGTGCGGGCCAGCCCTGGGATAGCCATGACGATATCGAAATCAACCATAGGCGCCTTGCAAGGGAATGCGACCGTGCCATCTGGGCCCTGCTCGCCGATTTGAAACAACGGGGCATGCTTGATGACACTTTGGTTATTTGGGGCGGAGAATTTGGCAGAACCCCCACCGTCGAACTTCCCACCCCCGGGGCCAATGCGGGCAAAATCAATGGCAGGGACCACAACCACCATGGTTTTTCGATGTGGCTTGCAGGTGGTGGCGTAAAAGGGGGCACCATTGTCGGAAATACCGATGAATTTGGCTTTGCTGCGCAGGATAACAAGGTTCATGTCCACGACCTACATGCCACCATGCTTCAGCTTTTGGGATTCGATCACGAAAAGCTTACTTACCGTTATGCAGGCCGGGATTTCCGCCTTACCGATGTTCATGGCAGAGTGGTGGATGAAATCATCGCCTGATCTAAATACCTTGAAATTACTACAATAACCCCTGCATGACTGATATCAGGCAGGAACACTATTTCTACCGAGTCGCCCACTTAAGATGGATCAACTTCCTAAAACCAGAGCCGAGGTAATCACCATCTCCATCTTGGTTGAAGGTGGGCTTGTGCTTGGAGCTTACCCACTTGGCTGGTTGCTGGGCGTGCACCCTTTAAGCAATTTTGTCATCAACTGGCATGATTCCTGGGTGGGAATGGTGGCAACTTTGCCCTTGCTTCCTGTCTTTTTAATCATGATCCATGGATCAATTCCGTTTCTAGAAAAATTAAAGGCCATCAGCAAGGATACCATCAGGCCCATGATGCGCAGGTGTACGGTTCCCGATCTTATCGGGATAAGCGTGCTTGCTGGGGTGGGGGAAGAAATGGTTTTCCGGGGCGTACTGCAAACTTGGCTGGCACAGGATAGCCCGCCTTGGGCGGCAGTCTTGGCTGCAGGCCTTTCATTCGGCATGATGCATTCCATGAGCAGAAGTTACTTTGTGCTAGCCACATTGGTAGGGGTTTATCTCGGATTCCTCTTTGTTTGGACGGGCAACCTGATAGCGCCCATTATGGTGCATTTTCTTTATGATGCCTTCGCTCTTTACTACCTGACAAGAGTTTGGAAGCCCTACCCCGATGAAGAACCCGCCCCCATCCCAGATGAAGAAATCGAAGATGATTTCATGTAGTTTCAAAAAGCCGATGGATTGCATTCCGATTTAAAGCCCCACCCTCACAAAGCCCTGGATTGCATTCCATGGGCGTCTTTTTTACTTCTACTTTCTCTTTTTTTCCCCCAACTCCCAACCCTCTTCCCTCCGGGAAAAGGGCCCTTCGCTCCGCTCGCCCGGGTTTTAACCTCATCCACTTTTATTAAAGCCCACAAGCCCACCCAGCCCCGCTGGGTGGGTCGCTTCCTTTTACTTCCAATTCATTCATATGCGCTTGTTTAAAGACAGAATAGTTGCGATTGGAAAACCCCACTGCAACTATTCCATTTGAACCTTTGGGTCTTGGACCTACGGCATGAGTATCACCGTGTTAATCTTCTGCTTCTGCTGCTCATTAGCAATTTGAAGAGAAAACCGGCGCTGCAAGAAATGTAGGCAGGAGAATGGGTAGCATTTATGCCAGATCAATCCAATCGCCTGGATTGGGAACCATGGCATTCACCCCTGTCTGCTTTTTAACTTCTCTTGCCCAAGCGTGGGCATCTTGCTTGATCATCTCGAAAGTGTTGTAGTGCATGGGTATGACTTTTTTTGGCATCAGAAAACGCACTGCTTTGATTGCATCTTCGGGCCCCATGGTGTAGTTGTCACCAATGGGCAAGGCTGCTAAGTCGATCCCTTCTTCACCAATTAATTTCATATCGCCAAACAGTCCCGTGTCAGCAGCATCATAAAAACAAAATTTGTCGTTGAAGCGAATCAGGAAGCCGCAGGGGTTTCCTCCATTACTACCATCAGGCAACATAGAGCCATGAAAAGCGAGTGTGAGTTTTACTTTTCCAAAGGGGAATTGAAACGCACCGCCATGCTGCATTCCATGGGCTTTAACCCCATTCGATTCCATCCAGCCACTGATTTCGTAATTGCATATGACGGTTGAATTGCAGCGCTTTGCAATTTCGATGGTATCGCCCACATGGTCGCCGTGCCCATGGGAAACAAGAATAAAATCAGGATGGAGGTCGGTGGCCTTGAGATGGGCGGTGGGATTGCCCGTAAGAAAAGGATCGATGAGGATTTTGTGGGAATTGGATTCGATGTAGAAGCAGGAATGCCCGAGCCATTGAATTTTAGTTGTCATGCGCCTGATCACCTTAAATTAAGAGAAGGAGAGGGCCCTTCGTGGTTTATCCCAAAGTGCCTCTTTTACCCCGGCTATAAAAATTATAGTCGGAGTCGACTTCGCAGGGAAAGTGAAACCCGTTACAATTTAAATTAGTTTAGGGAAAGAACCAGCAAAGGACGGGAATGGATTCTTCACAAGCGAAAAAAGAAAAGCCAGTCAGGAAGTTGGATTTAAGGCTGTGGAAGTTATTTCGTCTGGGGTGGAAAACCATCTTAGGGGCGGGTTTGCTTTTATTTGTGATTCTCTTGAGTGCGAAATTTCTGTTGGCAGTCGGGGTGTTACGCCCATGGTTGGATAAGACCGCAAGTGAAATTGCTGATTTTCCCATTCGGGTAAATGATTGCGACTTTGGGGTATTTGGCACCACCTGTGTGCGGAAAATTGATGTATTTGAAACCGATTTAAAAAAGCTTGAGCCATGGCTGAAAATTGGTTCTTTGGAAACTGATGTCTCCGTATTGCGATTGGTATCAGGCCAGGTGGTACCGGATTCCGTGGTGGTTCATAATCCTTCCGTAACCCTGCATTTTGATGAAAAAGGGGATTTGCAGACAAAGTTGCCCAAAAGCAAGGGTAATAAGCCTCCTAAAATGCCCCGACTCTTTTTGAAAAATGCAGACTTCTGCCTCAAACAGGATGGCAGGCCCCCTTTGATTATCAAGGGCATTGAAGGTGAAGCATGGCGGGATGAAAAGAATGATCTCATTTTTGTCGCTACATTGCAGGATGAAGTATGGGGAAACTGGAACCTTCGTGCCAGAGTGGAGCCAGGGGATGGCGATTCCGAATTAAATCTGAATACTCTGGAAGTCTCTTTATCCAGAACCTTGCTTGAAAGCCTCCCATTTGTTCCGAAGGTTACATGGGAACATGTGCAATTAAGTGGGTTGACCTCGGTGATCATGGATTTGTTTTTTGATGGCAAGAAAGATGGAGTTGATTTCAAAATAGGATTGGAGCCCAAAAAAACTTCGGTGCATATTCCAATTATCAACCTGGAGGCGGAGGATGCACAGGGTAAGGTTGATATCGACAATGGATTGGTGAAAATCCGGGAAGTCCAAGGGCGGGCCGCAAACGGTATTATCGAGCTGACCAAGGCGGAATTAGACTTTCGCACCGATAATTATCAAATGGATTATGATCTTAAAATCAAAGAAATGCGGATCCAGGATATGCCCAATGCCTGGGGCCTGAGAGATAAAAAAGGTAATTCGTTTGTGCAGGGTGTTGTGGCTGGTTGGGCCAAGTTGAAATTTCTGAATGACCCTGTAAAAGGGTTGCAGACATCAGGCACGGGCCTGGGTTTGATAGAACAGGCCAAGCTTTTGGGATTCTCTGCCAAGCCTATTCCGTTGGAGTTAAAATCCAGTGGGAATGGATTCAAGCTTTCCCCTATGCCCGCTGCACCAGGCCTTTTGCCTGCCCCTCCTAAAATCGAAAGGCATCCCCCCAAGCTTCAAGGTAACAATTCTCTTTTCTTTCAAACCGAAGTGCATTTTGAAGATATCCCGGCCCGAGATCTTTTTTTAATGATGGGTGCCAAAGTTCCTGAGGGAATTGCAGGCAAATTGAAACTTGATTTGCAAGTGGGCTTCCCATTCGAAAAAATTTATGATCATGAGGCCTATCTTGGCCAGGCAAGAGTGGAGTTTAAAAACCTTTTGCTGTCCGGCATACCCGTGTCGGATTTTCATGCAGATGCCCAGATGCAAAACGGCGAAATTGTACTTTCGGAATTGGTGGCGAGACTGGGGGTGAATGCTGGACCAGCCAGGGAAAAAATTAACCCGGGTGAAATCGTTGCTGCAGGACGGATTGACTTACGGGAAAAGGGACTTGTCCATCTGAGGTCTCAGGCATCGGCTGTACCGATGGGGATTTTTTCGATCTGGATGCCCGAACTTGTGCAACAAACCAACGGTACTATTTCATTTGGACTCGATGCTAAAACTACTTTTTTGAAAGCGCTTGATCCTTCAGCATGGGAAGCCGGCAGCCTTTTTCGAATTGATAATTTTTGCTTAAGGGAATTGTTATTCCCAACAATTGAGGGAAAACTTAATCTTTTTCGAGGGAGGCTGGATGCTTCCGATCTGGTATCTTCCTGCCAGATTGGGAAACTTTTTGGGCAAGCCACCCTGCACTTAAATCAATCCCTGCCTTTTCAGTGCAAACTAGGTGTCAAGGCTTTGGATTCCAGCAAGGCTTATCTTCTTTTTGGCAAAGACAAGTTTTTTTTTGATCCCAATGGATTGGGCGAAATTGAAGCTTCGGCCTCGGGGACTTTTTCTCCCTTTGATTGGAATTCTTCAGGGAAGCTTCTTTTTGAAAAATTAACTTTGGGTAGGTTTGTGCTTGAAAAAAATCATGTTGACTGGCGCATTGATCCTGCCAGGCTTGTTTTCAATGATGCGGGTGGAAACACCATGGGCGGGAAATGGCTTGCCGACGCTGAAATTCCACTCGCTTCTCTGAATACCGGAAATATCAAATTCACCATTCAGGATATTGATGCCGGGTTGTTGATACGAACAGCAACGGAAAAAGAGCTTCCAGTCAAGGGAAAGTTGGGCGGAATCATCCAAACCAATTTTTCTGCCCAAGATAACAACGGCGAAAGAGAAGTTCTTTTTAACGCAGATCTTAATTCTTCGGGGTATGAAATTCTTGGAATACCTCTCAGGCAAACCAAAGCCCTTGTCAACTGGAAGCGGGGTTCCCTGCAGGGAAATGTGAATACTGAATTTGCGGAAGGACATGGGAAACTTGACTTTAACCTTGGTTCGGGATCCAAGGCGAAAATGACAGGGAACCTGAATATCAACGGCATCAAGATGCGCCAGCTTCTTGTTGCAATAGATGCAAACGACCAATTGAAAAGGCTGGATGCAATTTGCAATTTGGATATCCCCTACGAAATGGATGTTGATAGCCTTCAGCTTTATGCGAATGGAAAACTCGTTTTGAACAGGGTAAGCCATTCGAATTATTTGCTTAGTGATCAGTTGCAGGGAAATTTGGTGGTGGAAAAGAACGGAATTACCATCAAGGATATCGCTGGGAATCTGGCAGATGGGCCGTTGCGTGGTATAGCCTTTGTGAATTTGGAAAATATGGAAAGCAGTTTTTATAAAGGTACGCTTACCCATGCGGAAATGGGTAAATTGTTTGCCCCATGGTTTGCAGGCATTAAACCATCCGGGAAGCTGGATACAAGATTTAGTGGCAAACTAGGAAGGGAAATAACTGCGAATGGGGAGGCGTTTGCAATCGGGTTGAAGTTTTATGGCTCGGATTTTGGCGATTGGAGATCGCCTTATGATTATTCTGTAGCCCCATCGAGGGGCGTGGGGAATTTTGTCATGCGCGATATCTCGGGATCCGTGGCTGGCGGGAAGGTTTATGGCGCAACTGAATATCGATGGGGGGTAGGCAACGCCCTGTCGGGGAATTTCCGTTTTCAGTCGCTGGACATGAAGACGCTTCAGGCGCAGTTCAGCGATACCAAGTCCCCAGGCTCTGGAACTGTTCAAGGAAAACTTGTATTTGCAGGCAGGGATGTAAAATCCTTGGATAATATAACTGCCAACCTCGAAGGTACCCTTACCCATAGCAGGGCGCAGGGCATCCCCATCGTTAGGGATTTGGTTCCTTTTCTTCCTGTTGCAGCGACGGGGACTTTTTTCGACAAGGGCGAATTAAAAGCCCGTATGGATCGTGGTATCATTCGCATTCAAAGGCTTGCCCTTTCCAATGCTTTGGTGATGGTTTTGATCGAGGGGAATATTTCCTCCCAAGGGCAGATGGATCTTGAAGCAACTGCAAGGACAGGAAACCTTTCGGTATTGCCCGAAGGAATGCGGAATTTGGGTTTAAAGATGCCGGCAATCGGTGCAGTCCCCCTGGATGTGATTTCGCAGGCAACCGGGGCACTCGCCGCCGGTATTTTACATTATAAGATTACCGGCAATTACAAGAATCCAATTGTAAAGAGCGTCCCTCTCACATTACTAACAGAAGAATCCCTGCGCTTCTTTTTTGGCAGGCTTACCCCATCAGGTCAGTAGGGATTTAATAATTCTCCTCTTGCAAGCAATTCTAGTTTTGGTAAACCGCCATCATCAGATGGGGCTTTTGTTGTTAAATTGGAAGAAATAAGCCGGACAGGTATGAAAATCAAACAGGTATTTCTCTTTAAACTGCTATGGATTGTTGGGATGTTGGTGCCTGTAAGTGGCTGCCAAAGCCCGATGTCTATTTTTTCTGTGTGCCAGGATGGAAATACACTTCTTGATTCTGCCCGGAATATGAAAAATACAGTGACGGAAATCCCGGAAGTCCCAAGGGAACTTGACAAAGGATTGACTTCCTCCCTTACTGCCGAGCCGGGCGATGTCTTGTTGGTTCAGCCCGCAGACCTTGATTCGCCCATCAGGCTTCCTGGGGATCAGCCCGTATTGCAGGATGGGACTATTAGCCTTGGAAAATATGGCCGTTTGCCTGTTGCAGGAAGAACCCTTGACGAAATTGAATCGATGGTCAAGGCACAAATAACATCTATTGTCAAGGATGCAGGCCCTATCACCATCAGGCTGGTCAATAGACAAAGCAAGGTGTTTTATGTGGTAGGGGAGGTGAATGCTCCAGGAGCTTTCCCACTTACCGGCCGTGAAACTGTTCTTGATGCAATCTTACAAGCAGGTGGTTTAAATGATAAAGCTTCGAGGCAGAATATTGTAGTTGCAAGGCCGACTCCCCCGGGTAGTTGTCGAATCGTGCTACCGGTTTGTTACAAGGAAATTGTGCAACTGGGTGATACCACCACCAACTACCAACTTGCACCAGGGGATCGTGTATTCGTGCCTGCCAAGGATTTCTGGAAAGATAAATCGCCCATTGCCAAAGGGCCCAATCCCTTATGCTGCAAGGATCAGGAAGCCTGCAAGGTTCCGAAGGTGAAAAATTGGGTGGGAGACGCCCCGCCCCTTGATCCAAAACTTAGCGAAGAAAAGCTGATCCCACCCCTGCAGCAGAAGTAATTTTTCAGGAAAATACTTTGCCGCCTTATTTTTAATGGTCTTTTCAATAAAAGCTGGATTTTCAATCTCGGCTTCTGTTAAAATGATTAATAGAGATCTGGTCATTCAAAAGGAGAATTCAATGCAATATGATTCAAGTATGCAGGAAATGACTTACGCTGGTTCTGCTAGGCTCGCTTTTATTAAAAAAACATATGCTCACTTGGCAGGCGCGATTCTGGCCTTTGTTGCACTCGAAGCCGTTTTATTGCGAACCATAACTGAACAACAAATCATGTCAGTTTTTGGCGGATCATCTTGGTCCATCTTGATCGTGATGCTTGCCTTCTGGGGTGCAAGTTATGTTGCCCAAATGTTGGCCCAATCAGATTCTTCCGCTGCTTTGCAATATGTAGGCCTAGGGCTGTATGTGGTCGCTGAAGGTTTGATTTTCCTCCCGATCCTTTATGTCGCAACCCATTATATGAAGGATCCTAACCTGATACCTGCAGCAGGGGCTCTGACTCTTTGCGTTTTTGCAGGCTTAACAATTTCTGTATTCGCAACGGGTAAGGATTACTCCTTTTTGGCCCCTGCACTTTCCGTTGGAAGCATGTTGATTTTTGGCTTGATCATTTGCTCCATGATCTTTGGTTTTTCATTGGGTCTTATTTTTTCATTTGCGATGGTGGGTTTCATGAGTGCTTATATTCTTTATGAAACTTCACAGGTCATGTTGACCTTCCCCACCAATAAGCATGTTGCAGCTGCCTTGATGTTGTTTTCTTCAGTTGCAACCCTGTTCTTTTACATCTTGAGAATTCTCATGGCTTTCAATAGCCGTGATTAATCTTCCATAGGTCGTAATATCAATAAAAAGCCTCCCAGATTACCATTTGGGGGGCTTTTATGTTGAATTTACATAATTTGCTTAAGAATATCCCCCAACTCATAGGGTACTTTTGTGGTAAGTAGAAAAAAATTAATTAGTGGAGCGTGAACATGACATCGTGCTACCAGTGGAAACAGATCCTAGCTGTTTGCGTGGTTGTGCTGTTTGGTATTCATGGCACAGCCCGAGCTGAAGTTCAACTTCCGGATGGCACCCTAATCAAAACAGTCGATTTTGAAAAACACATCGTCGGTGTCTTTGGTCGCTCTGGTTGTAACCTTGGTTCTTGTCATGGTTCCTTTCAAGGTAAAAATGGTTTTAGGCTTTCCCTCTTTGGCTATGAAGCCGATAAAGATGGAATTTCCGTCAGCAGGGAAATGAATGGTAGGCGTATCGATTTAAATAACCCTGATAACAGCCTGTTGCTTTTGAAAGCCATGGGGTTGACCGAACATGCAGGTGGCAGAAAATTTTCCTCAGGCTCTTGGCAGCATAAACTAATCAGGGAATGGATAACTCAAGGCGCCCCCCTAACGAAGGGCAGTGGTGATATCAAATCTCTGGATGTTACTCCCAAAGAGATTCCTTTCAATAAACCTGGCGAAAAAATTAATCTTAAAGTGATGGTTACCTTTGCAGATGGAACCACCGAAAATATTACCTCCCTTAGCGAATTTAGAACCCTTGATGATGGGGTGGCCGAAGTTTCCCCTTATGGCCTCGTAACTAGCAATCGTGCTGGAGATACTTCGATCATAGTTGCATACCGAGGTACGGTGTTTGCAGTTCGTGCCATGGTTCCCTTGGATGTAAAACCCGGCTATAAGTATCCTTCAGTACCCGAAGTTAATTACATCGATAAAGTGGTTTTTTCGAAGTTAAAGCGGCTGAATATTGAACCCTCCGGGTTATCCGGTGATGCAGAGTTTTTACGCAGAATCACCATTGATGTGATTGGAACTCTGCCCACTCCGGATGAGATTCGTGCTTTTGTTTCAGATAAGGATTCCAATAAGCGAACGAAAAAGATTGATGAACTTTTGAAACACCCAATGCATGCGGCTTTATGGGCAACCAAGCTGAGTGATATTACTGGTAATAACACGGATGCCATGGAGAACCCTCAAAACCTTAGAGTTAAAAAGAGCCAGATGTGGCATGATTGGTTGAAAAAGCGTGTTGCAGAAAATATGCCCTACGACAAAATTGTCGAAGGCGTTCTTTGTGCAACTAGCCGAGATGGAGAATCTCCTGAAGAGTATCTGGTTAAAGTCAATAAAATTGATGATGAATTAACCAAAGGTTTTGTTGAATCCTATTCCGCAAAACCCTCATTGGATTTGTTTTGGCGTAAGCAAGGTGCAGTTACTTTAGACCAGTGGGGCGAAAAAACCGCTGCAGCATTCATGGGTATTCGCTTGGAATGTGCCCAATGTCATAAACACCCCTTTGACCGCTGGACTCAGGCTGATTATCGGTCTTATGCTAATTTATTCACGCAATTGGCTTATGGGATTTCTCCTGAAGCTAAAAAAGCGATTGATGCTGAAAATGCAGAGCGCAAAAAAAACGCAACCGGGCCCAACAACAATAATATAAACCTTGTCAAAGAGGTTTATCTAACTCCTGTCGCATTGGGCAAGGGCGGTGGTGCAAAGGCCTTGACTCATCCCGAAACAAATCTTCCCTTAACTCCCAAAACTTTGGGTGGCCCCGAAATTAAAATGGAACCAGGAATCGATGCCCGTAGGAAGTTATTCGAGTGGTTGAAAACGCCTGATAATCCTTACTTTGCCCGAAGTTTTGTCAATCGTGTCTGGGGTCATTATTTTGGTGTTGGCATAGTGGATCCATTGGATGATTTTTCAATCGCCAATCCGCCCTCAAATCCTGTATTGCTTGATGCTTTGGCCAAGGATTTTATCGATAGTGGTTTTGATATCCGCAAATTGGAAAGAACGATTTTACTTTCCCGAGTTTATAACCTTACCTATGTACCAAATGAAACCAACCAGTTTGATGATAATAATTTTTCCCACTGTTTTATTCGCCCAATGATGGCGGAAGTGGTTGTTGATGTGCTTTGTGCAGCGACGGGGATGGTTGAAAACTTTGGTGCAGAAGCCCCTAAGAATGCCAGGGCCATTGAAGTTGGTGCAAGCAGGGTTAACTCCTCGATTAGCTATGCTTTTAGGATTTTTGGCCGGCCCCCTCGTACAGCAGCATGCGATTGCGAACGATCCATGGAGCCAGCATTACCCCAAAAATTATACTTGATGGCAGACACTAACCTTCAAAGTAAGATTGAATCCCAAGGTAACATGATCAAGAAAATACTTGCTGAAAATGCTGATGATAGCAAGGCACTCGAAGAAATGTTTCTTTCAACCTTGAGTAGATTCCCGAACGATCGGGAAAAGAAACATTTTGAAGAATACCGTGCCAAAAGCATGGATAGAAAAACGGCGTTTGTCGACACCCTTTGGGCGTTGCTGAATACCAAGGAGTTTATTTTTAATCACTAAAGATTTTGTCAGCTTGCTAATCCCAAGCGAAGTTCCAAGTTTTGCCCTGGAACTTTAGACAAGATTAAACCCAAGGGCACCAAGGAATGTATCATGGCTGCTAATTTTACTTCAGATTGCGAAGGTTTTAATCGCCGTAATTTCTTAAGAATCGGTGCTGGCGCCGGCCTTCTTGGCCTTAGCCTTCCCGAAATCTTAAAACTAGAAGCGCACTCCGCTGCTAAAAGAAATGGTGTTTCTTCCTCCAAAAAAGCTGATTCCATTATCATGGTTTGGCTTGCTGGTGGACCTGCAACCATCGATATGTGGGACCTCAAACCAGATGCCCCTGAAGGAATTCGTGGCGAATTCAAGCCTATCAATACTTCTGCCCCTGGCATTCAAATCAGCGAGCACTTGCCTAAGATGGCGAAAATCGCTGACAAAACCACCATCGTTCGTTCAATCTATCACTCCATTCCTTCCCACGGCCCTGCAACCGTGTTTATGACAACTGGTAACAAGCCAACTCCTGCTCTTCAGTACCCTGCAATGGGCTCGCTGGTTAGCAAGCTTGTCAAAGGTGAAGAAGGCGTACCTTCTTATGTTTCATTTTCTGATATCCGTGGCGGTACTGCTGGTTCTTCTGGCTATCTTGGAACTGCCTACAATCCTTTCCTTGTTGAAGGTAATGCTGGCGGTGAAGGGAAGGCCAAGGCATCCCTTAAGGTTCGTGGAATCCAGCTTCCTACCGACTTCACCTTGGAAGAATTGAATAATCGTGACAAATTGCTTTCCGGATTTGATGCCACCTTCCGCGAAGTTGATAAAAAAGCTGACCTTATTCAAGGTTTTGATGCCTTCCATCAACAAGCTCTGGACATCTTGCGTTCCGACAAAACCCGAAAGGCTTTTGATTTGGCTCAGGAAAAACCTGAAACAAGGGCACGTTATGGAACCGATAACTTTGGTCAAAGTGCACTTGCTGCAAGGCGCCTTGTAGAATCTGGTGTACGTTTTGTTACCATTAGTATTGGTGGTTGGGATACTCACAACAAAACCTTTGAATCACATTCGAAGAAGTTGCAACCTACCTTGGATACCACTCTTTCAGCTCTTATCTCCGATCTTTCAGATCGTGGGATGCTGGACCGAACCATGGTATATTGTGCGGGCGAATTCGGCCGTACACCCAAGGTTAACAAAAATGTTGGCCGTGATCACTGGGCCAGGTCAATGGCTGTTGTTCTTGCGGGTGGTGGCTTCAAGCGTGGTTATGCTCATGGAACCACGGATAGCCAAGGAATGGCTGCTGCAACTGATCCTTGCCTTCCTGATGATGTTTCTTCAACTATTTTCGCAAATCTTGGAATTGATCCCAAGACTGAGCTCAACTCTTCCACGGGCAGGCCAATCCAATTGTTCCGTGAAGGAACGGTTGTGGATAAATTGCTTGCATAATTGGAGTTTAAATAAAAACCCCCAGCTAATACCTGGGGGTTTTTTTATTGCATTTGAAAGAACCCCTATCAAAAATAGTTGTCTAGATGCAAAATATGGACGAGTGTTTGATTTCATGCGATCATAAAAGTATGTTAATTTTTTGTTGGAGGTGTGATGCGATGTTTATGCGATACATGATTTTGATTCTCCTGTTTTTTGTACTCGTAAATAGTCGATCAAACTCCAGCCAGATCAGCCAGTCATCAATTTCTGAAATGATTCAATCTCTGGGTAATGCATCGTTTGAACTTCGTGAAAAAGCAGAAAAAGATTTAGAACTGGTGGGCGAACCAGCCTTGGAGCAACTACGTAAAGCTAGAAAAAGTGAAGACCCGGAAATCAGGCGCAGGACTGAATCACTGATCAAGAAGATTGAGACTGAATCTGATAATAAAAAGTTGATTGCTCCTAGAAGAATCACCATGAAACATACGGACATCCCTGTTACAGAAGTGATAGCAGATTTAGTGAAGCAATCGGGATATAGGATAGTACTGGAAGATAAAAGCCGGGCGCTTGAATCAAAAAAAATCACAGTAGAAATGAAAGACGCTTCTTTTTGGGAAGCTTTGCAAACAATATCGGCCAAGGCAAACTTGGTGCAAGTAGCGGGTTTGCAGGGAACCGCAGGGAATCCCATCAAGGTTGAATTTCCCAAGCCAAATATATTTCCGAGGGCGGTACCAAAGGTTATTCCTGCTGTTCCGGAAAAAGCAGGGGAAGAACCAAAAATTCAGCCAAAGAAAGGTGTGAAAAAAGATACGACAGCCAAGGATATTCAGGTTTTATTCGTACCTCAGGAGAAAGCCCAGCCAGTTGCGCCACCTCCAGTTTTACCCCAGCCTGTTTTGCCCCCAGGAATCGGACAGGTTTTCGGGCAGGTGGCGATAGGAATGGACCAGGCGCCGGTTGCTAGGGGCAAAGAAAACGTGATCATTCTTAAAGAAGGCAATGTTGAATCATTGCCTACAGATAACAGCTCTGCCTTTAGGATTCGTTTGCTGAAGAATCCGGAAAATATATTTGGAAAACCCCATGAGAAGCATCTTCTTATTGGTTTGGAAGTAACGCCTGAACCAAGGATGAAATTGCAGGCTATCACTTCAGTCAACATTACCAAGGCCATGGATGAATCTGGCCAGATTCTGGAACAAGATACCACCGTTTCGCGGAATGAAATAGTAGCCCCGCCTATGCCCGGCAGGATCATAGCCAAGCCTATTCAGGAGCTAGGTCAGGAAGGAAAAGCTGGGGCGATTGATTCCAAGGCACCGATTCATTTTCTCAAGGGGCAAAAAGGTTCCAAGAGCATTCAAATACTTGAGGGAAAGCTGGTGTTACAAGTGTTGGATGATTCAAAGCCAATTCTTGAGATAACCAACATTGAGAAAGAAGTGGGTAAAAAGATCGAAGGAAAATCTGGTGCATGGCTTAAAATTAATGAATGTGGAAAAGATGCCAAAGGCTTACACTCCCTACGTTTTGAATATGATATTCCTTCGGATGCTGTTGCTGGAAATATTCAAAACAATCGTATTCAATTGGGAAATATCGGTATCCAAAACAACATCATTGTTCAGAATGGACAAGTTAATTTTGTTGGAGGGGCTGCACCTGTAAATCTAGGAGGATTTAAAATCCTTGATGCCGATGGGAAATCTTTGGTACCCAATTCTTCCTCCACCAGCATACAGGTTGGTCCGGCCGGTACCAAGCGAAGTATAAATGTCACCTATCCTGCAAGTTTGAAGGCACCTTTTAAAATTGTTTACGATGGGGGGGCTTCAACTTCTGTTGAAGTACCTTTTAGTTTAAAACTAGTACCCTTGCAGTAACGTTTTAAAGTGGAAGGTTTTCGGTAGGCTTGATTCTTTCCCCCTGTACCTGCCTCATGATAACCCGGTTGATCACCTGAAGAAATGCAACAGCGCTGGCCTCGATAACATCGGTGCTGACAGCCCTGCCGTTTAAAACTTTACCTTCAAATAGCGCTTCTATTTGAGCCTCGCCTTGGGCATCTTCCCCGACGGTAACGTTTCTCAACCGGTAATCTTTAAGGGTGACATTCACTCCTGTGAGTTTTGAAATAACTTTAAAAACGGCATCTACAGGGCCATCACCGATGCAAGCATCCCGAACAATATGACCATCTTTATGCCAAAGTGCAACAACTGCTGAAGGTATGGTTCCGGTTCCTGCATTGCAGGTAACGGCTTCCAAAGTCCAAATGGTTGGATCGGAATGGATTTTTGCTTCAGCGAGAGCTTCAATATCGGCATCATAGATGACTTTTTTACGATCTGCGAGAATTTTGAAATCTTCGAAGAGCCTTTGGAACTGGGCTTCATCAAGGTGGTACCCCAACTCCTGTACTCGTTGCTTTAACGCATGCCTGCCACTGTGTTTGCCAAGCACCAGGTCTGTTTGCGCCAATCCGATATCAACGGGGTTCATGATTTCATAGGTTGATCGCTCTTTGAGCATGCCATCCTGATGAATGCCTGCTTCATGTGCAAAAGCATTTTGCCCAACGATTGCCTTGTTGCGTTGCACCTGGATACCTGTGACATGGGATACGAGTTTGCTGGTGGAGAATATTTTTTTTGTGTTGATGCTTGTCTCGAGTTTGAAGTAGTCCTGACGGGTTTTAATTGCCATTACAACTTCTTCGAGGGCGCAATTTCCAGCTCGTTCCCCGATGCCGTTGATGGTGCATTCGATTTGTCGTGCCCCTTCCAAAACCGCAGCCAGGCTATTCGCAACCGCAAGGCCCAGATCGTCATGGCAATGCACGCTCAGTACAGCTTTTTCAATACCACGCACATTTTTTTTCAGGTGGGCAATGACCTTGGCATATTGCTCGGGCATTGCATAGCCGACGGTATCGGGGATGTTGATCGTTGTAGCACCCGCCTCGATGGCTTTTTCGACAACCTCGGTAAGGAAATCGAGTTCTGTCCGAGCTGCATCTTCAGGGCTAAATTCAACATCGTTCAAGTAACTTTTAGCTCTTTTAACACCATCAACCGCCCTGCGAACGATCTCTTCCTTTGCCATGCGTAATTTGAATTCGCGGTGAATGGCGCTGGTTGCCAGGAAAACATGAATTCGAGGTTTTGGGTTGTCTTTAAGGGCCTCCCAGGCGCGATCAATATCTGGATTATTGCATCTGGCAAGGCCGCATATTGTTGGCCCATGAATCTGCCTGGCGATTTCCCGGACAGATTCAAAGTCGCCCGGAGATGCGATCGGGAAACCTGCCTCAATGATGTCGACGCCGAGGTCACGGAGAGCCATGCCCACTTCAAGTTTTTCTGCGAGGTTCATGCTTGCGCCAGGCGATTGTTCGCCATCGCGAAGAGTGGTGTCAAAAATGATGATCTTATCTTGGCTCATAAAAACCTCTGGACAAAAAAAAACCGGAACCTTCTGGTCCCGGGGTTATCATTCTCGTTTCGGTTGCAATCAATTTCGAGAAAAATCCCCGGTTCATCCCTTTAGGGGGAGAATAAGGAGAAGCTCAAGAAGTAGCAATTTTTGATTCATAGTTAAATGTTATGATAGGGTTAAAACCATATTCATGCAAGCTTTCTCGAAGTTATTGGCTTATTTTTGCCAAACTTTGGGACCTATTAACCGGTTGACTCTGGTTGGAATCTATGAGATGTTAGAAAAAGTAGTCAATATACCCGCCTTCTTTCCTGATGATTTGCAGGAGTAAATGATGAATATCCGAGAACAGCGCAGAAGTTTCATTAAAAAAAGTTCCACACTTGCAGCAGGTTTGATGGTCGCACCCGGTATTATCAGGGCACAGGAAAACAAACCTAAACTCAACATCGGATTGATCGGATTATCTGGGAAAGGGGCCTCAAATCTGGCAGGGGTTTTAAGCGAAAACATCGTTGCCCTTTGTGATGTGGACGAAAACAATTCTGCCAAGGCTAGAAGCGCCCATCCCAAGGCGAAGTTTTTTCAAGACTACCGAAAATTGATCGATCTCAAGGAACTCGATGCTGTCGTTGTTAGCACGCCAGACCATGTGCATGCGGTGCAAGCCATTGCCGCCATGCAATCTGGCAGACCTGTTTATTGTGAAAAGCCTTTGGCTCATTCGGTGCTGGAAGTTCGGAAAATGGTTAAAGTTGCCAAGGAAAAAGGGTTGGTCACCCAGATGGGAACGCAAATTCATGCAGGGAATAATTACCGCAGGGTGGTTGAGATCATCCAAGCGGGTGTTTTGGGCGAAATCAGTAGGGTGCAAGTATGGGTGAGTTCGCTTCCCAATATTCGAAACCTATCCAAAACCCCTGTGACTGTACCCGCTGGTTTTGATTATGATCTTTGGCTTGGGCCAGTTGCCCACCGCCCTTATGATCCAGCATTCACGCATTTTAATTGGAGATATTTCTGGGATTTTGGTGGCGGTGTTTTTGCAGACATGGCTTGCCATTACATGGATCTTGTTCATTGGTCCCTTGATTTGCGCAAACCACTCACGGTCGAGGCAATTTCAAAAAGGATTCAGGCTGGTGACCAAACTGTTCCTGATCTTGTCAAAGCAGATTATCACTACCCGAAAAGAGGTGATAAATCGGCGGTGCATCTCACTTGGTATAACGGCGTGAAGGGGCCGGGTTGGGATCATGACAAGCCTTACCATGGATTTCAATCAGGTGTTCTTTTTGAGGGAACAAAAGGCCAGTTGATCGCGGATTACTTGAAGTATAAACTCCTTCCCGAGGATAAATTCAAGGATTTTATCGCGCCACCTGCCACCATTCCGAATTCGATTGGCCATCATCAGGAATGGGTGGATGCAATAAAAAACAAGAAGTTGACTACTTGTAATTTTGATTACAGTGGTGCACTTGCAGAAACCGTATTGCTGGGCAATGTTTCTCTCCGAAGTGGTGCAAAAATAACTTGGGATGATGCCCAAGGTACGACTGGCAATAAAGATGCGGATAAGTTCCTCTTCAGGGAATATCGAAAAGGCTGGACTTTGTGATTGTTGGAAATAGCTA
The DNA here is from genome assembly GCA_009920765.1 of Planctomycetota bacterium. Classification (GTDB taxonomy): domain Bacteria; phylum Planctomycetota; class Planctomycetia; order Gemmatales; family Gemmataceae; genus UBA969. Next base: position 15,509 of record RFZJ01000048.1, on the reverse strand, counting down.
ATTGAAAAAAAACTGGATTGTTTTGACAAGAAATACATTCAGAATTAGAACCGATATGATAGAGCTAACTACTCCTTGGGTTGCGGCTTTGCCCACGCCCTCGGTTCCCCCATCGGTTTCCATTCCGTAGAAACAACCCGAGATTCCGATGGCGAGCCCGAAAAAGACGGTTTTTCCCAATGCGGGCAGGGATTCCCGCAAGGTAAGTACCCTAAGCACCTCGTTTTGATATTGGGAAAAACTCATCGAACCCGTAAGAGATTCTGTTAGAAATCCCGAATAAATCGCCAAGTAAGCAGTGAATACGGTTAGGATTGGAAGCGATATCACGCAGGCTAAAATCCTGGGTGCCATTAATACCTGCATAGGCCTTACTCCCAAAAGCGTTAGCGCATCAATTTGTTCTGTTTGTTTCATCGAGCCGATTTCTGCAGCCAGACTTGCCCCCGATCTTCCCGCAAGAATTAGCGCCGAACACAAAGGCGCAAATTCCACCACCACCGCAAGCGAAAGGGCCTGGGGTAGATATGTCATGGCGGAGGGCCCTGCGACATTAACCAATGCATCTCGCAAATGAATCCAGACTACGATCCCAATTGCCAGTCCTGCGACAATCGCAAGGGGAAGTGCGCCCATCAAGGTTTTATAGGTTTGACGAAGCAACTCCTGGGGGGTTTTAAATGCGGCTGGAAGCTGGTATATTGCCTCCAAAATAAACATGATTCCTAGACCTATTTGTAACAGACTTTGCATTTCATGCCTTTCAGGATTTTTTTGCGGTAAATGTCCAGTGTCTATTTGACGACTGAACTACCGTAGAGGCATCAAAGCCAAACAGTTTTACCATTTCTCGGACTTCACCAAGAGAAAGTGAAGCGTGGAGTGAATCAGTAAACAGTTGTTTTTGTTTAGGTGTGGCATCGCTTGCATGCATTTTGACAATGGCAAGAAGTTCGTTTTCAAGTAATGGCCGAAGCAGATCTCGAACAAATAGTAGCCCACCTTTTTTGGTCACCCGGATCATTTCCTTGAAACATTCCAGTGGATTTGGAATGTGATGAATAATGCTATTGGAGATAACCTGATCGAAAGATTCGTCAGGGTAGGGCATTTTTTTTGAATCAACTTTAGCCAGGGTGATCGAAGCTTGAAGGCCTGAACTTTTTATGTTTTTGTTTCCAAGTTCCAGCATTGATTCAGCGAGGTCTATAGCGGTTATTTTTAAATTTGGATTGCGTTTGCATATTTCAATGGGGATTTGTGCGGTGCCTGTGCCAACATCTAGAATTTGCACCCCATCTGTTAAGCTTCTTGCAGCAAAGAAATCGTTACAAAACACCTCGTTAACTTGGGAATGATCCATGGAATCGTATTCGAAGGCTTCTTCGAATGTGTCCATTACTTCGGGCTCTAATATTCGGTGTAACGGTGTCATGATGGGAAGATGATTTTGTGTACGGAAATAAAGGCGGATCAATGATGTAGTTTAAAGTAGGATCCTTGAAGAGTAAATAAGAAGGGTTGAATAAAAAACCCCGCTAACACATTTGACTGTAGTAGCGGGGCCGGAACAGAGAAGAGGCCAAGTATGTATGCTAAACCTTTAAGGGCTACCATGTCAATGAATTAAAAAAATAAAGCGATGATTTGGTGGTGTTTTTTTGTTCAGTTGTGCGTAATATTGATTATAATCACTTTTATTTGATTAAGTAAGAACCGGTCTAAAAGCTTTAGTTTTAAAACCATAGGTTGCACCTGATGGTCATTCTTTTATAATAAAGGTAGTGTTCCTGCTTAATTTAGGCGCAATCAATTTTCATTGGGAATTCCATGTTTGATGGTTTACGAAAAGGTTTGGCTGCAGCATTAAAAACCTTGCGTGGAAAAGGGCGCCTTTCCGAGGCCAACATCCGCGAGGCGATGGAGGCAATCCGTGTCGTTCTTCTTGATGCTGATGTGAATTTTACCGCCGCTGAAAACTTTATTAAGCGCATCACTGAAAAATCAATCGGTCAGGAAGTTCTTCGTAGCCTGGATCCTAGCGAACAAATTGTAAAATTCGTCTACGATGAACTTGTTTTGCTCATGGGCCCTGTGGATACCGCCATTCCTTTTGCCAAGGATAGGCCCACGGTAATCATGCTTTGTGGCCTTCAAGGTCAGGGTAAAACCACCACGGCTGGCAAACTCGCATTGACTCTAAAAAGCAAAGGTCGCAAGCCATTATTGGTGGCCGCTGATCTGCAAAGACCAGCCGCTATCGAACAATTGCGTATCTTGGGTGAGCAGATTCAAGTTCCTGTTTATTTAGAAGTTGCGGAATCAGGCAAGCCTGTTCCAACGCCTGTCGAAGTTTGCGCCAATGCCATTGCTTACGCTAAGCGAACCCTTGTTGATACGGTGATTCTGGATACTGCAGGCCGTTTGCATATCGCTGAAATGCCAATGGATGAACTGAAGCAGATCGACAAGCAAGCTAAGCCAGATCAGGTTTATTTGGTTTGCGATGCGATGACCGGCCAAGATGCAGTCAATAGTGCAGCAGCTTTTAATGAAGCCCTCGAGTTAAATGGTGTAATCCTTACCAAGTTAGATGGTGATGCCCGCGGTGGCGCAGCGTTATCCATCAAAGAAGTCACTAAAGTCCCGATTAAGTTCATCGGGGTTGGTGAAAAGCTTGATAAGTTGGAAGAGTTTCGTCCTGAAGGTATGGCGCAACGGATATTGGGCCAAGGCGATATCATGTCCTTGGTTGAAAAAGTCAGCAAAGTGCAGTCGGATATTTCCAAGGAAGAATTGGAAGCGCAGCAGAAGAAATTGCGGGAAGGCGATTTCAATCTTAACGATTTTAGAAAACAATTTGAACAAATTGCCAAAATGGGGTCGATGAAGGACTTGATCGGTTCCATGCCCGGTATGTCCGATATGGTTCCCGCAGGGGAAGATCCAGAAGCTGCTTTTCGAAGAATCAAAGGAATGTTGGATTCCATGACTCGGGAAGAGCGAGCCAATCCTGATATCTTGGACCAAAATCGAAGGCGAAGGGTGGCAGCGGGCAGCGGAACGCAACCCCATGATGTTAAACAGTTTCTGAATCAATTCGAGCAAGTTCGCAACTTAATGCGCGCCATGTCGAAGATGAGTGTGTGGGAAAGAATTAAGATGGTTTCGGGAATGGGCAAGATGGGTGCTTTTCAGCCTGGCGCAAAACTCAAGACAAAGGGCGACACAGGTCATAGAAAAACACCTAAGGAACGGGCCAAAGAAAGAAAAAATAATAAAAAACGCTAGTTTCTTGAAATGAATGAAGAAAGGTAGTGGGTTTCTGCCTCGATCTTTCATAAAATAAATCATTGGTATACCTTATCGAAAGGAATAAGCATGGCAGTTAGCATTAGAATGAAACAGTTTGGCAGACATGGCAGGCATTTTTACCGCATTGTTGCCATTGATAAACGCAGGGCACGCGATGGCGATGTGCTGGAAATTCTAGGAACCTACGATCCTTCCGTTAAAGTCAAGGACTCCAGGGTTATCCTAAAACCTGCAAGAATTAAGCATTGGCTTAGCGTTGGTGCAAAGCCCTCAGATCATGTTGCAATCTTTCTCGAAAAGTATATGGAAAAATTCGAGAAGGCTGAGGCAGCAGCTAGCACTGGTTCCTAAAGCCATGCGGTTTGATGTGCTGACCTTGTTTCCTGATTTATTTCAAGGATACCTGTCTCAAAGCCTATTGAAATTGGCGATTCAGGCAGAAAAGGTCTCCATCAAACTTTGGAACATTAGGGATTGGGCCAAGGGTAAGCATTCAAAGGTGGATGACAGGCCGTTCGGTGGCGGGCCCGGTATGGTTATGATGCCCGAACCGGTTTTTGATTGTGTTGAAGAAGTTCGTTCGAAGGTCGTTGATGACCCTGGTTTATTGGTCATGCTAACTCCTGCTGGAGAAAAGCTTACCCAAAAACTAGTGGAAGAGCTTTCTGGTCATAGCAGGCTTTTGCTGTTATGTGGCAGATACGAGGGGTTCGACGAAAGAATCAGGCTTGGCCTGAAGCCCCGTGAAATTTCAATAGGCGACTTCATATGCAATGGCGGTGAAGTCCCCGCAATGGTTCTGATTGACAGTGTGATTCGTTTGGTTCCGGGCGTTTTAGGTGATCCTGAAAGCCTTACTGAAGAAACTCACAGCGATCCAGGTGTAGTAGAATACCCCCAGTATACCCGCCCTCGGGTTTTCAGGGGGGCTGAGGTGCCAGAAGTTTTATTGGGTGGCAACCATGCTGCAATTGCTTCTTGGCGCGCTGAACAGTCTAAGTTACGAAGTCAGGGTTTGAATCAATAAACTTGTTTGCTAAGGAATTTTATCATGAAAAACCGCCTTATTCAGATCGTTGAAGACATGGCTAGGAAGCATGTTTCTGATCTTTCTGAAAAATCAGAAGTTAAACGCTCTATTCCTTCTTTTGAAGTAGGGGATACCGTTGATGTGCACTTCCGAATCTTGGAAGGCCAAAAAGAACGCATTCAGATTTTCGGTGGCCTTGTCATCAGCCAACGGGGTACTGGGATGGGTGAAATGTTCACCGTTCGCCGTATTGTTCAGGGCGAAGGTGTTGAACGAACTTTCCCCGTGGTTTCCCCCCGTGTTGCCAAGGTTGAAGTTAAGAAGACCGGCAAGGTTCGTAGGGCAAAACTTTATTACATGCGTGATAGGGTTGGTAAGTCAATCCGCCTTAAAGAACGTAAGCCACATGCTCCAAAAGAAAAATAATTTTCATTCTTGGTGATTCGCATGCCCATGCGATTTCTAGAGTGGATTCTACCTTGGCGAAAATGGCTCGGTAATAAATCCGAGGGATTTGCTGCCAAGGTTCTTGCCTCGAAGGGATACATTATCCTGGCAAGAAACTGGAGATGTAAGCTTGGTGAACTTGATATTGTAGCTAGGTTTAAAAACACCGTTGTTTTTGTTGAAGTCCGATCCAGATCTTGTGATCACACTGTGATTGCTGCAGAATCGATTGGTCGGGATAAGCAAATCAAGCTTTCAAGGGCAGCAGCGGCTTTTATTAGATCTCATAAGCTTCAGGGTAGTTCTTTCAGGTTCGATGTCATTGCAATCGCCTGGAAAAATAACTCTCCCAACCCTGATTTAGCCCATCATGAAAATGCATTCGAGTTTCTTTCCTGAACTCTGTCTTTTTAACTAAGAGGCCTTTTTGAAATCCTCTGCACAACAACTTGAATTAATCAAAAATGGCACCGATCAAATCGTCCCCGCTGATGAGTTCCTTCGCAAGCTTGATCGGTCTATATCCCTTAACAAGCCTCTTCGTGTCAAGTATGGCATTGACCCTACTGGAATTGATGTTCATCTTGGCCATACTGTTCCCCTTAGAAAATTAAAACTTTTCCAAGATCTGGGGCACCAAGCTGTTCTTATCATAGGCAACTACACGGCCTTGGTTGGCGACCCCAGTGGCAGGGATCAGGCAAGACAACGGCTTACTGAAGAGCAGGTTGCTAAAAACGCCCTCGATTATCTTGTCCAAGTGGGAAAGGTCATTGATCTTTCCAAAACTGAAGTTCGTTATAATGGTGAATGGTTTTCAAAATATCGGTTCCTTGATGTTCTTTCTCTTGCTGGCACAACCACCCTCCAGCGGATGCTTGAACGCGACGATTTTACCAAACGTTATAAAGCAGGTACCCCTATTTATCTGCACGAATGCCTTTATCCGCTTATGCAGGGGCATGATAGCGTTGAGGTTCGGGCGGATGTTGAGTTGGGTGGTAGCGAGCAACTTTTCAGTTTGATGGCTGCTCGTGATCTTCAAAAAAATGCGGGGCAGGAACCCCAGGTTTGCATTACTCTTCCTATCCTTCGCGGTTTGGATGGCACCAAACGCATGGGCAAAAGCCTCGGAAATTACATAGGTGTTGGTGATTCTTCCTACGACCAATTTGCCAAGATTATGAGCATCCCTGATGAACTCATGAAGGAATGGTTTCAACTGCTTACCAGTCTCTCTTCTTCTCAGGTTGGAGATATTCTTGATCCATCCAAAACCCATCCGCTTGAAGCCAAGAAAACTTTGGGAAAGAATATCGTTGGTTTTTATCATGGTGATTTGCTTGCCAACGAAGCTGCCGTGGAATGGACAAAACGCTTTTCCCAGCGTCAAGATCCCACCGATATTCCCCAGGTTGTTTTGACTGCTTCACAGCTTGCAGGTTGTACCGCAACCAAGTTGCTTGTATTTCTTGATTTTGCCAAAAGTAATAATGATGCACGAAGATTGATTCAGGGCGGTGGGGTGACTATTGGTCCTGATAAAATTAAAATTAATGATCCAAATCAGATCATCACTATTGAGGGTGAACTAATCGTTCGAGTTGGCGCCCGCAGGGTTGTTCGGGCAAAGTCTGAATGATTTAAAGGGGCTCACTTTGGCTAATCCCGTTAAGCCTACTTGGCCTATAAGCAATGGTTTGACACCCCTTGAACCGGGTTGTGTTCATATTTGGTCTTTTCATACTTCTAGACCTTCCAAAGAAGTCGAGTTATTATCAAAGTTATTGCATCCTGAAGAAATAAATCGCGCCATGCGTATGCGTTCCTTGGAAGTGCGCGAGCAGGCTATTGTTGGCAGGGCGGTGCTTCGGATTTTTCTGGCTGGATATTTGGGCTGTGAGCCCCAGGCAATTAGTTTTGCAAGTACCGGTATGGGGAAACCGATTCTGGCTAATCATAAAGGATTGTATTTTAATCTTTCCCATTCGCATGGTTTGGGGCTGATCGGCCTTTCGGGCTCGGTTGAAATAGGGGTGGATGTTGAAAAAGTCAGGTTCATTGAAAACAGCTTATTTCTTGCGGAACGCTTCTTTTCACCCTGGGAATCGCAAACACTTTCACAGCAACCCGGCCACGAGATGCAATCTGTTTTTTTTCAGGCTTGGACTCGAAAAGAAGCTTTTTTAAAGGCCAATGGTCATGGTCTGGGATTTGGTCTAGATCGTGTGGAAGTTTCATTGGGGCGCAATGAAACCCCCAGAATCAGGTTGGTCGATGGCTGCCCTGACGAGGCACGCCGCTGGACAATCTTACACCTTGAGCCGAGCAAGGACTTCATGGGTGCTGCCGCCTTTTTGACTACCCAGCCTATTAAATCACTCACCTGGCATTGGGATGGTAAAGATAATCCTAAAATGATGTAGAGGAACACCTTGGGCAACTGCCCTTTATTGAATATAATAATTTTTTGTATGCCCTTGTAGCTCAGCTGGATAGAGCAACGGATTTCTAATCCGTCGGTCACTGGTTCGAATCCAGTCAGGGGCACTTCTTTTTTTCTTTAAATATTCTAGAAATCAACCCTTCTTAATGCTCTCTTAACCTTACTTTGATTATATTAAGGTCTAGATTCGGGCTATTACCAAAAGTTTGGAGACTTATCATGCAGAAATATCTTGCTGGAATCGCAACCTTTGGATTGCTATGTCTCATGTGCTTAAGTGTCTGGTCGCAGCCACAGGATGGCAAGGGCGGGCCAGAGAAAGATGGTGGCAAAGATGCGAAAAAAGGTCCAGCGGGCGATAAAAAAGGGCCCCCCATGGGCTTCGAACTTGGCAAGGTTTTACCACCACATATCGCAGATACACTTGAACTCTCAGAAGATCAATTGAAACAAATCGCCGATCTTGAAAAAGATGTCAAAGCAAAACTTACCAAGATTCTTTCTGCCGGGCAGGTTAAAAAAGTTGAAGCCTCTAAAGGCCTTGGAAAAATGGATGGCAAGGAAGGCAAAAGCAAAGGCAAGGACAAAGACGGAAAAGAGGGGAAGGGCAAAGATGGCAAAGGTGCCAGCGATAAAGGGAAGGATGGTAATGCTCCTGAGAAAAAGAGCACGCAGCCAAGGCCTGACATGGAGACTAAGCAGCAAAACCTTTCCCAAATCCAATGGTTTGCTTCTCTTGACGGGGGCTTGAAAGAGGCTCAACGAACCGGCCTTCCCATTTTGCTTCTTTCTGCTGCACCCCATTGTGCTGGTGTTTCTGGAACCTGGTGACCGGGCAAAGCCGGGATGGATACGAGTTTCTTGTCTGATCCCGATGTAATTGCTGCTTCCAGAAAATTTATCTGCATTCGGCTTCTTAGTTACGAAAACAAGGAAGAAGCTGCGTTTTTAAAAACCTTCAATGTGGGCAGGTCTGGAGACGTGGAAAATACCGTTTTTTGTATTCTTTCCCCCGATGCCAAGGAGCGACTTTCCCGCGCAGCCCGTGGCACCGGCCAGGTTTATTCGAATTCAAAAACCATGGCTGAGGGCATGACCAAGATTTCAATGAAATATCCCGGTGTGGTTTCTGAGATCCAAAAAATTTCCTCAGTTCCCTATGTTGCTGATTTACGTTTGGCTTTGAATGTTGCAGGGTGCGATAAGCAACCCTTGGTAATTGTTAATCCCACAACAAATGGAGATGTCTTGGACCTCGAAAAAAAAATATCCGCCATTGCTTGGTCGCAGGAGTTTATCGGGAAGTTTATTTATGTGAAAGTCAGGGATCAAAAAGAATTAGAGTTGGTGAATGGGGCTGAAAAAGAATCCCAGATTCTAGTGGTTCAGCCCGATAACTTCGGATTAAAAGGCGAAGTGCTGTTTCAGACAGCAGAGGTTTCTTCCATGCAGCTAAAGGAAACATTTAATCAAGGGTTGAGCAAAGGCAAATGGCCTACACTTAGTTTTTGGAATCATGTGCAACAGGGGCACCAGAAGGGGGTTTTTTGGGAAACAAAATTGCCGGTGACTGATAAGCAAGAGCTAAGTGCCCGAGAGCGCGCCCGTGCAAAAAATAGCAGCAAATAAATTGTTGGTAAAACCATAATGAGAATTCTTGTGGTTGAAGATGAACCGGATTTGCTGCGAACAATTGCAAAGGCCTTGCGCGAAAAAGGCTATGCAGTGGATGAAGCAACGAATGGCAGCGAGGGCCTTTCTTATGCTGCAATCAGTAGATATGATGCAATTGTTTTGGATATGATGATGCCTGTCATGGATGGGGCTCAATTCCTCGGGTCGTTCAGGAAATTATATTCAACCCCGATCCTGATTCTTAGTGCACGTGATACGGTTGCAAACAGAGTCAATGGCCTCAACCTTGGGGCAGATGATTACCTTACCAAACCATTCGCAATGCCTGAGCTTTTTGCAAGACTGCAGGCTTTGATCAGGCGTTCATTGGGTACGAGTGAAAATATAACCACCATTAGGGGTGTTACCATAAATTTTGGTTCAAGACTGGTTAATGTTGGCAGTCGTAGTGTTGACTTAACTGCCAAGGAGTTCTCGATTCTTGAGATGCTTGTACTTAAAAAAAACAGAGTCGTCACTCGTACTGAAATCTACGAACATGTTTATGATGCAAACGAGGATTCCATGAGTAATCTGGTGGATGTTCATATTTCGAATATCCGGAAAAAAATCGAGGAAGATATCATCGAGACCAGGCGTGGTTTGGGATATATCATCAGTGTTTAAATCCTTGCGCTGGAAACTGCAGTTCTTTTATTCCGCCCTGCTGGCGACAGTCATCACTTTCAGCGGTTCTGTTTTTTATTATCAGGTATGGCGTTCAACCTTTGCGGAGGTTGATCGTGGGCTTGAAGCAGCCGCACTTTATCTGGATGTCATGCTTCGTTCTTTTCCCCCGCCCGCTATCCAGCAGGGTTTCGATATGCTTTCCATATCGCCGCCAATAGTTAAGCCAGATGGGAGTTCACCCCCGCCCCCAAGGCCACGCCGTTCAAAAGAGCAGTTTCTTGAAGAATTAAGATTGCCTAAAGAATTAAACATCCCTGGGATGAATGGTCTTAGGGATCAACCTTATTTCATCGTAACGACTTCCAATGATAAGTTGCTAAAGAAGGACTTCTTGCCGCCTGGCTATTCGGAGGAAGATAGTCTAGGCAGAAGCTTTTATCCCCGCCCATCTTTGATCACGCTGAAAAACAACTTGAGGGAAGTCCGGATGATCGGCCCAGGTGGGGCAAAAATAATTGTCGGAAAGCCACTCAATCAAGAATTTATCCGCCTGCGGAATATCGCATTTCAATTCGTTGGAATAGGCTTTGTTTTTCTTGTCTTTGGTGTTGGAGCCTCTTTTGCAATCGCTTCAAGAATGGTGCGCCCTATTACTCAAATGTCTGCTACTGCTGAACTCTTATCCGAAAAAGATCTAAGCAAACGTCTCGATCCAAATCAGATCGATTCAGAATTGGCAGGGTTGGCGGATGTCTTAAATCGTTTGTTTTCCCGTCTGGATGCTTCTTTTTCCAGACAGCGACAGTTCACCGCAGATGCTTCCCATGAACTTCGGACCCCACTTACGGTCATTCGCTCTGTTTCTGAACTTTCACTTTCTCAACCAAGATCTTCTCAGGAATATCAAGAAGCCATCGAAGTTTCTCTCAAGGCTTCAGAACGAATGACTAATTTGGTTGATGGTTTACTTGCACTTGCAAGGCTTGATTCTTCGAGCGCAGACTTTCATTTGCAGCAAATCAATTTAAATGATCTTGTATCAGAATCTATAAGCTTATTAGGGCCAATGGCTTCAGAAAAACAAATTAGCTTGGTTTCTGAATTACATGCTGTTCAAATATTAGGTAATGCTGAAAGTCTTTTGCGCATGATTGATAACTTAATTACCAATGCAATTATTTATAATAAACCAGGTGGCGAAGTCGTTATCACCCTTGACTGTGAGAATAATAAAGCTTCGTTAAAAATCAAGGACAACGGGGTTGGAATTACTGAAGAGCATTTACCGTTTGTTTTTGAAAGATTTTATCGTGTCGATAAAGCCAGATCTCGTATTTCAGGTGGTAGTGGTTTGGGCCTTGCCATCTGCAAAGGCGTGGTAGAAAAACATAACGGAGCCATCACGGTTCAAAGCGTTGTCGATGTGGGCACTACTTTCCAAATTCAATTGCCTGTGTGGAAAGATTAGTATTGGCTGGCATCCACTACATTACCATCCATGCGATTGGCAAGATTAGCGTAGACAGTGCCTTGGATGGAATTAGTGATGGCTTTAACCGAACCATCACAAAAAACAAATTGTACAACGCCTGAATGGCTGCTTCCAAAGCACCCTGTCCGGGTGTCGGTAGGGCCCTTTGAAGGCAAATTAGTTGCAGAAGCGCCAACAAAGCTCGAGCCTTTGTCGCCATTATACGCTGCCCCATCTCGTGAGTTTAAATCGCCAAACATATTAATAGGCACATGCTTTTCACCGAAAAGAAAAGTGTTGCTGAGGCCGTCTGGTATTTCTGCGATTCGAAATCCTGTTCTATAAACAGTTTCACCTAGTCCCCAAGGATTTGATAAAGGAAAGACCCCATTGGTTGGTGTATTAGGGGTTCCATCAGTATTGGTCGTGTAAGCGTAATCCCCTCCGGTGGTTCCAGCGTTTGCAGCATAATCTGCCAATGCCCCTGGATAACGGGTGCTTGTTGCGGGCTGACCATCTTGCTGGTCCCCATTATTGGCATCCTGGGTCATGGGTGCTCTTCGTGCAGGGCAGAATAAAGCCTTGATGGTTTGGGTGCGAACTTGTTGGGATTGACTGTAGTAGTTTTTGGTGAAGTCCCACGAATTACGGAATGCACCTTGTTCTAAATAATCCAAAAGTTGACATATCCACGTGTAATCTGCATCTCTTCTGCTGTTGGTAAAACAAGAATAAGTTGAATTGTAGTTATGCATTGCAAGGCCCAATTGTTTTAAGTTGTTACTACAACTCATCCTGCTTGCAGCTTCCCTGACTTTTTGCACTGCCGGTAATAATAGCCCAATTAAGATTGCGATGATTGCTATCACCACCAATAGTTCGATCAGGGTAAAACCTTTTTTCACTCTATTGCTAACCTTAATTTGATAGCTCATGTTTTTTCCTGCCAGATGGGTGGGAACTATAAGCGTATTTGTGCCCCTGTTTAAGTCCATATACGCCATTACTAGATTATATGATCTTTTCATGATGAAAGGAACAGTATTTTGAACTTGCCTAAAACTACTAAAGAACGGTAAAAAGCGATAGTGAATTAATTGGCTTAGAGTGTTGATTGAATGAGAATCCTAGTTAATTATCTTCCTGCCTTGAAACAGCGCAGCGGTGTAGGCCATTACACTGCTGAACTTTGCACTGCCTTACAAGTACTGCACCACTCCCTGGAAATAGATTTGTTCCCTCACCCTTCTTGGGAACCGCTAGTCAAAGGTACAATGGCTAAATTAAAGCCAGCAAAACCCGTTGTCACAGGCAACTTGCAAGGGCAGAGCTATTCTGCCACTTCGATCATCAAAAATCAGATTAAAGGTTTGGCAAGGAATGGGTTGGATTATTTGTTTGCCGATCGGGCGCGTAGGATTGGTTGTGATTTATATCACGAACCCAATTTCCTGCCCTTCGCTGTGGATGCCCCAACTCTTTCTACCATACATGATCTTTCAGTTATTCGTTATCCGCAATGGCACCCTAAAGATCGGGTGCATGAATTTGAAAAACGATTTGAAAAAGCAATTTCCAATTGCGTCCATTTTCTCACGGTTTCAGAGTTTGTGAAACAAGAACTGATCGCGGAATTGGGTGTTCCCAGCGAAAAAATAACCACAACCCATAATGGAATTCGTTCAGGGCTTTCGCCTTTGCCCATTCCTGAAGCCAGAGCTATTCTTAAAGAGTTAAACCTCCCCCAAAAGTATTTCCTGCATCTTGGTACTATCGAGCCTAGAAAGAATCTTCTTTTCCTGATGCAGGTTTATTGTGATCTTCCACTTCGGGTTCGCGAACAATATCCTTTGTTACTGGTCGGTGGGTGGGGTTGGAATGCAGAAAAAGAAGCAGCGTTTTATCACGAAACCGCAAAGCATCGTAATGTAATCCTTCCTGGATACATTCCAGAAGAAAAGATTTCTGCAGTTTACAATTGTGCCCGTGCGTTGCTCGCCCCTTCTCATTACGAAGGCTTCGGCTTCCCGCCTGTCGAAATGATGGCTTGTGGGGGGGCAGTTCTTGCTTCCAAAATTGGTGCTCATCAAGAAGTTTGTGGGTCAACCGCTTCTTATTTCCATCCCGAAGATAAAGACGCCTGGCGGGATGCGCTTTTGCAATTAGCTTGGGATGATGAGTGGCATAGGAACTTACGAAAAGGCGCTGTTGAAAAAGCTTCCCATTTTTCCTGGCATCAATGTGCCCTGAATACTTATTCCGCATATGAAAAAGCTTTGAGAAACAATGCAGATTCTGCTTTAATTGCTAAAGATTTTAAGAAAGCTAGCTGATCCTACTTAGGCTGGATTTGATAAGCAGTCATTACATAGGCACGCATATCGCTTCGATAAGTTGTTGGCCCTGAAACTTCCACTCGTTGATTTAAAAACGCATCCAAATTCTGACCCGGTGCAGGAACCAAATATATCAACGGCCTGCCTTGCTGCGATTCAATGTAGTATGATGGCTCGTATCCTTGTGGCCTGCCTGCTTTACGAAGAAAACCAGGGCCAACCCCTGAACCCGTACCAGAATTAATTGATTTGATTGGTGTTGGGCTTGGTCCGTTACCTTGGGGCACCATGGTGGCGATGGGCGCAGTAGGTGCATTGTTCTGCGAGTTCGATACTGCTTGAACCAATGCTTTGTTGGTTAGCTTGGGTTGACCAGGCGCACATGCTTGTATTGTGTTTGTTTTTCCCTTCGATGCACAATCGCGCAACCAAGCTGCTCTGCCGTAAGACTGGCTCGAAAACATAGGCTGGCTGCAGGCGAAATCCTGGCCAATTTGAGTGTATAACCGTATTGCTTCAGTTGATTGCCCTGCTGATTCTGCGCTAATTGCCTGATTCCAGCGTTGGTTTGGATCGCAATTCGGTACTGCAGAATTGGCATTTACGATTGTATTTTGATTCCCGGGATTGGTAGTCATTGCAGGCACTGCTGCGGGGGCGGGGTTGGCTTGCACCGCTTGTTTTCCTATCGCCTCGCACCGAATATAGCGCAACTCATTTTCTGGCGGTACGATGGGTATCCAGTTTTCTTTGCCATCTGATTGTTCTGCGCCCAGCGATTTTACCTGCGTTCCTCTCGCCAATCTTGCGCTTTCAAGAGTAGGCTTGGTGTTTAACATCGCACTGCCTATGTACACGGGAACCTTGTTGCCATCGTTTGTTTGCACCAGATAATTAGGCTGTGTCGCAACAATTCGCTGGAGGTACTTGCTTTGGACCCAAGAAAAAGAACCATCTGGCGGGCGGATTGCCAGCCAACCATCGGCTCGCTCTTGTACCACGGTGATAATATCGCCTGCCTTAAGATTATTGGTTCCGTATAGCTTTGAATCGCTTCCCGGGCCGGAGCGAACCTCTGCGTTGGGCAATATGATTCTTGCAGTGAAAGGAACGGTTTGGCTGCCAGCACCGGATGAAGGGCTGGTTTGGTTTGATATCAAAATGAGAAATGTTAAAAATCCGTACATGTTCTTTCCCGCTTTTAAACTAAAAATTCTCACATCTTATCATCGACCATAGGCCCAGCTTTTCTGTAACTCGAATAATGAAAACAATTTTTATTTTGGCTAAATTCTTTGAAAATGATCGAATTAAAATGCACTATTCTTTGCTAAACCACCCATTTTTCCTCCAAGCTTGGATAAGGCCTTGTTTTAGATCCGTCCCGTGCCTTTGCGAAATTTTGGTGATTTTTTCTTTTCTAGTTAATGATATCTCACCAAGATGCTTATAATACCTTTTGATTTTTGATTCAAACATGTTCTCGATAAGGAATTACGCAATGGGTAACCCCACTAAACTGGCATCTTGGAAAGCCCTTGAAAGCCATAAGAAGGAAATGGAAAATGTGCAAATGAGGGATCTCTTTGCTGCTGATCCCGCACGCTTCGATAAGTTTCACCTCCAATTTCAATCCATCCTTTTGGATTACTCCAAGAATCGTATCACCGAAAAAACTATGGCGTTACTCTTTGATCTTGCCAAGGAAGCCAATGTGCATGGCGTGGCCAAGCAAATGTTCAATGGCGAAAAAATCAATACTACCGAAAATCGCGCTGTTTTACATGTCGCTTTACGTAATCGTTCCAACAGGCCAATTATGGTTGATGGCAAAGATGTCATGCCCGAAGTTAATGCAGTGCTTGCTCATATGAAAGAGTTCAGCAATGCTGTTCGCTCTGGTGCGTGGAAAGGTTATACCGGTAAAACCATTACCGATGTCGTGAATATTGGCATTGGTGGTTCCGACCTGGGGCCTGTTATGGTTACCGAAGCTCTCAAGCCTTATTCAAAGCGCGATCTTCATGTTCATTTTGTTTCCAATATTGATGGCACCCATATTGCGGAAACCCTTAAAAACCTTTGCCCCGAGACGACTCTTTTTATTGTTGCTTCAAAGACTTTCACAACTCAGGAAACCATCACCAATGCCCTTTCCGC
>RFZJ01000047.1 GCA_009920765.1 Planctomycetota bacterium | reverse complement strand
GCGGCTTCGATCATGGCTTGAGTTGGATTTTCACTAACAGGTTGACCAAAACATGCGGTAAGTTCTTGCTTAAAATTCAAAACCTTAGTCATTTGCTTCATCCTTATTTAAGTTCAGGGTCTTTCATAGCATCAGCTTTTTTATACAAGCCCGTAGGAATCAAAATTTCTTTAGGTGGTGTCTTGCCATCAAAATAATCAATCATTGCAGCAACAGTTTGCTGTCCGATTCTATCAGGGAATTGCACAGGGTCTGCGAAAATCTTCCCTTCCTTGATCGCTTGCTTGCCATCAGGTTGCCCATCAAACCCGATTATTTTAACAGCATCAGCCTTGTTGGCACGCTCAAGTGCGGCCCGGGCCCCCAATGCTGAAGGATCATTGATTGCGAAAATTGCAGCAAGATCTGGATGGGTTTGTAATACATCCTCGGTCGCACTCTGGCTTTTATCTTTCTTCCCATCCCCTGGAAGTTCTGCAACAATCATGATTTGCGCTTTGGGATTTTTCTTGTTATGCGCATCGATGATTTCTTTAAAACCCTTGACCCGCAGGATGCATGATTCAGCCTGCCTGAAATCAAGCACAGCAACCTTGCCACCAGCTTCTCCCATCGCCTCGATAGTAGCGATTCCAGCTTGCTTGCCACCCTCGTAATTATCGGTTGCAATATGCGTAACCACCTTTGCATCAGGGGCTAGGCATGCGATATCTGCAGTAAATACAGGCACACCCGCTTTATTCGCCTCTTGGATCACTGCACCGATCGAGCGCGAATCACAGGGGCATAACACAATCGCAACAACTTTTTTAACTAAAAAATCTTTTACCTGACTTTGCTGTTTTGCAACATCAAACTCCCCGCTTACCACCTCAACAGCATATCCCGCTTTTTCTGCCTGCTCTTTAATCGTATCGCCTATCATCTTGAAAAATGGATTCGTAAGGGTAAGAACGGAAACCCCTATGATGCCCTTCGCCTTGACTGCAACCTTTTCTTTGCCTTTTTCTTTTTTATCAGAGGTATTGGTATTACCACCCCCACAACCCGCGGCAGCAAAAACCACAAACACCAACACGGCCTTGACGACACTATTCATACCAGCCTCCTCGACCATTTTACTTGATAAAAGCTTTGGTATTGTTGCGTAGAAATGGGAACAAAGAAATAGAATTATGGTTTTAAAGATTGAAGTGGCATGAGAGTGATTTCAAACTCCATTTCAACCTCTTCCCGGATGATCACAACTTTCACTACTTCGCCTACCTTTTTCTCATCCAACACCAAATAAAGATCCTTCAGCACCTTGATAGTTTTTCCATCGACAGATTTAATGACATCGCCCAGGAGGATCTTACCCGTTTTTTGCCTGTAGGAACCACGAATACCAGCCTTCCCAGCAGCGCCTTCAGGCAGAACATCCAAAACCACAACCCCCTCAGGCACCCATTGTCTGGACATATTATCAGGCGCTAGAGTTACTCCCAAACCTGGCTTGGTTATTTTTCCATGCTTGATAAGTTCGGGGACAACCCGATTTACTTCATCCACCGGAATTGCAAAACCAATACCTGCAGACACACCAGAGGTGCTGAAAATTGCAGTGTTCACGCCGATAAGCAGACCCGCACTATCGAGAAGCGGCCCACCGGAATTACCCGGGTTAATCGCAGCATCCGATTGAATCACATTCTTGATCGGCCTTTTGGTTACTGAATCAATCTCCCGGCCCAATGCACTAATAATCCCCGTGGTCAAGGTTTGATCAAGACCAAAGGGATTTCCAATTGCATACACTTTCTGCCCGACCTGAAGGTCATCGGAACGGCCCAAAGGCAGGGGTTTGAGTTTGACCTTGGGGGCATCGACTTTTAATACTGCAAGATCCTTATCAGCGAAATACCCTACGAGCCTGGCTTGAAAAACAGATTGATCTGCAAAGGTGATCTGCGCTGCATCAGCGTTTTGAATCACATGAAAATTTGTGACAATGTGCCCAGCATCATCCCATACAAACCCTGAACCAGTGCCTTCGGGCATTTGTTGAATGTTCAAATTGATGCCCGTCTTACGATTAGCCAGGGTTGTGATGTTAACAACGCCCTGTCTGGATTGGTTGTAAAGCTCGATGGTGGATTTTTCATCCTCAGCAAGATTACCCCGGGCAACAATCGGCCTGGCAGAACCGTACTTAACATTATCCGCATCTTCATTAATTTTAAAAAGAATGCCCCTGCCAAAGATAAACGCCAGAATAAGGACAAAAGGCAGCGAAAGGGCAAGGACTGAAATAATAACGACAAAAAACCAGAGCACTAAAGATCTGGATCTGGAATTGTTTACAAAATCATCGTTGTTCATAAACTTTTTACCATTGGTTAAACAAACAACTTTTTAATGGTTTTCCCTGTAGATACAGCCACTGGGCGGTTCAATAGATCATGATAATGCTCGGTAGGGGGAACGCCAAGCGCATCGAAAAGGGTGGTAATAATATCTTGGGGGGTAGTCCGATCCTGAATGGGATAAGCTGCCGCGCGATCAGTGGCCCCAACTACGCCGCCCCGGGTAACCCCAGCGCCTGCAAAAACAACAGAGTACGTTGCAGCCCAGTGTTTTCGACCAGGTGTTGCCCCTGCGAATCTAGGTTCCAGTGCAACCAAAGGCGCCCTGCCAAACTCACCCATGCAAACCACCAAAGTCGAATCAAGCAACCCTCGTGAATCCATGTCTTCCAAAAGAGCCGAAAAACTTTGATCAAAACGAGGCAGCAAATGATCCTTCATCGATTCAAAAATATCGTTGTGGGTATCCCAGCCATATTGATCAGTTTCATTAGGTAGAGAATCCTGCCCCCGGATATTCGGGTTCCAAAACACCGTAACCCATGGCATTTCTCTTTCAATCAATCTGCGGGCGAGCAAACAAGCCTGCCCAGAACGATTTCGACCATAGCGATCTCGGACAGAATCCTTCTCTTGGGAAAGATCAAACGCATTTCGAGCCTTGGGATCACTCAAAATTTGATAAGCCTGCTTGTAACGCAAATCATGATCTAGCAACCCAGGCACCGACTCCCAATTCCGCTGTTCTTTTTCCAAGGCAGTTTTAAGCGTTTGTCTTTGTTGAATTCTCACCGTGGGCAACTCTTCCCGCGGGTTAAGTGAAGGCAACGATTTTTCGGGATCACTTCCATCCACCGCAAGTGGATCATAGGCCCGCCCCAAATAACCACTATTTTGTCCCGGTGAATTTAACTCAGGTACGAGCAAGGGTCCGTTGACATGGGCACTAGAAAATCCAAATGGCCCGCTGGGCCTGATTCTTCGAAAAATCGAGCCCACCGTGGGAAGGTCATCAGGCCTGGGTGGTGGATTCGCGGATTTCTGTGGATGGAAATGCCCCGTCAAACTTAGATAACAGGCAGACCCATGATCCAAATCATCATGGCTAACGCTTTTAAGAACAGTGAATTTATTTGCAACATTTGCAACATTGGGAAGGTGTTCGCCAAAGCGCAAGCCAGGAACTTTCGTTGCAATAGTGCTAAAAGCCCCTCGGATTTCAACAGGTGCATTGGGCTTCGGGTCCCACATTTCCAACTGGCTCTGCCCGCCACCACAAAAAACAACAAGCACCGACTTTGCCTTGCGAATTTTCGACCCATCCCCAGTGCAGGTATTGGACATACCCGAAAGCAAAGGCATTCCCAAAGCCAGAAACATCCTTCGGTCAAATCTGGTATCGGTGCGAAACGCAAGCATATTTCCTCCATGTTGATTCTATCATATTAGATAAAATCAGAGGGGAATATTCCAATCACATTTGCTTGATTGTATCAAACTTCAACGCACCTTTGGCCTTGTCAAAATCAACAATAACCTTGCAATGATCTTTTGCTTTCCCTTCAAGCATCAATCGTGAAAGAGGATTTTCGATTTCTTTTTGAATGGTACGCTTCAAAGGGCGCGCTCCATAAGCGGGGTCATAACCTACTGCAACCAAATGCAACCGTGCAGCCTCGGTAAGCTCAAGCAGGATATGTTTTTCATCCAATCTGGAACGTAGGCGCCCCAGAAGTATTTCAACAATTTTTTCAAGATGCTTTTCACTAAGGGCATGAAAAACAATCATATCATCAACCCGGTTAAGGAACTCGGGCCTGAAATTCTTGCGCAACTCATCAAGCACCGCTTCTTTCATGTGGTCATAAATTTCCCCAACAAAAGACCCCTTGAACTGAAGGATCTTATGACTGCCTATATTTGATGTCATGATCACAATGGTATTTTTGAAATTAACCGTACGACCTTGACCATCGGTTAATCTGCCATCATCCAAAACCTGTAATAGGATGTTGAATACATCTGGATGGGCTTTTTCGATTTCATCGAAAAGTATCACACAATAAGGTTTTCGCCTAACCGATTCAGTCAATTGCCCACCCTCTTCATACCCTATGTAACCAGGAGGCGCCCCCAGAAGCCTGGCAACCGTATGTTTTTCCTGATATTCAGACATATCTATGCGAATCATTGCACGCTCATCATCGAACAAAAATTCAGCAAGCGCTCTGGCAAGTTCAGTCTTGCCTACGCCAGTTGGCCCAAGAAAAATAAAACTTCCAACAGGCCTGTTCGGGTCTTTCAGGCCGCTTCGAGCCCTTAAGACAGCCTCAGACACCGCAGCAACAGCTTCATCCTGCCCGACAACACGTTGATGCAATTCTTCCTGAAGATGCAACAGTTTCTGCAATTCACCCTCAAGCAACTTCGAGACCGGAACCCCAGTCCACCTACTTACAACATCAGCAATATCTTCTTCATCAACCTCTTCCTTGATCAGCTTGCTTTCTCCCTGCTTGGAAGAAAAAGCCTCTTCTTCAACCTTAAGCTTTCGTTCTAATTCGTTTAATTTGCCATACTTGAGTTCAGCAGCTTTACTAAGATCATAACTACGCTCGGCCTGTTCAGCATCGAGTTTGGTCTGGTCTATTTGTTGCCTAAGGGAACGGAGCTTTAGAACCGCTTCTTTCTCAATATCCCATTGGCTTTTGAGGGCCCCCGACTGCCCTTTCAAATCCGAAAGTTCTTTTTCCAGTTTTAAAAGCCGCTCTTTTGAGGCAGCATCTTTTTCTTTCTTAAGTGCCTCTCTCTCAATCTCTAACTGCATGATACGCCTCATGATTTCATCCAATTCAGAGGGCATGCTATCAATTTCTGTGCGCAACTTGGCAGCAGCTTCATCGATGAGATCGATAGCTTTGTCAGGCAGGAACCGATCTGCAATATATCGGTTGGAAAGCACAGCGGCCGCAACCAGGGAGGCATCTTTAATTCTCACACCATGATGCAATTCATAGCGTTCCCTTAAGCCCCGCAAAATACTGATGGTATCCTCTACCGATGGCTGGTCAACAATCACGGGCTGAAACCTACGCTCGAGCGCGGCATCTTTTTCAATGTTTTGCTTGTACTCATTGAGGGTTGTTGCGCCTATGCAATGAAGCTCGCCCCGGGCCAGCATGGGCTTCAAAAGGTTGCCGGCATCCATGGCACCCTCGGCTTTTCCTGCACCAACAACCGTATGAAGTTCATCGATAAATAGAACGATTTCACCTGCAGATTGCTGAACTTCCTTCAGGACAGCTTTGAGTCGCTCTTCAAATTCACCGCGGAATTTCGCCCCTGCAATCAATGCCCCCATATCGAGGGAAACTATCATTTTGTTTTTCAAACCTTCAGGCACATCACCCCGCACGATGCGCTGGGCAAGCCCTTCAACGATGGCGGTTTTTCCAACACCTGGCTCCCCAATAAGAACAGGGTTGTTTTTAGTCCTGCGGGAAAGAACCTGTATCACCCTGCGAATTTCTTCATCACGGCCTATTACAGGGTCGAGTTTGTTGGAAGCAGCCATTTTAGTGAGATCACGGCCATACTTTTCCAAGGATTGGTAAGTGGCTTCGGGGTTTTGATTGGTCACGCGTTGGTTTCCTCTTACTTCTTGTAGTGCGTTCATCAATACATCACGGGTAATTCCAAACTCCTTGAACAATTTTCCTATCGAAGCTTTATCTTCCAAAAACGCCAGAAGAATATGCTCGATCGAAATAAAATCATCCTTGAACTTTTTAGCCTCTTCCTCCGCTTGTTTAAGAGCCGTATTCAACCTGCCCGCAAGGTAAACATTGCCATCTTGATTGGAACCAGAAACCTTTGGAAGACGATCGATTTCCTGATCACAGCGTTTACGCAATGCATCGGTATTAATGTTTGCTTTACGCAAAATAGATAAAGCCAGGCCGGGATCCTGGGCCATAAAGCTTGAAAGCAAATGCTCCAAATCGACCTGCGGTTGCCCCTTCAATTGCGCAATCTTAGAAGCTTGCTGCAAGGCTTCCTGCGCTTTTTCAGTGTATCTATCAATATTCATTACAAGAATCCACTAAGCCTTTTACTAACCCACATCTACATTATTGGCAAAACAAGACAACAATGTACACAAATACAACACCAACCTTCAATATTTTTAACAATAAGCACAAACCCATACGCCAAAATACTTTAAGAAAACCCCATGAGCCGAAGTTAAAACAAACAAAATCGCCTAGAACTTAGACTCTTGCTTTTTTGGAACATAAAACCGGCAAACCAAAAAAATGGGCTTGAACGATTTGGAATAAAGCTTATGCCTGCCATTCGTAAATAAGTTCACTGTATATCTTGATACTTTGGGACAGGCAAGTTCTATGAATCGATCAAACCTCTTAATTTTAAGTGCCGGGGTTCTTTTTACCATAATTGGTTGTGATGCATCGCCATTTAGAATGTACTCAGCTAGAACCGATGAGCATTTTGAAAAAGCTAAAAAAGATATTCATGAAGCTGCAAACTCAACCGCAGAAGCCCTTAGTTCCGTCCGAGTGGATTATGTGAACGAAAGCCAGGCAAAACTAAACGCATTAGATAAGCAATATTTGGCGATCAAAGAGCAGGGAAAAAACGCAACGGGAGAAGCCAAGGCTGAACTTTATAAACGCTTGCAAAACCTGCAGGAACGAAGAGATGGCATTCGCGAACGCTTGGATGATTACCGTAAATCCAATGATAAAGCTGCAGAAAACCTTCGCACTGGAATAGAAGCAGCCTTGGTGGATTACCAAAACGCCCTAGCGGGCAAATAATGTAACCCTCCTTGATCAAGGAATACCTCAGCTTTACAAAAAATACTGTTCACGTCATTTCCAAGGCGGCCTTTAAACGGCTTAATCCTTCTTTGATTGAAACTTTGGGCTCGTATCCGAGATCTTTTCTTGCATTCGAAATATCAAACCAATGCGAGGTGGATAGCTCCTTGGCAAGAAACCTCGTCATAGGTGGTTCTTTTTGTATTCGAAAAAGACGGTAAGTCATTTCAAAAAACCAACCCATGGTGTAAGCCAGCGAAACAGGAACACTTTTATCCACCGCCTTGCCATTGCCCGCACGGATTATTTCATTGACCAAATCCCAAAGCTTCCAAGGTTCACCATTGGAAATAAAGTAAGCCTTGCCTGAACAAGAAGAGCTAAAGGATAATCGATCCAGCGCCAAAAGATGGGCGTTTGCAGCATTATCAATGAAGACAGAATCAACCATGACAATGCGATTGCCAATTTTCCTAAGTCTGCCCTCTTTGGCACGGGCCAGAATTCTGGGAACAAGATGATTATCGCCAGGACCCCATATTAAATGCGGCCTTAACGCCACCGTCGCAAGCTTATCATCATTCGCATTCAAAACCATTTGCTCCGCAAGGGCTTTGGTTTTCGGGTATGCAGTGAGATAACTTTCTGGATAGGGCATCGATTCATCAGCACCTTCCATATCTCCATTATTAAAAACCACACTTGGCGAACTGGTGTAAACCAATCTTGAAATACCACGGGTTTTACAAACCTCAATAATGTTTTTGGTGCCCTCAACATTGGTTTGATAATAACTATTGTAATCACCCCAAATACCGGCCTTAGCCGCAGTATGAATGATTGCATCGCAACCTTGGGCAGCCAGATGGATCGCACTTTTATCTGCCAAATCACCCTGAAACTGGGTAACACCAATTGCATTCAAAGCCGCGTGGGGATTACGGGAGATACTATGAACCGTATCGCCTCTTAAAACCAACATCGAGCAAATTGCAGAGCCAAGAAAGCCACCACCCCCTGTTACAAGTACTTTCATGAAAGCCTCCCTGCAGCCCAGGTTGCAAGTTCTTCCCGCTTGATTTTGGAGTTATGCCTTATGTCCACAGGGAATGAAGGATGAATCAAAAATTTGGTAATGTCTTTCGTCTCAGGATAGAGCAAAGCCCTGCTGGCAAGGTTGCGTAGTAGCTCTTGATCACTGAGCAATCCTTTTTCTTTTTCAACACAAAGCACGGGAATCTGAATGCCTGGCGCACCAATTCCTACAAGGGCACTTCGAAAAACTCCCGGAACCGAATCAAAAATCCCCTCGATAGGAACAGTATGAAAAAGTTGATTCGCAGCAGAAACGCGCTGGGATTTCCTACCACAAAACCAAAGCCTTCCCGAGGCATCAAAATACCCAAGGTCACCCATCCGATGAAGGGTTTTGCCATCAACATCAGGAATTTTTGCAAGGTTTGTCTGAACAGGGCGATTGAAATAATGCTTGGTCACGACCGGCCCCCCCACCACAATTTCACCTATTTCTCCCGGGCCTAGCCTTAATGATTCAGACCATTTTTCAAAGGCTGAATCATCGATTTTAATAATACGAACATCAATTCCTTGAACAGGATTGCCTACACAAACCCCCTTTCCTGAAGATGTGAATTGTTGAGTTTCTGAAAGAATGACTTTACTGGAAATGGTTGCAACAGGAAGAGATTCGGTCGCACCATAGGGGGTATGCAGGTGAACTTCTGGGTTTAATCGGCTGACAAGATTGGCAATATCACGGGCAGGAACCGGGGCACCCGCAGAAAGAATACGCTTTAGTGTTGAGAATTTAATATCTTTTGGAAGGCTTGCCAATCTACGAAGCAAAGCAGGAGAAGCAAAAAGATTGGTGACTTTAAAATGTCTGATCGCACCAAGAATCTTATACGGATCAGCTTTAGCAGGCTTGGTGAAATCCATCTCTGGAATTACCGCTGTCATACCCAACGCTGGAGAAAAAAGCCCAAAAAGAGGAAAAGTAGGAAGGTCTACCTCACCGGGCACAATTTGATAAAGGTTTTTAAGAAGTTGAACCTGGGCATGAAATTGCTCATGTTCGTACACCACTCCCTTGGAAATTCCCGTGCTGCCACTTGTAAACAAAATAGCAGCGGGATCAAAGGCATTGCAAACCAAGGGCGTATTAAAATTCGCCCCTTTTCGTAAAACATCCGACCACCGGGTTCCAAATAGATTTGCTCCAACCGTGATGGTTTTACGGATGGATCCTTTACCCCACCCGAATAAAACCCTAGCCATCTGGGCAAGTGGAATGCCGATAAAAGCATCTGGCTGAACTTCTTTAAGGCATGAGCCGATTCCCTTCAAACCAAGCCCGGGATCAACAACTACAACTGTTGCGCCAATGGTAAAAAGTGAAAAAACAACTTGGAGGAATTCAATTCCTGGTTTAACCATGACAGCAACACGCATTCCTGGAACAAACCCCTGATCGAGAAGGCCAAGGGCAGCGGCGTCAATGGATTGCTGCAATTGAGAAAAGGAAAGTTGGGCCGAAATTTTAGGTCCGGAGGAATGGTGCGAACCATATTGCTCAATAACAGCAATGGTATCGGGGTAATCATGGGCCATTTTACGGACAAGGTTGGCGATATTAAGTGAGCCTGGCATGGCTCAACCCCCAGGTTGTTTCATAAAGAATTCTTGAATCTTCGCAATGATCGGAGTTGGCGCATCTTCGAGAAGGTAATGCCCGGCATCTTCAAAGACATGGTAATCTGCTTTGGGGAAATATTTCTTCCATTCAGCAAGAAAATCATCATTAAAGATAAAGTCGTGTCTGCCCCAACAAAAGATTTTTGGGGTATCACTCAAATTCACAAGGCCCGACCTGGTGCCTTCAATAATCCCATGAGACGGGTGTGATGGATGGATAGGGATATCCTGCACGAAGCGAAATATTGCAAGTCTATCTTTCCAGCTTGAGTATGGTGAAAGAAAACCAGCCTTAACTTTATTATTAAGACCTTTAATTGCGCAGTACTTAGCAGCACCCAGACAAAACCCATTAAACCCTCGCACCAGCAATGATCCAAAAATCTTGGACCTGCAGACCTTCAGAGTCCAAGGAAGGGGCTTGCCTTGGGGAAGGCCGAAACCTGCGGTGTTCAAAAAAACGATGCTTTCAATTCTCGAGGCGTTCCGCACAGCCCATGAGGTTCCGATCATGCCACCCCAATCATGTACAACCAGGCTTATCTTCCCGGAAGGGGCAATTTCATTGATCAATTTATCAAGATCGCTGAGCCTGCTTTCAAGTGTGTAACAGTATTGTTCATCCGTAGGCCTGTCAGAAAGCCCGCACCCCACATGGTCGGGAACAATGACCCGCATGAATTTGGAAAGTGCAGGTATCAAATTGCGATAAAAAAAAGACCATGTCGGGTTGCCATGAATCATAAAAACGGGCCTGCCCGAGCCTTCATCAAGATAATGAAGCTTATGATTGCCGAGGCTGAGATATTTACCTTGGAACGGGTAAAGGGAAGGGTTCTCCCTGATCCAGTTTAAAAGGGTTTGAGGAGGACCTGAAACATTGTCAGGCTTATTTGCAGCTACCATTCTACGCCCAGCATCAGGCAATTAAGCCCGCTGCCAATCCCAAGCAATCCAACCCTGTCTCCTGGGAGAAGGAATTTTCGTTCCTCTGCAATTGCTGCGGTCAAAGGCAGGGAAACTGTCCCGATATTTCCAAGGAAGGGAAAAGTCGAATAATCCTTGTGCAAGGATATGCCGAGGGCTTTCAAAACTGAATCACGATGGGGAGCACCAACTTGATGGCAGATAACTTTATCGATTGCATCGGGTGTCCAGCCGATCTTGCCTACAAAATTTTTCCAGGTGCGCAGGCCAAGATCAACACCATACTTCAACACTGCAACTGAATCGGTAGTCATAAAATGCCTTGCAGCATGAATGACGCCCTGAATGATTTGCTTGGGGGATGCACCATCAGGGATGAAATCTGGAATGGGTTCATGGGTCAGGCCCCACCTGCAAAGACTATGATGCTCTGCTGCACTTTGGGCACTGGCAGCAATTAACTTTCTTCTTTTTTCACTGGAGAAAGAACCATCTGTAACAACAACAGCCACCGCTCCAGAGCCTCCGGTAAGTGTTGCTAGAGAATCTTTAAAGGTCTCAATGTTTTTTCTTTTGAGAAGCTCAGCAATCATGGTGTCGTTGATCTCACGCGATGTTTCGCAGGAGACAACAACACCCGCACGAATTTGGCCAAGCTCAATACGGTTGGCAATATCAAGAATCCCATTCAACACGCCCAGGCAGGCATTGCTGATATCGTAAACGAGGGCATTACTACCAACGCCCAATTTTGCAGCGACCGAACAAGCGGTGGCGGGTTCAAATTGTTCTCGACAAACAGCGGAGTAAATAACAACTTCAAGATCCTGCGCAGTTACATTAGAACGGTCGAGAGCTTTTCTGGCGGCAAGCGTAGCACCTTCAGAAACGGAAAACCCCGGTTCCCACCAGCGCCTTTCTTGAATACCTGTCCAAGCGAGCAATTGCCCTGCATTGAATTTTAATGCTTCATAAACGGGCAGCAATCTGTTTTCGAGTTCCTCGGTGGAAACAACCACCGGGGGTAGTTCGTAACCAATTGCATCGAGATACACCCGGGAATATTTCATAAAAGTTCAATCCTGAATTATCGCTGTTATGACTTCCAAGCCCTCAGGCGAAAGTCTTTCATTTCGTAGATGATCAAACCATCCACGGATAGTTTACCATCTGC
Organism: Planctomycetota bacterium; assembly: GCA_009920765.1. GTDB lineage: Bacteria > Planctomycetota > Planctomycetia > Gemmatales > Gemmataceae > UBA969. Next base: position 21,394 of record RFZJ01000047.1, on the reverse strand, counting down.
AACCATTAAACCAGAGGAGTCATCCCTGCTGGTAATATTGGCTTCAACTATCACAGTGCTATTATGTGGAATAACCTGCCCGCGGTAAATCCAAATATGTGGTTCCGGGCTTACGATTGGCAAAAAAGTGTCAACATCAGGCCAGAAATCTTTTGCAAGAATTTTCATTAATTGAATCATAGCTTCAAGGCCAAGCGAACCGGGCCACACTGGATCTTGATAGAAATGTGCTTTAAAAAACCAATCATTAGGGTTAACCTGCTTAATACCCCTGATATAACCCAGGCCGTTTACACCGCCCTTTTCTTCAAGATATTCAACCCGATCCAACATTCTTAAAAAATCGTCCGGAAATGGAGGTTCAGTGCTTATTAAAGCGTCTACACGGGCATATTTCTCAACATTCCACAAACTTGCACCACGAACACCTACTTGGTTGGCAAGCGCCTCCTTCGAAAAGAACCCAAAAGTGGTATCCCCTTTGTAAATACTTTTGCCCTTGCAAATAACATCAAACAAATAAGATTGCACCACCATCCCCGCAGAAGATGACACGCGTGTAATCTTTACCTTGATGGAAAGGGTTCCAGCATCGGCAAACACGGGTTCGAGATAAACGGCCTTACCTCCCAGATTGCGGAAGGAAAGATCTTCCTGACTAGTAAGCGCAGATCCCAAATAAGCAGCAAGCCACCCACAAGGCTGCAAGGCAATTTCCAGAAGAACTGCAAAAGGCATTGCTGCCTGTCTTTCGGACTGGAAATACCATTCATCAGGAGGAACATCATACTCTGCGACAATTTCGCCACCTGCAACCATCTTCCATGGTTCGCAATTAACTTCCATGATTCGATCAAGGAATTTATAAGGTGGGCCGGGAAGCCTTGCGATTTTTCTTTCCACATCAAAAACCTTGTATGCATCTCCAAACGCTTCCGAGGGATTGCCTATCGCAAACGCCATGATACTGGCATTATCAAAGCGGGGTGCTTTCATGGCACCAGAAATCCCACGCGACCATATCGCCTCAACCGATTCTTTACTCCATCCTGTCATGCGAAGGGACATGGATTTTATTTCCACCACATTTTTTCCATCCGCATACATGTACGCATCAACTATGGTGTAGGGTTCAGGGCGGTATCCTCTTTCCCTGATCAAAACCTCATACGTAACTTTTTTGGTGGTGGCAGTAACCTGCCCTCTGCAGCGAAGTTTACCCGTCACCCCGGGCACTGGTTCAAACGCAACATTCGACTTTTCACCCACCCATCCCATGCGATAAAGAAAAATCCGCAAGGTATGCAAGCAACATTCATACATAAGAGTTCCAGGCATTACCTGATCATCCACAAAATGACAGGTAAGAAACCAATCATCAGGATGAATATCGGCCTCGCCAAGAATACGCCCTAGGCCTGCGGGGCCACCAGCAGGTTCTAGCAGGGGCACACGATGAACAAGCCGCATTTTTCCACCGGGCAAAGTAGCTGGATCCTTGATGGGTAGGTTGGCAAACTGTCCACCAAAGCATGCCGCCAAGTCCCCATTCCTTAATGCATCCAATTGCTCCTCACTAAAGGATTCTTTAACCATGGAAAGCAAAGGCGGAGTAGAAATCACCTCTTCTTTTTTATCTGCATTTGCTGAAATAACAATGCCTTTACCCGCAGCAAGCGCTTCTTCGGTGAAGAAGCCTGCACAACCTTCACGCATGGCCATCAAAGGCTCGCCATTCACCGTGGCATCGTACCAAAATCGAAAAAGATAAGTGTCATTATGACGGAAGAACCGATCTATGCGGATATCGTAATGAATGACTTCACCAGCAACGGGCAGGGAACGATGAAATGTAACCTCTGCATCAAGCAGGCGATAAACCGCAAGCCCCTTGGTTTTATGATCGATGCCTAAAAAGCCAGATAAAAATAGATCTGCCTGTCCCGATTCAACAGCAATGCAAGTGGGGATTCTGCCATGATCCAAATACCAAGCATCAGGCAAAACATCGTGCTCGGTGATTATTCTTCCCGAGCCCATCGAACAAGGTTCTCCTTCAATTGCCAAGATTCTATCAACAAGCATCAAGGGTTCATCGGGCAATCGAACCCGGGTGGGGTATGCATCAATTTCGGCATACATGGAGCCCAGCACCCCGGCAATATTCCCCCGGGCATAATGCAAACAAGCATTACGATCCAAAGATCTGGGGGGTACTGGAAGATCCTCAATGGGTATGTATGACTTGGCAGTTTCAAAAACATCCTCAGAAAAACGATTGGACTCCTTGTCGCCAATGCTCACAGATTGCAGCATCTGATTTTGAAATTCAATCAAGGCGGTCATCTGCCCAAGAGTTGATTGCGAAAGTTTTAGATAAGCAGCATGGGCTTCCATTGCGGATTGATTAATGTTCACTGCTTGCCCAATGCCATGAAGCTGCAATACATTCTCATCTTCCATGAATGGTATTGTTTCTTCCGCGGCATGCTTTGAAACAATCTGTGGAGATTTTCTATTGCTGTGCCTTGTATTTAAAGCGAAACCAGAAGAGCCTGTAATCAAACTAACCCTGGCACCTTTTTCATGGGTCACCTGGACAGAATCAAAAAGAAAGCTGAGATCCAAAAAGACACGCTCAGAAACCAATGCAGCAATGGTCTTTAAAAATCCCAGGTATTGGCTTCCACGCATAGTGCTCAGGGATCTGGCAAAATGAGGGCGCCCCTTGAGAATATTGGTGATGATTCTTGAACAGGATGACCCAGGCCCCATTTCCAAAAATATGCGTGCGCCATCGTTATATGCAGTCTCTACGATCTTATTAAAATCCATGGTACTTAATGCCAGCCCTGTGATCGCCTCCGAAGCCGCTTCCTTGGTAACCTCGTAAGCAGATCCAAAAGAGGCACTGTAAATATAGGGTGTGGCCATGGGGGTTGTAGGCAGCAAATGGAAGCGTCTGTAAGCATCTGCAATGGGCCTTGCAGCTTCACAATGAACGGCAGCAGTTTCCGTGCTTAAAGGAAACAATCTGCAATTCAATTGTTTCACCAGCTTCTTGACCTGGATCGCATCTCCTCCGATGACACATTCATTTGGGCTGTTGATAATAAGAAGATAAACACGGTCGAATTCATCAAGGTGTTTCTCGATATCTTCTGGGGATTTTTCAACCAATCCCACGAGCCAATCAGGAACCCTCCCCGGTTCCAACCCCCAGGAAAGAGCAATGGCCTGCCTTTTTCCTACCAGATCTTCCTTGAAAAGAGTTGATCCTTCCAAGGCATGCCAAAGGCCATCGCGATCAGCCCAATAACCCATTGCAACCAATGCAGTTGATTCACCCAGACTATAACCCAGAACCGAATCTGTTTTAATGCGGGAAAGCCTCATTATTTCAGCAGTGGTACACCCAAACGAAACCTGAGCCATGATTCGTTCGTGAGGCAAAGGCTGGCGAAACGGCCTGCCATGCCAGTAAAGCTCGGGAAGAATCTGAGCTCTTAATTTAAGACTCTTTTTATCGTAATTAAGATGGGTGTGCGGCCAGCGAAGAGACAAGTCTGCAGCCATGGATGAAAAATCAGCACCCGAACCAGGAAAAACCATGGCAACCTTGCCATCGTGCCCAAGAGGCCTGCTGCTATAAAAAAGCCGGTCAGTAATCGAGGAATCAATAGGTTCGCCCCTCAAGGTTTTAAGACCCGCCTCGATAATCAAAGGTAACTCGGCAAGATTGAAAACGACAAAAGCCAATGCCAGAGGCGAATCAGCCAAAGCGAGATTCTTCTCATACCAGTCTTTGGCCAAAGAGAGCAAAGAGGGAGAGTTGTCCTCTAAAGCAAACTTTTTTAAAAGTAAGAGATTAGATTCAAGAGAAGATACATCTTTTCCGTGAATTACAAAAAGTGCCTCAGAAAAAGCAGAGGCAACCAGATTTGGGGGTATTGAATTATTTTCCCATTCGGCCTCTTCAATCAAAATATGAAACCATGTGCCATCGCTACCCAATGAATTAACACCTGCTCTTCGTGGGCCATCCTCCCTATTTCGAATCCAAGGAGTGGGGCTGAAATTTTCAGATAAAAATCTGGCATCATCATACCTACGATCAATTTCAGTTTGTTCGAGGGAGTTGCCTGGTAAAACTTTCTGGCTTAAACAAAGGCAAGCTTTTGCCAAAGATTGAAGGCCTGTAGCAGCCCCAGACCAACCAAGCTGAAATCTGGCACAATGAAGCACCGCTTGACCAGACACCTGCCGGGGGAAAAAGAAATCACCTAGTGCCCTAGCTTCTGCTGCGTCTTCTTGTTCAACCCCTGAAGAATTGGATTCAAGATATTGAATAGTTGCAGGATGGATGCCAGAGGAAAGGTAGGCACTTTCCATTGCAGTCCTGCAGGCTTTGTCAGATTTCCCCTTATTGACAGGGTCTTTGAAGGTTCCAACACCTCGAAGCACCGCAAGGATGTTATCCCCTGATTTTTCAGCATCTTCAAGCCTTTTTAAAACAAGAACTGCAGAACCATCCGAAGGAAGAAGCCCTGTGTGCCCCTGGGCCAAAGCCCCATGGTTTACTGTTTCTGTAAGTCGGGCTTCTTTTGCAAGAGGAACAATCATGCGAGGGTCGAGACAAAAATCAACTGCGCCAACCAAGGCACTATCAATCTGAAAAGATGCCAATGAATCCCATGCAATTTCAAGTGCCCTTAAGCCCGAGTTCTCATCTGCGGCAATTGTAAACGCAACCCCGCCCACCCTGTATTCACGGGCAATCCTGCTAGCTGCAATACTGGCAAGGGCGCCCATTGTTCGATCTGCATTCAAAGCGGGGCCAGCAGCATCGGCATATTCAGGGTTTTGATTTTTTGAAAGCCACCACCAACGCAAGTGATAGTTTGTCGTATTTAAATCAAGACCTACACCAAGAAATACGCCCATCCTTTGGAAATCACCTTCCTTGAATTTGACCGATTCAAGGGCTTCGCGTGCAGTATCGAGTGCCAGCCCCTGTTGAGGCAGCATCTGTTCAAGCTCCCTAGGTGGGATTCGAAAAGCATCGACAGGCAGGTCTACAGTTTTTTTGGGTCTTCCTTTAAGCAGCGTGCCATGGGGCAGATCGGCAGCGAGGGCTTTTGATGATTGCACATCCCAGGAATTTGCAAGGGGCTCTACTTCAACCTTACCAATTCCAATTGCCCGTTGGAAGAAAGGTTCTGTGCCAAGATCTCCTGAGTTTCTGGCTGCAACTGAAATGACTGCTAGTGGGCCGTGCTCTGCTTGAGGCTCAGCAACCTGCAGCTTTTGCCCTATCCATTCTTCGACAAGAACATGAGCGTTGATGCCACCAAAACCAAAACCGCTGAGTGCGGCCCTGCGGGGAATATCATCCCGCCTTCGTTTCCAGGCCTCTACTGTTTTCAATACCCTGAATGCGGAAGAATCCATTTTGACAGATGAAGAAGAAGTTTCGAACCCTGCTGTAGGAGGAAGTTGCTGATGACTTAAACCTGCTAAAACCTTGGCAAGCCCCGCACCGCCCGCCGCAGTAAGGACATGACCAACATTAGACTTTACAGACCCTATAACGCATTGATTAACTCTATAAGATTCAGATTTCCACAGTTCTGCCATGCTCGAAAATTCAACCCCATCGCCAACCGGCGTACCCGCAGCATGACATTCAATCAAATCGATATCAGAAGGCTTGAGGCCCGATTGCTGATATGCTGCACGCATTGCGCGCAGTTGGCCTTCGCTATTGGGGGCAAGCAATCCTCCTCCTATATCATTCGAAAGGCCTATGCCCCTAATTACTCCTAGGATTTGATCTTTAGCTTCAATTGCATCCTGCAAGCGCTTGAGTAAAAATATCCCAGCCCCTTCCCCCACCATCAAGCCATCACCACGATGATCAAACGGCCTGCAATTACCCGACATGGATAAAGCCCTTAGCTGGCTGAATCCCATATGGGTATAAAGGCTGTCGGCACCAGAAACGCCCCCGGCAAGCACCGCATCGGCCCTTCGATGATAAAGGGCATCCGATGCAAGTTTCAGGGCATAAAAACTGGAAGCACAAGCTGCATCCAAGGTGAAACATGGCCCACCCAGATTAAAGGCCGTAGAGATAAGATTGGCAGGAAGGGCTGCAGGTTGAGATAACCAGGAAGGCTCGATCCCCTGACATTCTTTCGGAATGGGCAGCCCCGCAGCTTCGAAAAGAGCTTTTCCCAACACTTGTAGATTGAGTTTGCAGGCACCTTCGGTAGGCAATGCTATATGCCCAAGAATCACCCCAACACGCTGACGATCCAGGTTGGCAATTTTCCCTTTTAAAGCTTGAGATGCAGCTTCCAGAGCAAACAAACTGCCAGCATCAAGCTTCTGAAGCACCTCCAGGGGCAACGGGTATACTTCAGGATTGCGCTCGGGAACTTCGGCAAAAAAACCTTTGATAGTATGAACCTTGTCAACTTCTGCCATCGAATTGGCACAAAGGTTTGAAGGGTCTAAAACCCAGCGGCCGGGTGGTACTTCTGAAGAAGCATTTTGCCCGGAAGCAACAAGCTGCCAAAGGGATTCAAGGTTGGGGGAACCTGCGAAAACGCAACCAGCACTGACAATGGCAATGGGAGAAAAGAAGGAATGATCAGTTACGCCAGGGCTGTGCTTAATATTGTTCATGCAAAACCCGGACTAGATGGTGGCTGGTTTTCCCAGTCGATTTTTGCGAAAAGCCCTGGCCAGAGATGCATCTAAAACGCCTTCAACGCCTTCCAAACGCATAACCACACCAAAAACCGGATCAATCATATCAACATCTGCAACCGCATGCAGTTCATTGGCTTTGCGAATTTCCAAAACACCCTTGAGTTTTTGATCAAAGACGGGTTTACGGAACAAACGAAGACTGCCAATTCTACAAGGTAATGAACCCATACCCTGCATCTTCGAAGTCCAAACGATCATCATTTGCAAAATAGCATCCAATCCCAATGGATCAAGAATCCATCGCTGCCTTAAAGGCTGCCTAATCCATTCAGAGGGTTCGGGTGCCCCCTTAACCCAGCATGTTATCCCGCGCTCCCCACAGCTTTCAACATTTTCCAGACATTGCATCATCCTGCCATGGAAAAGTACATCACGATAAAGATCATCAATCAAATATTCGACCTTGGGGGCTGTAATGGAGCGAATATTAGCAGGCGAACCAGGCAAAGCTTCGACCAATAAGATGTCTGCGCGTGCATGGAGTACATCTTTGCCGTTATTACGAAAACTTCGCGCCTCGACAGGAATAATAAGCCCCAAAGATGACGATCGGGGAACGCCAGTAATAAAACGCAAATGCAACGGTTCGGGCTGATCACAAATCACACCATGCAAGATTCTAAAATCGTCGCAGCCATGAAATTGATAACCAGGATTCTCGTGAAGAGCAGCATGGGCAAGCCATTCCAGCATCATCGCCATCGGGAGTACGGGCCTGCCATCGATCACATGATGCTCAAGGAAAGGATGCTCTAAAAGATCCAACCTTCTTTCAAAAGTGAGAAGTACAGGAACCTCTGAATTAAGATTGGACGAGGCTTCTTCACATGGGAAAGAAGAACCTTTAGCCAGCACACTAACTTCAACAGGAGAATTATTTGCAAGCAATTCACAAGCGAGCAACGCTGCCCCTTCCTTTAATGGAATAAGACCAACACCTTCTTTTAAGAAAAGTTTTTTCAAGCCCTCCCCCACCATGCCGCCTTCCCATGGACCCCAGTTGAAAGAAACAACCCGGGTATTTTTCAACATCCGGGAATACTTTTGTGCCATCTTGTTTAGCACTTCGTTAGCCATGGCGTAGTCGACCTGGCCAGTTCTTCCAAAGCGGGCTGTAGTGCTTGAGAACAATGCCAGGAAATTAAGTTTATGAATATCGATATTAGAGAGTATATTTTGCAAGCCAGTGACCTTGGTTGCAAAAACCCGGTGGAATTGCTCGGCAGTTTTATCTTCAATCAAGGCATCTGCCAAAACACCAGCACCATGAATAATGCCACAAACAGGTCCCAATTCAGACTGAACTTCCGCAAGAATCTTTAGGACAGAAGCCGCATTGCGAATATCCACCGAGCGATAAAGCACCTTGGAACAACTGGCGCCCAGCTTTTTAAGGTTTTGTCTTACTTCACGATTCGCAAGTATCTGCTTGCACTGCTCGCCAATGGCCTTGGGCGAAAGAGTTGCTCCAGACCGGGTAGCAAGCACCTTCTTAATATCCATTTCGGAATGCAAATTGATGAGCCACTCGGGCTCATCAGTGGGCTCGGGGCTTCTGCCCAAAACCAAGATTGAAGGGGAATGAAGATCAGCAATCGCCTGGGCACACTCAGCGGTAACCCCCCGGGCCCCTCCGGTAACCAAAACCAATCTGCCTTCAAGGGATGATTCAGCAAGGGGAGGTTCAACCTGACTCACATCAAGCTGGATGGTTCTTCTTCCCGTAGAATTAATTGCAACCTCAATGGGGCCATGAAACAAAATTTCTTCTGCGATTTTCTCAGCAGCATCAGCAATGCCGATGCGTGGATCAAGATCGATGGCACGGGATCGGATATGGGGCCATTCGCGTGAGGCTGTTTTCACCAAACCAAGCAAGCCAGCATCAAGCGGATTGCGATCCTCCGCAAATGATTCAAAGCCCAAAGCGCCATCAAGCCTCGTAACAGCAAAAAGTATGGAACCCGAGGATGAAGATTCCGAGCGCAATGCTTTGCCAACCGATTGAACCGCCATTAAAGACTTTAAAAGAAAATCTTCATTTGAATGCAAAGGAGAGGAGAGGATGATTAGTCCGCCCAATCGATCCCACGAGGCATTGATGACTTCGTTCAATGCTATTTTTTCAGCTTTGAATCCACGCTTGATGATTGCATTACAAACTTCAATTGCCAATTCCGCATCTGAACCTGTAACCAGTATTTGTTTGTCAATACTGATGGTTCCGTGATTGCCAGCCACTTTAGCCAACCTAGGAACCAACCGGTCAAGCCCGGTAGGTATCGAAGGCTGGCTGAATGATTTTTTTGCGGGGGGTACCTCTAGTGCAGGTTCTTTTTGCTGAACACCTCCGCCATCAAGGTGATTTAAAACTTCGCGAAGTGTATTTAAGGTTCCCAAGTGCTCGGGCTTTACAATCGGAGCTTCGGGCAACTTTTCCTGAATCGCTGCAAGTATTTCAACTCGCTTGATGGAGTCAATTCCCAAATCAGCATCCAAAGCCATGTCGAGTTCCAACATTTCCGTTGGGTAACCTGTCTTCTCAGATACGACCTGGATTAAAACTGATTCAGTAGTGTTTGTTTTCCTAGGCACAACTGATGCCATGGTAACTACTGGATCTATGGTTTTGACTTCGACATTAAGATCCGCAACTTTTGCCCCCTGAAGAAATTCAGCCACTTCACGTAGCGTGTTAAGAGAGCCAAGATGTTCAGGCTTAACGATTGGGGCATCAGGCAACCGCTCTTGAATTGCAGCTAAGATTTCAACCCTTTTAATGGAATCGATGCCAAGGTCTGCATCCAAAGCCATGTCCAGTTCCAACATTTCGGTTGGATAGCCAGTTTTTTCAGAAACCACCATCATTAAAACTGAAGGTATGGCCCCGACTGTAGGACGGGTTTGATTTGATAAAGCAGGAGCCTCAAATGGTGCGGCTACCACAGGTGCGGGAACCACAGGAGCAGGTTGGGGTCTGACTATCGCAGGCGTTGGTACGGGCTGAGTTTTTACAACCTCAGCGACATTAACAGGCGACATAGGCCTTGCTACATTAGAAACAACCGTTTCTGCAACAAAGGAAGCAGGAGAAGCAGGTACTGAGGAAACACCAGCTTGGATTTTTTCTTCCATTTTAATTTGAGGCATTTGGTGGTTTAACCCCAGGGACGCCTGCAAAACAATCTGCTGCTGTTGGATAAGGGCATGCAGGTTGCGCTGCGCAGATTCCTGCCCTTCCAGAAACATCTTGTGAATCTGGGATGATTGTTCCTGCAATTTTTGCAGCATGTCAAGGCTTGCCTTGGTTACATCAAGGACTCGACCAATGCCTTCTGAGTTTACATTTCTGTTTGACATCGTTACGGATTTCACTTCCTGATTTACTGGCGGGGTCATGGTTGGGGTTATAATTTTCGGATTTTCAATCGGTCTTGAAGAACTTAATGGAGGTACAACTTTAGTTTCAATCACTTTTTCAGACACAACTTTCACTGGGGCAACTAACACGGGATCGACTTTTGGGACACTTGGCATCCTGGGTTCCACTTTATCAATTTTGCGAACATAGTTGGCCCCAGTCAGCGCCACAGTGAACCCATGCTTTTCAACCGGGGCTTCAACAAAACTATCATCCCATTTGGCAAGATCCACCTTAAGGCCCAGAGCCGCAACCTTGCATAAAAGCACAGCAAGATCGTACTCGCCTGCTTTCTTACCCTGACTTGCGTCAAGGGAAATTGCATTATGCTTTTGGCCCTTAAGTATTTCAGATACCAAGCCAGATAGCCTACCACCTGGCCCGATCTCAACAAACGTAGTGGCCCCATCACGATGCATTGTAGAAATCATCTGGCTGAACTCAACACTTTTCGCCAACTGGCCTGCAAGAACTTTATTAGCAGCAATATTTTCCGTTGGGTAAACAGAGGCAGTCGAGTTTGCGTAAACAGGAACCTTGGTTGAATTCCACTGAATGTTGGATTGGATAAACTTAAGGAAAGGCTGCTCAGCATTGGCGACCATCGGGCTGTGGAATGCGCCACCCACCTGAAGTTTCTTCGCTTTAAACCCGTTCGATGCAAGAACCTTTTCAGCAAGATCAATCTGATCTATGGGCCCGGCATAAACAATTTGATTCAAAGTATTTCGATTGGCAGGAACCAGGGATATTCCATTAGCTTCAAATAATGCTGCAACATCTTTTTCAAGAGCAAGCACTGCGATCATGCCGCCATTTCCAGTTGAGGCATTCGCCATGCATTTGCCCCGCTGAAATGCGAGGTCCAGAAATTGGTCTTCAGTAAAAGCTCCCGCACAGGCAAGCGCAGCAAGTTCACCAAAGCTATGGCCTGCGGTCAAATCAGGTTTCAAACCAAAGCGACTAAGAACCTTCATTGCCCCCAATTCAATTACGCCCAATGCAGGTTGTGCATTCAGGGTATCCTGCAAGCGCAAAAGATCCTGTTCTGCCTCTTTGGGATCGAAGGTGGTCTGGGGATAAATCAGATCGATCAGCAAGGCTGCTTCTGCTTGATTTTTTAGTTGTAGGGAATGGGCCTTTTCGAAGGCATCGAGCATTTCAGGGAACAAACAGGAAAGATCAAGAAGCATTCCTGGGTATTGTGCGCCCTGGCCACTGAAAAGGAAAGCGAGCTTACCAGAATGCTGCCCCTGCTCGATGAAAACACCTGGGGGGAGCGGCTTATCTTTCTGAAACTGTATCAGGGATTCACGAGTCTTTTGGATTACTTGCGCAATATCGGATTCACCCTTGCGGGTGATCAACAACAAGCGCCAATCCATGCGGTGATCAAAACTCGAACGCGACTTAAAGCAATCTCTGCGCCATTCTTCCCACTTGGGTTGAGCATTCAAGGCATCGAGCTTTTGCATCAGTTCGTTTTTGGAAGCAGCGCATAGAGAAAGAATCTGTGTATTACCATCCCAATCGGGCTGCGATTTCGTCTTTTGGTATTCTTCAAGCACACAATGAAAATTACTGCCCCCAAAACCAAAAGCACTGACAGCGGCCCTGCGTGGATGATTGGGGTTTGAAATCCAAGGGCGCTTTTGGCCGGAGAAATAGAAGGGGCCTTTGCCACGGTTCATGCCTTCGAGGGGTTTTCGCACCTTGATGCTTGGCGGCAGGACTTTATGGTAAAGTGCAGCAGCAGCTTTCAAAAAACCAGCAGCGCCTGCTGCAGCTTTCGTATGCCCGATCTGAGATTTAATAGACCCAACCGCACACCAAGAACCTTTTTTGCCTGATTCCTGAAACACTTTTAAGAGAGAGGAAAGTTCGGTCGCATCTCCGACCTTGGTGCCAGTGCCATGGGCTTCAACCAGATCGATGGAATCGGGGGAAATGCCAGCTTCCTGATAGGCAGCCCGCAGAGCGTTCATCTGTCCTTCAGCACGGGGGGCATAAACAGCGCCACCCTTGCCATCGCTTGAAGTACCAACCGAACGAAGCACTGCAATAATATTATCGCCTGCTTTTTCAGCATCCGAAAGTCGCTTAAGAACAAAAAGTCCAAGGCCTTCACCAAGAACAGTACCATCGCCCTCTGCGTCAAAAGGCCGTGAGTGGCCAGTAGGAGAAAGAGCAGGAGTTTTGCTGAAACACATGAACATGAAAATATCGTTGAAGGTATCAACTCCGCCGGAAATCACCATATCCGATCGATGCGACCATAGCTCCAAAGCAGCGAGATGCAAGGCGCCAAGGGAACTGGCACAAGCAGCATCGACAACGCAGTTGGTGCCGCCGAAATCAAAGCGGTTTGCAATTCTGCCTGCGACGACATTGCCCAACAATCCGGGGAAGGAGTTTTCCTGCCAAGGAACATAGGAAGCACTAATGTCATCGATTATTTTTTGAGTGGTGGCATCATCAACGCCAGCCTTTGAAAGCGCCTTGCGCCAGCGAGGATGGCCAAGCCTAGCACCAAGGGGAATAACGAGTTCAAGAGTACCAGTAACGCCGAGGATAACACTGGCACGCGAACGATCCAAAGGTTTCAATCCGGGCTTTTGCTCACCAATACCGGATTGGTAACCAGCATGCTCAAGCGCCTGCTTTGCAGCCATCAATCCGAGTAATTGCGATGTATCGGTGGCTTCGAGGTTATTGGGGGCAATGCCAAAGTCGCCTGGTGAAAAATCAACAGGAGAGATGAAGCCCCCGGTCTGACTATAAACCTTGTCAGGGAATTTAGGGTCTTTGTCGAAGTAATCTTCAGGGTTCCAATGGGAAGCAGGAACTTTGGTAATACCATCTTTGCCACTTTTCACGAAGCTCCAGAAAGCTTCAAATCCCTCAGAACCAGGAAAGAAACAACCTGCTCCAACGATGGCCAATGGTTCCATTTTCATTTTGGGAGTTGCGTCACTCATGCGGAAACTCCTGCATAGCCCAATTGCTCTTTAAGTTTTTCAAACTCGACAGGCACAGGAGAGGGGTTCCCTTGCTTGGCCAAACCCAGTAGTGAGGAAATACGGAATTGCATCAATTGCGAAGCTCCATGCAATAGATTTAATGCAACAATACCAGCTTTGCGGTTTTCAGGTTTTTCAAGGAAGGAGCCTCTGACCCATTCATTGAAAGCCCCCATGGCAGGACCACACCAAATTTGATAATCGACAACTCTGTTCGATTCGCCCGAATTAGCCCATCGGGAAGACTGGCCCAAATACCATCTAAAGACCAAAGCCATCTTGTGCTTCGGATCTTTTTCCGCACGGGTCACTTGTTCGGGGTCTCGCTTGATGAAAAATTCTTTGGTTTGTTCCCAAATTTCCTCGAGGGAAGCTCTGAAGATGGTCTTCTCCAATTGGGCCTTTTCCAGCGCGGGAATCAGGTCGATTGAAGCATAATCCCTGTAGGTTTCGTAAAGTTTTTGAGCCCGCATGGGGAACATGGTGCCCCGCTTTAAAACCTGCACCTTGACACCCATTTCAAACATGTCTGCTGCAGGGGCCATCGCTACATCGGCCTGCCCGGATTCTGCCAACATTTTACGAACCGTTGGGCAAGAACCTGATTCAACACAAGATTGATTGATCGAACCAGAAACAACATAAGCTGCGCCCATGATGAAAGCTGCTGCAACAGATGCCGGAGTTGAAATACCCCCCGCAGCACCAACCCGCAGTGGTTGCTGGTAGTTGTACTGAGATTGCAAGCGATCTCTCAATGCAATGATGGTTGGGACAAGAGTGATTGCAGGCCTGTTATCAGTATGGCCGCCAGAATCAGCTTCAGCAGTGACATCTTGGGCAACAGGAACCAAAGAAGCCAGCTTGGCTTGCTCTGGTGTCAGCTTGCCTAGCTGAACCAATTCATGCACAAATCGCTCTGGGGCGGGGCTGAAAAATTTGGTGGCAACCTCGATACGCGATACTTTTCCAACCACCCTGTTGGGCGTAACGACATTACCCTTGGCATCACGGTATATGCCATTCAGCCTGTAATGAATTAAAGGAAGAGTTAAATCAAGATAGGCGGAAGCTTCAACCAAGCGAATTTCTTCGCGTAAGTAAAGCTCTGCAACGGCCATCTCATGCCGGGGTTCATTGGGGCTGTGAATAAGATTAAAACCAAATGGCTTATTGGGGACTTCCGATTTTAATCGATGTATCGCATCTTCAACACGGGAAAGAGAAAGCCCAGCAGCACCAAAAAAACCAAGCATGCCAGTGCGTGCCATTGCTGCAACTAATTCGACCGAAGCAATGCCATTAGCCATCGCTCCTGCCAAATAATTGTATTCGAGACCCAGATCGCTACGGAAAGACGGGTCACCCAGATCTTGCGGCCTGATCGTCATCGCCGAAGACCCTTTGAGCAATTAAACACCCCGCCACCTCCCCACAAAGTTACGGAAAACAAACGGACTGCCTGACCTCTTTAGCCATCCATGACAGCTCCAGCCAACCCTGGCTGGAAGTTAATATCATAACGCCCCATAGTTCACTCTTCCACAAGGCATTTGCAGGAATGACAAGATCTTTTCGCTACAATCGTAACAACCTACCAAAAGCCCCTCGAACCAAACAGCTAAAACCCCACCAAATTGCAACTTAAGTCCTTACAAAACAACAGGTTGCGACAAAAAATAAACGATTCGTCGACCTGAATTAGAATTAAAAACGAACTCTGAGAAATTTCAAATATTCTTACTTTTCCTAGACCAACCCCCACCACCTACGAAGCAACCACTCGCTTGCAACAATAGCTACAAAGAAAATCATGATAAAAGCATAAATAGGAGACCCTATGTTGGATTTCCAATCGGGGTAATATTTACCTCCAGCTTTTTCAGTTAGAGGAGGTTCATTGAGCATCTTTTGCAGAAAAGTTTTCAATTCCTCGACCCGTTGGAAAGTTCCACCGCCTGCGGTCGCGATTTTCTTTAGTAATTCGTGGTCAGCAGCCCTTCGGGTCATTTCAAGATCTTCATCATAAACCATGAAGCGCGCAGAAGATTTTCCTTGAATAACCTCTCCACTCGGGTCTTTGCCTTCAGCTTCAACTTCTATTTTATATTCACCAGACAACTCAGAGTTTAAAAATACACCACGTTCTTCCCCCCCTTTTCGGTTAGTTGGAACGCGAACCGCTTTGCCATCCGGGCCTAAAACCTGAACCTGATATTTGCCAGCTTCCAACTCGTTGCCATCCTTGCCACGAAGAGCCACACGGAATCCGAGTTCGTTGTTGGCGGGAATGCGTCTGGAATCGGGAATAACCAGAACACTGCCCTCCATTTCCTCCTGCCTGGCAAGCCAGCGAACCATTTGGGCCCAGAATCGTGCGTGGTTTTGCCTGGATTCAGGATCGCGGATCCATTTGTAGGAAGTATCCGCTCCAAAAGCGAGAGTTCGACCTTTTCCATAATTCTGTGTTACAAGCAAAGGTTCCTTGCGATCTGATTCCGCAAGCACGGAAGATAAACCGGGCTTCAAGCTACCTAATTTGGTCTGGCCATCCAACTCCTTAAGCTTGGCCCAGGCACCCTGCGCACCTGCTAACTGGCTGGATATTTTAAGGATATAAGAATATCTTCTTAGCCCATCATCGGTAGGAATCATTTTTACCGGTGCATCAATCTGCCCTTGTGTATCAAGCATGACAGGAAGAATTTTCTCAATGGGAGTACCCTTCCAATCAGAATTACCAAAAGTGCTGTATCCGCCCAACATTAGAAATCCTGTGCCTTTTTCAAATACCATGCGTTCGATCTGGCCAAGCACATCGTTCCCCAAGGGTTTCACTAGTGCCGCAGTGACATCACCAAAAATAATTGCGTCATAATTACGTTGATCAAAACGAAAAAGGTCCTGGACATCGTCATCGGGTTTGTCATTACCCCGAAGCCAGACAGGGAAAAGGCTGATTTTGGGATCCTTGCCAAGGGCATCGCAAATAAATTGGGGTTCCCAAGCCCGCAATTTATCAACCAAAAGAACCCTGGTCCCCTCTTTAACAACCGTGACATAAGTATCGATTTGATTATTCGAAGCGCTGATTTCACCTGGCAAAGGCATAAAATCACGCCTCGGGTCACCAACCTGAACCGTGACCTTTACCTCGCCCAAAGTGGCAAGTGGCCTGTGCCTGATCAAAATTTCATTGCCCTCGGCCCATCCAAAAGCAGGCGCACCCCCACCAAGGCATTATCAAAACCTGGAGCATTTAACCCCACCTTCACGCTGATCTCTCCACCGAGGGGAATGGTAGGGGTGGGTTCAGTGGAAATAGAAACAAGTGCCAAATCAGTTTGACCAGCAGTTGTGGTAGGTTTTCCCAAGGCAAACGAATGAACATTAAGTGAGAGGTCACGGAGGCGCTGCGCCAAAGGGAGGGCAGGTTGTCTTGAAGTTCCATTATCTGCGCCATCGCTAAAAAGCAATAAGCCACGGAATCGTTCCTGGCCAACAGTCCTATCAATCACACCTTTGAGTGCATTGCCAAGATCCGTGGTTTTACCCGAGGGAACGCCGGGGTTTTCGAGTAAATAATCTGATAATTGGGAAGAAAACTTAAAAGCTTTCACCTCGGTATCTTGAAGCTGAAGCTGCTTTAAAAGTGGATCGTTATCTTTCAACACCTGCTGCAGATGATCCCAGCGTGAAGTTTGATCTGCCTCATCAAGAATCGTCATGCTCTCCGAAGAATCCAAAAGCAAGTAAATGATACTGCGAACCGATTGCTTGTCAAAGATGGCAAGCGATGGCCTGAAAGCCACAAGAAAAGCAAGCATCATCGCAAGCAAACGAACAAAAAGAATAATTCCTATCCTAGAAGAAGTAGCCCGAGGGATTCCAATGTAAGTCCAAATCGTGATTCCCACTAGCAATGCAGGCAGGGCAAAAAACAACAACCCACCCACCGCACGAAAACCCATCGTCAATCCACCACCGCCCAGCGCCCCCTGCAATGCAGTCCATAGCATTGCAAGAGCCACCAATATCATCGCACCCAGCAGAACAACTATTCTGCTACCCCTGCTGGCCAGCATCGGGAAAATCGCTGGCAAACCAACCGCCACCGCCAATATTATCACCAATGGCACAAGCACCGAAAGCAGGGGTAAAGCCCCGAGCATTCCCATTGCTGTCGACCAGGGCCATAGCGGATCAATCACCCAATCCATGGGGCAGGCCTCCGCAGTTCAACAGATAATACATGCATTTTCATGCAGGGAGTGGTTCCTTTTTATAGAACTTGTTCGCTGCAAAACTTTCCATCGTAAGAATAAAAGGCAGCAGCAAAAGCAACCATGGCATCAACTCCAATGGGGGTTTGTAATTCTGCCTGATACGCTCAGTCAAATCAGCATCCTTGCCCAAAGGTACCACCGAACCCTTTCCAAATAACTCTTCCACCTTTTCTATCGCAATCTTTTCGAGGTAACATTCCTCAGCAGCAATATTAAGACTAAAAGCGGAAAGCTCTTTTCCTTTGTTATCAAGAAGTTGATAATTTCCCGGCTCAACCGCCTGCCTCAAAACCAATGGTCCACGATTTTCCCCTAAATTAACCACACTCTCTGCAGCACTCAAACCAGGGCCACGAAGCTGCAATGGAGATTTCAATGGCGAAGCAGGCAATTGAATGACTACCGGCTGCCCCGAAAGAAATTGCAATTCTGGAAGTCGACTTTCGCCGCCCAAATACTTCGCAGTACGATCTAAAAGCACCAAGCCAAAAGAGGAATCCTGCCAATAGTTGTTATAAAATCGATTGCCTTCCATTTTGCTGCCATCAAGAGGCGTGGTGAACGCAACAACTTTTCCAGAGCCCACGCTTTTTTCAATCAAAGCAGCATCTGCCAGGGCACCCTCAATAATGTAACTCGCAAGAATGCTTGAATCTTCAGAAGGGCGAACTTTCCATCTCCCCAGTACAAAGGGACGAAGTTCCGGGCGATTAAAATCCGGATCAGCAGATGCAATCCACTCTTTAAAAGGCGCAGTAAGAGCATTGGCACTATCGAATCCCCCAAGCCAATAGCCTTGCTTTCCTGCAGGAATTCGTTCAAAAGTACCGTAGGTTACAGGCAAGATCTCTTTGGCATCTGCTGTGCCATAGGATTCCAGATTCATCCCGGGCGAAGGCACAACCGCCAATCCCCCGCCATTCTTTACATACGCCAGCAACTTCTGCAAAACCGCAGGATCCAACTTGTTGATTTGAAACAAAACAACGGTTTTAAATGAAGAAAGATCATCTAATTTTGGCATCCCCTGCAATACTCTTGTCTCCGATTTAAATGAACCCAGTGCATCAAGTGCGGCCCTGATAATCCGTGGGGTTTTAACGTCTTCCGCAAGGATGAGAACCCCAGGCTTGGGCCTAACCTGAAATGTCGCATACCGTTTATCATTGGCATCCCAGGCATCGGTGGAAGCCAACTTTGCAACCACCTGAAAATACTGTGGTCCAGCTTCCAAATTTTCCAGCTTGGGCACCGGCAATTCAAACATGGCCTCGGTGGATGAACCCTTCGGGCAAAGATAGGATTTCTTGTCCGCAATCTTCATATCTGCAGGCAGGTTTTCGATCGAACAATTTACCAGGGCCTTATGATCAATCCCAGTCGATCTTAAAAACATCCGGACATTGATACGGCCACCTGGTTCTACAACAGCAGGCTCAACCGTCATTTTCTCGATTGCAAGCTCTGCTGGATTATCCTCACCAACATCGATGAAAACCGTGGATACTTCTTTTGGGGTAACCACACCCCCGCCTTCCATGCCGTTCCATGATTGGGCAGTTCGATCTGAAAAAATAAACACGAACTTGGGAGGCACACCTTCGCCTTCGCCAAGTGTTTGCAAAAGCCTGTATGCATAATTAACCTGGGAAGGCAGTGTTGCCCCTGCGGGGCGGGTTTTTAATTCTGCAAGTTTTTGCTCGACCTGCCTTCTGCCAGGCAACCATTCCTGAGCAGCGGGCTTGGCGTTTTCCAAACTGGCAGCAAGATCCAGAACAGCTATTTTGCTATCAGGAGAAATTTCATCAAGGAACTTGCTGGCTTGAAAGCGGGCTTCGTCGAGCCTTGTTTTATCACCTATTTTATAATCCATGCTTGGGGTGGTATCAAAAATCATGATTGCAGCAATCTGCTGATCCCTGCCAAAGGAAAAGTCACCCATGGTAATTCTGGGCCGCGATAACGCCAGACAAATCAAGGCGACCACCAGCATGCGTAAGAGCAATAGCAACCAGTGCTGGATATTCATCCTGCGCTGGTTTTGGTTTTGTTTTTGAAGAAGAAATCGAATTGCAGGAAACTTGATCCGCTTGGGCTTTTGCTTCATGAGAAGATGGAAAAGCACGGGCAACGCTACCATTGCCAAGCCAGCAAGCAAATATCCGTGAACAAAACCCATATGCGACAACCACTTAAGCGAAGGGGCACTCACTAAAACTCATGCACACATACTACCGGGAAAGGAATCAAAATCCTAGAAATGGTTCAAGTAATTTTTCAACTCAACAAACTTTTCATTTCCCATGGCCTAGCCACACTACTGCAGATCACTTTCAACCAGCAATTTCCTACATCCAAAGAAAGACAAGGATCAAAACCGTTTTTGCCTTTGTAATAAATACTCCATCAATGCCTTGTCAAAGTTTACACTTGTATCGATCGCAACATAATCACAACCACTACGCAGACACTCATCCTTGTATTTTTCCCTAAACTGCTGAACGGCTTCAAGGTAATCCTCCTTCATGCCATAAGCATCCACGGTAACCACGGTGGGTGTTTCAACATCCTCGAACTCAATCATGCCATCAAAAGGAAACTTGGCCTCCGCTTCATCAAGAATATGAAAAAGAATTATCTCGTGCCCCCGATGCCTGAGTTGGTGGATTGATTTGATGATGGGTTCTGGGTCTGCAAGAAGATCACTGAAAATCATAATCAGGCTTTTCCCTTTGATAAGGGAAGTAAGCTGGTTCATGCATGAGCCATAATCAGTGATGCCTTCAGGAACCAGCTTTGAAAGAACTGAGAGAACCGAGGAAAATTGGGTTCTTTTGCTGCGAGGAGGCAACCAAGCTTTAAGTTTTTCGCCAAATGTCACCAACCCCACGGGATCCTGCTGGTTGATCATAAGGTAAGTCAGCGCTGCCGCCAGGCAGGTTGCATATTCAAACTTGGTGAGATCCTGCCTGTAAGTGTACCCCATCGAAGCGCTTTGATCGATGGCAAGGTAGCCCAACATGTTGGTTTCAGCCTGAAACTTTTTGAGATAATATTTTTCTGTCTTGGCGTATACCTTCCAATCAATGTCTTTGATATCATCGCCTGGTGCGTACTTGCGATGCTCGGAGAATTCGACACTAAAACCTTGAAAAGGGCTGGCATGCAAACCCGAAAGAAAACCTTCGACAATAAACTTGGCACGTAAATCAAGCCTCGAAACTTGATTAATGACTTCAGGTTTGAGGAATTTTTCAGAAGAGCTCATTATAAATCCGCTCTGATCGCATCTTCATCTTCAA
Organism: Planctomycetota bacterium; assembly: GCA_009920765.1. GTDB lineage: Bacteria > Planctomycetota > Planctomycetia > Gemmatales > Gemmataceae > UBA969. The sequence continues at coordinate 588 of RFZJ01000047.1, read as the reverse complement.
TCAACAATCGGCCATCCGATTCTAAAAATCCAATCCCGTCGATATGAACAAAGCCCTGAGCCAATTCAGCAAGGGCAAGAGAAATGCGCCTAAAAACAAGCGCATCTGGAACATTTTCTTCCATCTCGGGGGTGACTTCAAAAGATAAAATCTGCTTGACTTGGATAATTCGCTCCATCAGATCAAACTGCTGTTTGCTTTCAAGCCATGCCGCCCAGGTATTGATCTCAGAACGAACACCTTTTTCAGAGGCCATAAAATGATCCAGAATCAATTCCCCAATAACGGAATGGGAAAGGATCAACTGAAACCAGCCATCCTCATCAGTCCGAAATTTACCATTCACTTCAGGCATCAACGCCTGGAGGCGTTCCATGATACCGGATGGTTTGGGCCCATCTTCCTGCAGCAGAAAAACCCTGAACCATCCAGCCATCAAATGCCCCCTGATCTCAAACCTAAAAAGAGCTTTAAGCCCAGATTAGAACTAAACCTCCGAAATTACTTGGCAAACTTGGAGGGATCGACAACGATCGCTTCAGCAACTTCCCCATTCAAAGCCTTCATGAAGTTAACCAAATCCTTCTT
>RFZJ01000046.1 GCA_009920765.1 Planctomycetota bacterium | reverse complement strand
CAGCAGCAAAACGATATCCAGGCTTTTCAATCCATTGAACTACCCAAGCATCGATTAAGGAACTAAAATTTTCAGTTAGCTCGATGTTTTTTTGTCGCATTATTTCAAAAAAAGAACCTTTGTCTGTTGGCTTTTCCCCTGCATACCAATCGTGTCCAAGATGCTGTTCTGAGTTTTTAAGAATATCCAAACTTGTTTTTGATATAGTTTCAGTTGTTATCTCTTGGATTCTTGATTGCGTTTCTAGTTTAAATAACGGGTCAATTAGATCTTTCAAAATAAAAGAATCGATTGGCTCGCCTATTTTAAGTTCAAGGTTTTCGCTTAAGTTTGCTGTTATATTTTCAACTGTAATTTTATTTTTGATGAATTCTTGATTGAGCCATTCACTGATTTCTTGAAAATAAAAAGTTTTGCTGTTCAACCATGACTTTGTTAATTCTAAACATGCTTGGTTGATTGATAATTCCCGGTCCAGATTATTTGATAACTTATCTAATTGGGCACTTCCAGTTTTATACTTTTTATCCATTATGTTTTCTGGATTGAAATTTTTATTGATTTCCCATCCTTGGCTATAGGTTTTTAAATAATTGGTATAAACAATGGTTCCTATATCACGCATTAATTTTAAATTGATATTTTTATCATTAATATGTGAGTGAACTAGGATGATTTTTTTTGTTTGATTTGCTATATCTTTGCCTTCTAATTCCTCTAGGAGCGTTGCTGTGTTTGTTGACATTTGCAAGGTACAATTTTCTTTGGAAGGCAAAGCCAAAATTATATTTATCCCTGGCGATTTCAAACCCAATCGATTACACGATTCGGTGATAATTTTACAAACTTCTAGAAGTGAACCAGCAGCTCCCCCGGCAGCATGGGTTAGAATCCAAACATCTGGTTTTATTATTCCTGGCATTGTGTTTGAGAAAGCAGCTTGATTGATTTTTTTTAAAAGTTGTGAAATTCTTTCGATAAGTTTTTCTGGGGCATCTAATAATGCAAGTTTTCCGAGTGTTCGATTGCCCTCAGTGCATAGGCTTTTAGGAATCTGGTAAAGTTTGCTGAGGGGCAGCCATGCTCCTAGTTTTTCTGATTTTTCTTTATTTCCTAAATAATAATTTGGCCTATTAAGTTTGAAGACAATTGCATTATCCAGTGTTAATTTAAGTTGATTAATGTCTTTTTCTGGTGATATACCTTGACTATCTATATCGATTCCCAGTATCTCGACTGGAAAAGTTGAACTCGTGGAATACGATTGATTAACAAGTGTATTTCTAAAAAATGAAGTCGCACCTATTCCTGTCCTGCCAATTCCTATTATTAACGTGCCGGTTCGGTTTTCAGAGTTTATGGAAGGCTCGGGGACTTTATTGAATTTGTTTATTGTGTCCGGTTCACTTGGTGGTTTTTTAAAGGATAGTGTTTTAGTAATGTCTTCAATTTCAATTGTTTGGTCGTTGGTTTTGGCTTCTTTAATAATCGGTTTATCTGTTGTAAAAAAATCTTGCTGGAATGAATGCAAGTTTTTGGGAAGATGAACAGCCTTTAATGCGTTTACAAAATCTGTGCATGTTCTAAATCGTTCTTCTGGTTTCTTAAGTAGTGCACGGGCTATAATTGGCCTTTCATCTATGTCCAGTGAAGAAAGGTCTGGCCTTTCATTTAAATGAGATTTTATTAATGTCCTTAAATTATCAGATTCGAACGGTTTCTTACCAGTTGTCATTTCTTGATAAACAATTGCTAAACTATATTGATCACTGAATCTACTTGGCCTTCCTTCAATGAGTTCTGGGGCAGAATAAATTGGCGTAATTCCACCCTGAAATTCCTGATCAGCAATTGTGAGATCGTGTACTAACCCAAAATCACCTATTTTTAAATGATTATGTACCAAAAATAAGTTTTGAGGCTTTATGTCTAGATGCTGTAATTGGTATTGGGAATTTATTACATCAAGCGCCTCGGCTGATTCTGCAAGATAATGCAGAGTTTCGGTTTTTGGTATTCCAGGAAGATTATTATGTTTGCATTCCTGATACCGGTCCCAAAGATTTTTATCTGCAAGTTCCATTACAATAACTAGGCAATTTTCAATAATGTCTATGCGTTCCATAGTTAGGATGAAAGGATGCCTAATAATCTTGATGCGATCAATAGCCCGCCATTCTTGTTCTGCCCTGATATCTGATTTTTCCCCAAGTTTACCTGATACAAATTTGATAGCTTTTAGAAGACCACCCGGCACTGTGCATTTCCAAACTTCACCGAATCCTCCACTTCCTATTTTTTCGAGGACTCGGTAGCCTGGAAGAGGTTCATAATTTTGATAAATTTTTATCATGTTTAATGCACGGTTTTGCTTTTACTAAAGTCTGTAAGTAATTAATTACTAATATTACTTTATCATTGTTCATTGACGAAATGATAAAATTATCGATCGCAATATAACACAACCACTTATAATCCATTAATTTGATTATTTTTTTATGTAACACTAGTTTTTATGAGGTGAACATTGGCCAGTGTTTTGATAAGCGTTAGAAATGTCGAGGAAGCAAAGGTTGCATTACAAGCTGGAGTTGACCTTATTGATTTGAAAGATCCTGAAAAAGCTGCCATGGGTATGATGGATTTAAGCTTGATTTCTCAAATCCAAAATGAATTACCAAAAGATTTAAACCTTAGCATGGCTTGCGGAGAATTGTGCGATATTCAAAATCTCCCCAAGTCATTACCAGCGGCAATGTCTTTTTACAAGTTTGGGCTTTCAGCTTGTAAAAATATAGGGAACTGGGTTGAAAATTGGCTTTCACTAAAAGCACAAGTTCAGTTATTAAATCCCTCAGCTTTTATAGTTCCGGTATTATATGGTGATTATTTAAAGGCTAATTCGACCAAACCTTTTGACATTTTAGAGATTCTTTGCGATCATTCCTGCCATGCTGTTATGATAGATACTTGGGAAAAAAATGGTTCATCGATTATTGATTGGATCACGGTTGAGGAACTATTGGAAATTCAAAATAAGTGTAAAGCTCAAAATATAAAATTTGCTCTTGCAGGTTCCTTAAACCTAGAAAAGGTTATCAGGCTTGTCAAAGAGGGAGTCAGGCCGGAATGGTTTGGATTTCGTGGAGCTGCTTGTAAAGACCAATCTCGAAATAAAACAATTGATTTTCATTTAACTTCAGGTCTTATTGCCGGAGTTAAAAGATTGAATAATTTGGTGGCATCTTAGATTGATCGAATGTATTACTGGATTTTGTTTTTTATCTTCAAAAAGCTTGCAGAAAAAAGGGTCGACATAATTTTGTTTGCAGGCTTCTTGCCAATTTTTAAATTCAGGAAAGCTGGTTGATTTTAGTAAATATAACTCACTAAATTCAAAATGTTGTGCAAACCGCAGTGCAACACTATCAGATCGAACATCTCTGGACTGTGGCAAAAAAGGCTCGCCGTTTATATTTTTGTCAGATCTGCAAAATTTTAGTGCATCTAAAAAAAAAAGTCCCATTTTTTTTCTAAATCGTACCCCCACCATTTTAGCGTCTTTAAAGTGATGCATTAAACCAACGGTATTTTCTGTCATTATCCGCAAAGAATCCCAGTGCTCATTTGGGTGCGAACTAACACCATTTTTTTTTTCGAGTTCGCGCACATCTTTTCCGCCGCCAACAACAATTACAGTGCAAGAGGGGGCAAGTATTTCAATTAAGGAAGCAAGTTTTTGGGGTAAGTCGAGTGTGTCCAGTAGGCTTCCCCCGACTTTTATGACATTACTTTTCATTTAAAACACCAGTTAGTTTCATAATGCTGTAAGCGCATGCCGCAATAGAATTTTCTATCCCATACACTTTGGAAAATAAACTGATAGAAGGCTTTTTTCTCCATGGAAATGATTCTATTATTGTTTTCCCAAAAGATTCGCCTGATCCTGAGATGCTAACCCATTTTGGTTCATTTCCATTTCGGTTAAGATGTTTTTTTAGTGCATTCGTAATCCATTTGGTTTGATTTTTGATTGCAAGATTACTTGTTTTTATTAGTTGAGACATTGGGATTTCGTTTTGGTCGCCACAAAGCATTTTGGCGATCCGTCTGGCGGAATTAGTTTTTGTAAATGATCGCCCGTCTGCGGTTTCCGTATCTTCCTGGTCTTCTTTTAGATTGTTTGCAAGCAGGTGTGCATCTGCAATTGTTGCGAAATATTCGTGTGCATATTTGCATCCTAAAAGGGAAGCGAGAGGGGTCCGTCTCATCCCGGTATAAATCAGTGATCCTGATTTTAATCTTTGGGTGTCAGTGGTTCCATTTAGAATTGGGTTACCATGGTTGATCGATGTGATGTCCGTGGTGGTTGAACCAATATCGATTGATAGGCCAAAGGTTGCAGGATGTTGTTTGGCTATAAAACTTGCCAATCCTAGCCAGTTTGAAGCAGCACAGCTTGTTGGGTTTTGGATTGCGTTGGTTAAAGAAATAAAATTTTTGTTTGTTGTCCAAACTAAAGGCCTGAATTGCTTTTTGGGTATAGAGTTTAATATATATCTGACACCCTCTGTTTTTGTTTTAAAGCAGTCGCATAATTCGCCAGTCATAGTGATGGCAAGCGTATCAATTTTTTTTGTAGATAGAATTTTTTCAAGAATTGCGGGTAAGGCAGTTTTTTTTTCCCAGAGAGGGAACCCTAAACTCAAAGTATTCCCATCTGAATGACAGTATTTTATATTTGCCCCACCTATGTCGATTCCAGCTGTAAATGGTGTATTTGTATACATTAAATTTTTCTAATTTGTCTTTGGTGTAAAAACTAAGCTTATTCTACTGGATTTAGGCAAAAAGGAGCGAATTTGAACCTTTAAAAATTGATTAATAATAAATATGTTTTGTTAATTTAAGCATATAAAAATCTGTTTAAATTATTGATAAATTTGATTCTGTGCCTGATTTTTAAATAATTCTAGACAGTTATATCGTAAAAATTTGGGGCTTTGGGTGATTTGGGGTTCTTGGGGTTGTTTGTGTAGGCCTTTTAACTGAATTATTTTGTTTTTATCAATAAAAACAGTTGACCTATGATTAATGTTGGGGTAACTTTTTTATACCTACCGGTTTTTGTGTGTGGCAACCTACCTTAATTGGAGTTCTTATCATGCTAACTTTCCTTGGTGGTTCAAATAGATTCTGTGATGGAATTAATCGCCGAAATTTTCTTAAAATTGGTGCGTTTGGTTCTTCCTTATCTCTTGCTGATATGCTCCGTGCAAAAGAAGCTGGGAAAGTTGGTACAGCTAAGGCTGCAATTATGATTTATCTTCCTGGTGGTCCATCCCACATGGATATGTATGATCTAAAACCTCAAGCACCTTCTGAGTTTCGTGGTGAGTTTAAACCAATATCCACTAATGTTCCTGGAATACAAATTTCAGAACATTTTCCTAATCAAGCTAGAATGTTTGATAAGCTTTCTGTTGTACGTAGTCTTGTTTCTGTTGATGAACACTCTGATTCTCAAGTAATGACTGGATATAGTGAAAATGTCAATCGCGTTGCTCATCATCCTTCATTCGGGTCGGTAATCTCGAAGCTTCAGGCTAATCAGTCTGATATACCTCCATTTGTAAGCCTAAGAGGTATGACTAAGGGGACCGAACCTGGTTATCTTGGTATTGCTCATCGTCCCTTTACACCAGATGGTCCTGGTTTGCAAAACTTGCGTCTTCCTAGCGGTGTTGAAAATGATCGTTATGATGATCGAAAATCGCTTCTTAAAAACTTTGATAATGTTCGCCGGGAAATTGACGCATCTGGCACAATGAAAGGAATGGATTCATTTGCCACCCGTGCTTTTGACATGGTTGCCTCAGGTACGGTTCGTAAAGCACTTGATCTCTCTAAGGAAGAACCAAAAGTTCGTGATCGGTACAAAGGAGTTGAGCAATTCCTTACTGCTAGAAGACTTATTGAAGCAGGAGTTGGTTGTGTAACATTATCCTACGGTGGTTGGGATACACATTCTGGAAATTTTAAAACTCTTAAGACCCAACTTCCTATGTTGGATCGTGGGATTTCCAGTCTGATTCAAGATCTTCATGATCGTGGTATGAGTGACGATGTTGTTACAGTGGTTTGGGGAGAATTCGGCAGAACTCCAAAAATCAATATGCAAGACGGCGGTGGCCGAGATCATTGGTCCGCAGCAATGAGTGCTCTTGTTGCAGGTGGTGGATTGAAAATGGGTCAAGCTATTGGGGCTACCAACGCTCGAGGTGAATATCCAATCGATCGTAAGTATAAGGTTCCTCAATTGTTAAGTACTATTTACTCTGCTATGGGTATCGATCCTTCTGCGACTTTCCCAGATAACTTTGGCCGTCCAATGTATATTCTGGATGATCGTGAGCCCGTAACTGAGTTACTTTAAAGTATTTAAGTCATAAATAATTTTAAGCGCCTCAGTTTAATCTGGGGCGTTTTTTTATGTAGTTCCATGATGAATTCTAGCAAAAATAGCTTTCAAATATCGCCCTTCGCCGGCATGGGCCATAAACGGGTGATCTGGGCCAGCTCCAGTTAACTTTAAAATTTGGGCCGTTTTACCAGCTTGCCAAGCTGCTTTTCTCACTGAATCAAAAAAATCAAATTCAGAAACTAATCCTGTACAAGAACAAGTAAGTAGAATGCCTCCATCACAAACCACTTGCATTGCGAGTCGGTTCATATCTGTATATTTTCTAAGTGCCATTTCTATTTCATCGCGATCACGAGTTAGTTTTGATGGATCTAAAATGACAACATCAAATTTTTCCCCTTTGGCTATACAATCGCGTAACCAAGGGAAAATGTCTGATTGAATACATTTGATTCTAACTTTGTTTAGACTGGCATTATGTCTTGCGAGTGCTAGAACTTCTTCGTCAAGATCGATTGCGGTGACATCTTCAGCTTTGCCTAATACTTTTGCATAAACAGAAAATCCGCCGGAATTGCAGCAAAGGTCTAAGACCTTTTTCTTGGTGCAAAAAGAACTAAGTAGCAGCCGATTTTCACGTTGATCTGCAAAAAAACCGGTCTTATGGCCCGTTCCAGGTGTAACTTTAAAGCTTAATCCATTTTCATTGATGATTTCAGAATTTATAATATATTCAGGTTCTTTACAATTGAATGACTCTTGTTTTTGAACATGACTTTCAGCAAACCAAGTAATTTGATGGTTAGGATAATGTTTAAGAAGAATTGTTTGTATGGTGTCTTTGAGGCGGTACATTCCAGATGAAAAAAACTCGACGACGATTGTTTTTCCAAATTTATCAACAATAAGGCCACTCAGTCCGTCCCCTTCGCCATGAATAAGGCGGTATGCATTGGTAGAGGCCTCAAGATTTAAAATTTCTTTACGGAGGCCAACTGCCGACCCTATTTTTTTATCAAAGAAAGTTTCGTCAATCTGTTCATTTTGAATGGTGGTTAAAATCCGTAGTGAAATTCTGGAGTGTCCATTAAAAATTCCTCTACCAACCCAGGCACCTGCTCGGTCTTCGATGTCAACAATGCAGCCGTTGGGTATCTTTTGATCTGGCTTTTCAATCATTTTTTGAAAAATCCAGGGATGATTTGAATTCCTGACAATTTTAAGTTTGATAACAGGTAGTTTTGGATTTATGGTGTCCAACGAACTAATTTCCTTTAAATAACTTGTATTTTTAACTAATGCACATGAAGATAAGATATTAGTTACTTAAAGCACGGCTTGTAAAATCATGTTTTATCTTTAGGGGGGGTATAAAGCTAACAATGGCCAATCCAACATTTAGTATCGAAAAAACTGGTGACATAGCGATCATAGTACCTTCCCCAACAACTGAAAAAATGGCTGAAGATCTTATGCTCACTGCAACAGAGTTGGTGCTGGATCCCTTGGATAAAATGAAGCCTGGGGGGCTTATATTTGATCTTTCTGAAGTAGATTATGTTGGTTCATTATTCCTGGGTTTTTTGCTTAGGTGTCATAAACGAGTCAAAAAACATGGTTGTGAAGTTGTAATTGCCGGCGCATCTCCAAATGCACGAGAATTATTGCATCTTACAGGCCTTGATACTCTCTGGCCCATCTACAATGATCGCAAGGAAGCAATTTCAGCCCTAAATAGCGATTGATTTCTTGTGGATTTAATTCTAAATGAGAATTTAATGTGGGTGAAATCCCTGTAATTCATTGTCGAAATCTGACTAAAAAGTTTGGCCCTAAAACCGTTCTGAATAATGTTTCTTTTGAAGTTTATCCAGGAATTATTGGTTTATTAGGTCCAAATGGTGCAGGGAAATCTACTTTAATCAAGCTCATTCTGGGCTTAGATAATCCTACTTCTGGTGACATATCTTTATTTGGGAAAACCAAGGTCGAATTGGCTAAGATTGGATTCATGCCTGAGGCAAAGGCCATTATTCCTTCAATGAAAGGTTATGAGTTTGTTGCTTATGCAGGGGAACTTGATGGGTTGAAACGCACAGATGCTCTTAGGCGTTCGCATGAGATTCTAGATTGCCTTGGCATGGGTGAATCTCGTTATAGAAAACTTGGTGAATATTCGACAGGGATGATTCAAAAAGTTAAACTAGCCCAAGCTTTGGTTCACGATCCGGATTTGTTAATCCTTGATGAACCAACTGCAGGTTTAGATCCACCGGCTCGAAATCAAATGCTTGATTATTTAACCTATTTTGCCAGACAGCAGGGCAAATCAATTGTGCTTTCAACGCATTTACTAGGAGATGTGCAAACCGTTTGTGATCAGGTTGTTGTTCTAAATTTTGGCGTTTGCCTTGCTTCTTGTTCTCTTGAACAACTTGTTGGAAACAAGTCTGATAGCTATTTAATTGAAGTTGCAGGGAATCAAATTGATGTAATTGCTGCATTGGGAGAGAAATGCCTTAGTGCCCAAGATATGGGCGGGTTTACAAAAGTATTTGTTCGGTGTGGTTCATCTGCAGAGATAAATAGAATCACCTCCCTGGTTTTATCTTTTGGGGGTGTGATTAAAAAATTCGTACCTCTGGAAGGCAACTTGGATGATGCTTTTTTTGCTCTTTTAGATAAGCAAAGATTGGCGGGGAACTAATGGCGGTGAATTCCCTTAATTCTTTTCTGGAATATAGGCCATGGAATGGTTTACGAAATCCGGCTTGGATGGGGGCGTTTGCTATTATGCGTGAATCTTTGAAATTAATATTCACACGCAAAGTATTTTGGGTCGTATTTTCACTAGCTGTTTTAAATTTCCTTCTCTATTTTTTTGGACAATATCTTTTCTTCTGGGTTGCTGATCAACAACCAGATGGATTAGTAAGAGTTGGTGGTTTTGGTCGTGCAAACCAAAATGATATGATGCAATTTCTCCGCAGTGTTTTGAAAATGGACGGTTCTCCTGAAACTTTTCGAAATTTTATCAATCTGCAGTCTAGAGGTATTATTGTACTTTTAGTATTGGCAGGTGCTTCACTGCTTGGCGAAGATCTTAATCAGGGATCTTTGATCTTCTATCAGTCCAAGTCTGGCGGAATGAAAAATTATATTGGTGGAAAGTTTCTTGCAGCCTCTTTTCTTGTTCACCTTTTTGCCACCATCCCTGCCCTTTTTCTTTTTCTAGAAATTTGCTTCATCGATACATGGACCTACTTGCTTTATAACCCTAGGTTACTGCTCGGAATTATTGGCTACGGTTTTGTCATTAATCTGGGACTTGTTTCTCTGCTTTTTGCAACGGTTGGATTTTTTAGGTCCACTATTGGTTTAATAATGTGCTGGGCGGGAGTCTTTTTTCTTCTCCCCTCCCTTTGTGCCATCATGATTGATCGTTTAAGATTAAACCCGGTATTAAGAATTCTGGATTTTTGGTACTGTGTTGAGAGGTTGGGTGAAAAATGCCTTGGGGCGTCCCCTACCCTTCTTCCAGGTCAAACCGATCAAGCTTTGAATCCTTGGTTTGCTGTTGCTTCTTTGGGGTTTGTATTTACAGTTACTTCAATTCTTACCATGCGAATCTACTTTAAACAGGGTATTGAATCATGATTGGGGTTTTAGCCGATACCATCAATTCTGATATTGTGCCTTTATGGTGCAAGAAAGTTTCTAAATGGCATGGCAATTTTCTTGGATTAAATGATGTCAGTTTAGAACTCCGACCTGGGATTACAGCGTTATTAGGCTCAAATGGTTCTGGTAAAAGCACTTTAATGAACTTGATTGCTGGGCAACTTTATCCCGATGCTGGTTTTGTTCGTGTTTATGGGATTGATCCATGGACTTGGCAGGGAAAGCATCTTGTCGGCTATAGTCCTGATCTTGATTATTTTTATTCTTCATGGAGTATCAAAGATTTTCTCGCAAGAATGGCATATCTTGCGGGGATTGAAGGTAAACGCATTCCCAATTTACTCAAGGAAGTTCTTTCGGTGGTTGGTCTTTCCTTGGTGCAATCAACGTTGCTTAGGCGGTGTTCGCTGGGAATGAGGCAACGAGCAAAAATTGCGCATGCGATTTTAATGGATCCTCCCTTGCTAATTCTTGATGAGCCATTTAGGGGTATTGATCCTGTAGGAAGGCGTGATTTAGTCCAATTGTTATTGCAACTACAGTCTGCAGGAAAAACAATTTTGGTATCGAGTCATGAATTGGAAGAAATAGAGAAGTTAACGAATCAAGTGGTAATGCTAAGGTCAGGCCGGATTGTATCCGCAGGGCCAGTTTCACGGGTTCGGGATAGATTGCTAAACAAGCCTGTTGAAATTGCATTGGAAATTGAATCTGTTGAAAAAATTAGAATGCTAGCCCAAACCGTATTAAATCATTCAGATGTACTGGGGGTTCGTTTCCCAGAGGGTAAATTTCATGTTTTAATGGTACTAACTAGAAAGCCAGAGATTGTTTCTTCGCATTTGGTTGTGGTTTCGCTTGAAAACAATATTAGCATTCGCAGGTTGGAAGTGGTTGACGAAGCTCCTGCCGAGGTTATGGAATCTTTGTTTGAGGGATGATTTTTTTTAATAAGGCGTAAGCTTGGATAATTTAAAAGCTTTTATACAGGGTGTGAGGTCCATACTTGCAGTCCATCTTTTTCGGGCCAAGGTTGGGCATGGATTGTTTTGGGTTTCCGCTGGATTTTTATTGCTTGTAGCTTCGGTTGTTGTCTCAGTTAGTTTGAAAAATCAGTGGAACTATAAAACATTTAAACCGCGCGGGCAGGCCGGGCTTAACTTCAAAAATTCAACAGAAATGATTGAGGCAGGTAGTTTGATTTTAGGCCCTAATGCAGGTGTTTCTGCTATTTGTTCTGCAATTGCGGCCTCAGGTTCAGGGTTAATGATTCAATCTGGTTTCCCAGTTTTTACCAAAAATGTTGTGTTTTCCGTATTACTGGGATTTCTGCTTCCTTTATGGTGTCTAACCTTTGCTGTGGAAGGCCTTGGGGCAGAACGAGAAGGGAAAACTTTATTCTGGTTATTCTCTAAGCCTGTTCCCCGGTCAAGTATTTATCTGGGCAAGTTTTTAGCTATCCTTCCCTGGGTTATAATTTGGAGTCTTGGTGGATTTCTGTTTCTTGCGATCTGTGCTGGTGATAGTGGAATTATTGCTTTTAATTTGTTTTGGCAGCCCATCGCTTTTGCTTGTATTACCTACGCCTCAGTTTTTTTCTTTATGGGGGCTTGTTTGCCTAGAGCTTCATTGATTGCATTGGCGTACGCATTTGTTGTTGAAACTCTTTTAGGAAGTATGCCTGGCTCACTTAAACAATTAAGTGTTGCTTTTTATGCCCGGTGTATCATGTTTCAAAAAAGTTCGGACTTGGGTGTGATTTTAGAGCAAGGCGGCGGATACGGTGATTTTTCTCAAACAATGGCAATTTGCTTTATGTTGGGTATTGCTTTACTGTTTCTGGTTGCAGGAATATTCTTTTTTGGGAAGATAGAACTTAGAGGCCAGAGATGATTTTTTTTCCGGTGAACAATGCAACGAAATGATAGCAACCCCAGATCGGATTTGTTTCCTGATTTCCCCAAACATGGTTACAGAGGTGATTTATTCCCTGATACCCTGCCAAGTTCTTTTCCGGGTTATTGTCTTTGTATTTCTCGACAATTTGGTGCCCGTGGTGGATCGATTGCTGCAAAAGTTGCCAAGAAGTTAGGTTGGCAGATTTATAGCCATGAAATTCTTCAGTACATGGCTTCCAATCCGGCAGCCAAACAGGAATTATTTGATTTTGCGGGCCCTAAAATTGTTGACTGGGTCGATGGGCAATGGTCGCGACTTGTTGATGATAAGCGTATTACCAGAACAGAAGAAATTGAAGATTTGGCCCGGGTTATTTTGCTGCTTGGGTGTATTGGTAATACTGTTTTTGTAGGGTCTGGGGCTGGTTTTCTTGTTCCTGATGTTAATCGATTACATGCTCGAATCATCGCACCGTTTGATGATCGGGCGTCATACATTTCCCAGTACGATCGATTAACCTTGGACGATTCAAAAGATAAGGTTCGAAATTCTGACGAAAGGAGGGTTGAATTCCTGCACGGTCATTTTAAGTCTGTTATGAATGAACCTTATTGCTACGATCTTATACTGAATTCCAGTAGATTGGGTGAAGATTGTACGATTCAAACCATAATTCAAGCCACTAGAATTAAATATGGTTTTTGATTTTTAATTTGCGATGGACACTTGTTTGTTGGCGATAGGAATTTCTGGCCTGTTGCTGTCCATGTTTTTTCCACGTAGAGTGATGAACCCTTTTTCAATTTCCAAGGCCTGTAAAAGCATTGTTGGACGCGGTTGATCTGCTTGGAATCGAACCACTGCCACAGGTTTTCCCTGGTGTCTATACCATGAAATTTCTATTCCATTTTGTCTTGCGGTATCTGATATTTTGTCAAACATGGATAATAGGGATATGGGCAACGCCCCTGCTTTTAACGAATAAATTTGAATTGCAATAACATTTGGCTCATCTTTCGCAAGCCAAAGTTTTAATTCTGCGGAAATGATGCTGCTGAGTTTCCCTTCTCCCCAACGAAACGCAAAACGTAATCGATCCGGCTCTAGGCAGATTCGTGGTGCGCGAATGTAATCTGGAAAAAATTTGTTCTTGTTACCATTTTCATCGAGTTCTTCTGAAAAAAAACTATTGATCTGATCTTCCTTAAATTGGGCATACCATTCCTTTTCGGTTCCTACGGCTCCTACGAATTCGAAACATTCAGATGTGAATTCTTTGGCCTTCTCCCCTTTGGCAGGGTCGTTTGCAACAAGTAAAGCAGTTTTATAAAAATTCGGTTCATGTCGAACGATGGAGTATAAGACAAAACCGCAAATCGATAGCAAACTCAGGAAAGTAGCTAACGCCAAATATAATGATAATCTAGCCATTTTGTTGCAGTTCTCTTTGCCTGAAATAACGAAAACTCAACTTCGATCCTTCTTCAATACCAAGGATTTAGATTAAAAGTCAACCCAGCGTGGCTTGCATGAAACATTTTGATTTTTGTTGCGTTACATTCGTAAGTTTTAATCGAGGGCCGTGAAAGAGAGTTAAAATTTAATCATGGGTGGCCTGCGGCGTTTGGTTAAAATCGGGAGGTGGTTCTTTTTGTGCTTAATTAGAAACCTTTGAGGATTTTTTCAAGGTTGAGCTTTATAGTGACGATTCCATTAATGATGATTCCCAAATGGTAGAAATCCCAATATTTGTAAATTTGGGTTGGTTAGGATTTAAAGGGGGAGCGGTGGTCATGCGAAAAATTCTTTCAGGTATGTTAGTTTCGGCCGCATTGTATTTTGAGGCTTCCTCATTACAGGCTCAAAATCTTCCATCTGGACAGGGGCCTCGCCCTATAGCAGAGCCGATCCCTTTAGGAGGCTCAAGTATTGGTAGTCAGGGTTTCCCAGCCTCTGGACCAATGGTTAATCCGCTGTCTTACGGGCAACCAGAAGATGGACCTATTGACCTGAGTTTGTCTGGTTTGTCACCTAGTGCGTTTATGGAAGAACCTCCACTTATTGAATTTGCATGGTACGGGAGTGTTGGTGCAAGAGCATTAAAAAGGCAAAATAATGGTAGCTTGGGATCAGCTTATCTAGGTGATGGAGATGTCTTGGGTGCCGCAGACTTTGCTCGTTTAACCGAAGTTCAAAATTTTAATCAATTGAGGCCTGCCATGGGATGGGGGCCTACAGTGACATTAGGTTTTCTTGAAAACAATCATATGTTTGAGTTTTATGGTTTTTACATCCCACAAAATTCAACTTCGATTTCCAATACCGATCAGGGAAGGCTATCCAGTCCGTTTGGAAGTTCGCCTCCTCCGGCATATGCGCCACCTGGTTTTCAGGGGATTAATGGCCTGTGGTTAAATGCTGATACTATGACAACAACCATGAATTCTGCCATTGGTAATGCGGAACTTAATTACCGCTATGCAAGTCCTGCGATTAAAGATGTAGAGTTTATGTTTGGGGTAAGGTATTTTGATATTCTTGAAAACATGGTTTATTCGACCAATGATTCTGGTGATATAACGACATCAAATCCCAGATTAGAAGCTAACTATAATGCCAGGGCGCATAATCATATTCTAGGTTTGCAAGTAGGGTCTGAATATAACCTAAGAGTGTTCAGGCATTTAGGTATTGGGATGATGACTAAAGGTTCTGCTGGTGTTAATTGGTGGAATTCTCAAGTTTCACTTGTGCGGGGTGATGGATTGCAAGGTTTTAGTGGATCACAAAATGGTGCAACCTTTGCTTCGATTTTAGAAATGGGATTTTATGCGGATTTTTTGCTGCTTGAAAGGGCCCGAGTCAGGGCAGGTTATAATATTTTGTGGGCACTAGGCGTGGCAGAAGCTTCTTCTCAATTTGATTATAATCTTAGGAACACTACGGGTTCCAGAGATATTGGATCAATCTTTTATCAAGGGCCAACAATCGAGTTGCAATTCTTGTTTTAGGATAAACAAGGCATAAAATTTGTTCGCTTTCAAGGCCTGCCTTTCAAGGTGGGCCTTATGCTTTTCCCAGCACGATGCAACTATTGCTGCCCCCAAATCCAAATGAATTTGATAGGACCCGCTTTAGTCTTTTTTCTATGGTTGTATTTGCAACATGATTCAAATCGCACAAAGGGTCAATTGTTTCGAGGTTGATTGTTGGTGGAATAGCCTGATTTTGTAATGCTATCAAACAAGCTGCAGTTTCAATTGCGCTAGAAGCTGCGAGTGCATGGCCTGCCATGCTTTTAATGGAGCTAACGGGGATATTTCTAAATTGGTTTGAAAAAACAGATCGTATTGCATTTGCTTCACCAGCATCCCCCACCGGAGTGCTGGTTCCATGGGCGTTTATGTAATCAACTGCATCGAGATTGGTTTGGCTAGTTGCAAGGGCATTTTTGATTGCAATTTCAATTTGCAAAGTATTGGGATTTGGTATAACAGGATGAAAAGCATCGCTTGAGAAGCCCCCTCCCAGTATTTTGGCATGACATGTGGCTCGTCTATTCTTTGCGTGTGAGGCTTTTTCTAAGATAAAAATAGCTCCACCTTCTCCAAGAACAAATCCATCGCGATCTTTGTCAAATGGCCTGGAGGCTTTTTCGGGGCTGTCATTTCGTCGAGAAAGGGCTCTTAGGTTTCCAAATGAAGCCAGAGTAATAGGTGTGACATTTATAGAGCAGGCGCCAACGATGCATATGTCGACTATACCCATATTTAGCCAATTGGCACCAAAAACTAAGGAGTGATTTGCGGAAGCGCAGGCGGTGGAAACCTGGAGTACCGGTCCTTCTATCTGGTATAAATCTTTAGCGTATTGAAAATAGGGGGCTATTTCGCGCCCAGGTAATTTGTAATTGCTGCCCCCCAAGAAGAAATCTTCTTCCCATGAAAGAAGCCAGTCTGAACCAGTTCCCAAAATCAGCCCAGAATTCTTTCTACCTAATTCTTTTTCGATGTCTGCATCCTCTATCGCCTGCCCTAGGCAATGAATGTATAGTTGCTCGGCCTTGGACCTGGATCGAAATGTTTCGGGGGAAATTTTTTTTGATGGGGGAACCTCGTCAATGTAAGCTGCAATTTGACTTGGGTGGTTTGAAGTATCAAACAGTTCTACTTTTCGTACTGCGGATTTGCCTTCGAGCAGCATCTTGGAAAATTCAGCAAGGCTAAATCCCATGGGGCAACCTATCCCTACTCCAGTAATCCAAATCTCATCATCCATTGCTTTTTGTAATCCTCATATGCTTGCAGGAATAAAATCTGCAAACACATTGATGGCGATTTGAAAAGACCAGTCGATTTTAAAATCATCAGGGATTTTAAAAAGATTTTCAAGCGATAATGGTGCAATAAATGAGCGATTATTTCCGATCTTGTTCCATGAAATATTTAACACTGGTTGAGTTCTTTTTTTACCATTTGCAATTTTTTGTCTGGTAATTGCAAGAGCATAGCCTTCAAGGATTAAATTGTTTTGGCATTCCAAGTGATACATAGAAAATTCTTCTCGGTATCCAGTCCAAATAAGGATTATTCCTTCAGCAAAATTGTTTTCTAGTGAAGTCAATCCTGCGAGAAGCCCCTGCCCTTCCATTCCTGCAAAACCCCCGGCTCCAAGATTTATTCCATTCATTTGGTATGCTAGACTTACAATTCCGGAAGGTGAATGCAAAGAATCATAGGGTACCAAATGGGGTGAGATCCCCCATGCGCTTTCGAGTTTGAATTTTTCAAAGGCTCCAGCTACTCTTTTTCGTCCTGGGTGTTTAGGTGAAACAATCACGCCCCAATTTGCAAGATTTTTGATTTCTTTGGTTGCTTGATGGGTACATTGCAATGCGATAACAGTTTGATCATCCAGATATTTTAAAACTGAACTTGATAAAGGACTGGGAAATGAAGGGTTAAGATCACTGCGGAGTTTAGGTATTTCATTATTTAGCGCAGTGAATTTACTGAAACCAAGTATTTGGTAACTTGTATTTCCTGAACTAATTCCCTCTGAAACCAGCTTGAACAAAAGATAACCCTTGTAATTGCTTAAAAAAATATCGTAAGATCAAGTTTTTAAGCTAATTTGGCATTTGGATCAATCCAAAAGATGAAATCTCTAATTCAATCAAAATTTGCGAGGGTTAAAACCGCAATGATTCTCATATATAATGAAAGTTCATTAATACCGTGATTAAAGTTCCCAGTTAAGGATAAAGGCAAATATTATCATGCCACGAGATCCATACGAAGTCTTGGGCGTTTCTAAAAACGCAACTGAAGACCAAATTAAAAAGGCATATAGGATGCTTGCCAGGGATTTTCATCCTGACCGCAATCCTGGAGATAAACAAGCTGAAACGAAGTTCAAGGAAATCCAAGATGCTTTTGAGATCCTTCACGATAAAGAAAAGCGTGCCAAATATGATCAATTTGGTTTTGTAGATCCTTCCGCGGGTTTTGGCGGGGGTCCAAGAGGTTTTTCAGGGGGTTTTCATGGCGGTTCGGGTTCCATTAACATGGATGATTTGGCTGGAATGTTTGGTGGTAATGCTGGAGGGGGATTTGATTTTAGCTCGATGTTTGGGAAAAAAACCAAAGGAAGAAGAAGGCCATTTAATCAACCACAGGATAGCCATTTTGATGTTGAAATTCCTCTTGAAAAAGTTGTACTTGGGGGGAAAATTTCTCTTTCTTTAAATGGATCAAATCTTGATGTTAACATCCCTGCCGGGGTAAAAGAGGGTGGGAAAATCCGGCTTACCGGTCAGGGGCAGGATGGCGGGAATTTGTATCTCACCATAAAATCTGCGCCTCACGCATTTTTCAATAGGGAAGGTGATAATCTTATTGTTGATGTTCCTATTTCCATTTCAGAGGCGATTCTCGGTACTAAAATTGATGTTCCCGTCATTGACGGAACCAAATTAACGGTAAAGGTGCCTTCTGGGACATCCAGCGGTGCAAGATTAAGGATTAAAGGTAAAGGTGTTGCCCTTGGGGATTTATTTATACAACTCAAAATTGTGGCCCCCCCATCCATTGATGAAACCAGTAAGAAAATTATTGAGGAGTTTGCAAAACTTAACCCGCAGGACCCTCGGAAAAATATGCCTTGGAATCTATAAGCATTGGTGATTCGATGACCCTATCTGATTTCTGTTTTTCAAAAAAATTTAAACTCAAATCACCAGATGATTTTCGTAAGGTTTTTGCGTTTAGATTAAAGGTATCCAATTCTCATTTTGCTCTTTATGCAATGCCTAACAATCTTTCTTTTAACAGGCTTGGTGTTGCAGTCGGGAAAGCAAACGGGAATGCGGTTGTGCGTAATCGGCTTAAAAGGTTACTGCGAGAGGCATTTAGATTGACGAGGAAACAACAGAAGGCCCAAGGATTAGATTTGGTGGTTGTTCCTAAAAAAGGATGTGTGCTGGAAATACTTGTTCTTAAAGATTCCTTTTTGAATCTTACCTTTCAGGTTATCAAGTTTTTGAATGATAAAAAGCAATGATGAAAGCACTTGTATTTTTTTTTAGTATGATTTTGATTGGAATGGTGCGTTGTTATCAAATCATGATAAGACCTATATTGCCCGCAGTTTGTAAATTTCACCCTTCTTGTAGCGAATATTTTATTGGAGCAGTCATTAAATACGGCCCTTTTTCAGGTGCTTTAAAAGGGATGAGTAGGGTTTGCAGGTGCAATCCCTGGAATCATGGAGGATACGATCCCCCATGATTCCAAAGAGTTGGATTGTTATTTTGTAATCTGGCCTGCTTCTTCCTTTAGAAAAGGAAGAATTACCTTAATTCCAATAATGCCACCAAAAATAATACCAACTACGAGCAGAACGATAATAACTTTCCTTCCATTGATTTCAAACATATCCCAAAGGCTTAGTAATATTTGGCTTAAAAGTCCCAAGGCGACCAAACCTCCAAGAACTGGAATTGCAGATGCGAAGATCGGGCCGATTGGTTCATCTATTCTGGCAAACCACCAGCATGAAATTTCTAATACTTGAAGGATTAATGCTGAAGGGGCAATCATCACCTTTAGGAAATTAGGGAGACCTGTCATCGCCAGGCAGAAACCAGTCATCCCATAAAGCATTGCAAAACCTAGCAGATGTACATGTGAAGAGAGTGCAAGTTTCTCGAGAGATTTCGCAGAAGATTTTTCAGGCGAACAGTAATCGGTGAATTCTTCATAGGTGTTTAATGGGAAATTGGCCGCACTCCCACCCGCATTGGCATCATGGCATCTAATGCATCTTGACTCAATAATCGCTTCAATATTTGCAAATCTCTTGGCGCCGTCTTCCGTAGTGTGAACCATTGTGGGGGAGATTTTTAGCGATTCTAGATTCCCCACCAAAGGATAACCTTGTAATTGAGAGTTTTCATAGTACTCTTTTTTGTACCCGTTTTTGATCCAAGCCAGAAGAGCTATCCTTTCACCATCGATATCCTGATAAACTAGTTTTTCTACTTCTGGATCAGTTGCTATTCGGGATTTTTCTTTAGCTAGTCCTTCAGGATTATCTTTAAGTTTTTCTTCTGCAAGCTCGGTCAGGTAAATTCGCTTTTCTTTGATTGCTCGTTTAATGCCACCAGCTCTTTTGCTAGTAAATGCACTTCGCATGCTCCCGGTACCATTAAAAGGCTTTGTTTCATTTGCAATTAATAGCCGTTCCATATGGGAATACTGTTTTGAACCATGGAATTCAGAAACTGTTTCTTCAGGCCCTGGCAAGGGTTGTCCTGCATTTGCAGATTGAAAATGAAGATTTACAATCGCAGAAGTGAATCCAATCCCAATACTTAGCAGGAGAGTTGCAACAACTATTTTTCCTGCCAAAGGTAATTTTTTTAAGTATGAATCGTTCATTACTGGTTCTCTCGGTTGCCGCCTTTTGTTTTAACAAGTCCTTCGCCTAGTATTAGGATTTTTTCGATAGCTTGGTTTATGGGAAGCTGGACGGTTGCTCCGGCGGCAAGCTTGTGCCCGCCTCCACCGAATTGTTGGGCAATTTGACAAACATCCGCACCGGTACGAGAGCGGAAGTTTACGCGGGTGGTTGTTTCATTTATTTCTAAAAAGAAAATTACAATATCTGCACATGATGTACTTCTTAGGTAAACGATCAGGTCTTCCGCATCAGATGTTCGAGCATTGGCATTACTAAAATCTGTTTGAGTAAGCCACGAGTAAACTAATTTTCCGCCCTGCCTTGTCTGGCACCTTGATAGCATGGTTCCTGCCAGTTTTTGTTTGGCCAAACTGTTGCTATCAAAAAGCGCATCGTAAACAATCGTTGGTGTTGCGCCTAGCTTGACTAATTCTCCCCCAAGGGTAAAACTGGAAGCAGTTGTATTTGCATGCCTAAACCAACCGGTATCTGTTGCAATAGCAATAAACATTTGATTAGCAGCGCTAGCACTTGGAGTAATGCCAAAGTGATTGAAACATTCGTAAACAAGCCTGCCTGTCGCTTCTGCTGAAACATCTAAAATTAACGGGTTACCGATGTAATCTTGGGTTACATGGTGGTCAATCACGCAAGTTGGAACAAACTGTTGTTTAACCCAGTTACCCATTTCAGCAAGTTGGCTCCAAGTTCCGGTATCAAGCACGATTAAGCCATCCCAATTTTTGTTAGGGTCCGCATCTTGCCCGTAGACCCGAATGATTTTATCAGGATCCATGAAGATATAGCGTTGTGAATACGGGGTTGGAAGATGAATTTCAACTTTTTTTTGTAGCTTTTCAAGTAATTCAAGCATGGCAAGGCACGAACCAATGGCATCTCCATCAGCTCTTGCGTGGGTAGTCAATAGAATATTGGTTTTTCCATGCAAGAAATCGGCTAAAGGTCTCAAATTGGCAGGCATATTTTTAACTCTGTTACATCTATTATTTATAATCTTATGGAAATCTAGCTTTCAGTTCATATGGAGATTTTGCGTAACCTTAGAGAATTTACTAATACTGAAATTGAACTTAAACTCATTGTTAATCCAGCAAGTAATGGTGACAAAAATCCTAGGGAAGCCAATGGTATGCTTAACAAATTATAAACGAATGCCAAAGCAAGGTTTTGTTTTATGGCATTAATTGTAAACTTGCTTAGATTTCTAGCTTTAACAATAGCCATTAGATCGCCCTTTAGCAAAATAATCCCAGAACTTTCTTGTGCTAAATCTGTGCCTGTGCCCATGGCGATTGAAACATTTGCCAAAGCTAGGGCGGGGGCATCATTGGTGCCGTCCCCTGCCATCCCGACTTTTTTACCCTGAAGAACAAGAGCTTTAATAAATTCAGCTTTGTCTGCGGGAGTTTTATTACCATGGAAATCTTGAATATCAAGTTGTTTTGCGACTTTGGATGCACTCTGTTCGTTGTCACCACTAAGTAGTATTACTTTTACACCATCGTTTTGAAGTTGCTTTATTGCATTGGCAGATGAAGGTTTTATTGGGTCTGATAATTCGAAAAATCCAACATTTGTACCTTTAATTCCAACCCAAACTTTTGTTGATTCGTTATTTGCAAACTCTTCCAATTCCATGTTTGATGCGGGTATGCCTTTTTTGTGAAGAAAAGTGAGTTTTCCCAAAATAATGTTTTGGCCTAAAACTATGCCAGTAGTGCCCTGACCTGCTTCTTCCTGAATTTCCGTAGGGGAACTTAAGGTGACCCCTTTGTTTAAGGCAAAGCTAACAATCGATTTTGAAAGAGGATGATTGCTTGTTTGCGCCAAACTTGCTGCATATTTTATAAATTCTTGTTCGTTAATCTTGGTAGAAGGATGAATTTGAGAGACACTTGGTTTGCCTTCTGTAAGGGTTCCTGTTTTGTCAATTACCAGGACATTAATATGTATCAGATTTTCAAGATGCTGCCCCCTTCTCACCAAAATCCCAAGCCCTGCACCTCTGGAAATTCCAACTCCTATGGCCATGGGAGTAGCCAGTCCTAAAGCACAAGGGCAGGCGATTACTAAAACAGCGATGGATTTTTGTAATGCATCAATCCAGCCTTGCGGGCCTTCATTTTTCATGATCCAGTAAATTAAAGTTAATGATGAGACCAAGAGGACAAATGGCACCATGATTCTTGAAATAGAATCTACTATTTTCTGGATGGGAAGTTTTGTTCGTTTTGCATCTTCAACCATTTGGATGATTTTTGCTAGCATGGTTTCTTTGCCTGAACGCACCGTGGTTAGCGTGAAGGATCCATTAATATTTATTGTGCCAGCATAAACAGAATCTTTGCTTTCGACATCTCTGGGCATGGGTTCACCAGTGATCATTGATTCGTCAATACTTGAATTGCCCGTGGCAATTATTCCATCGAGGGGGATTTTTTCTCCGGGTCTGACCCTAACAAGGTCGCCTGGTTGAATAAGATCAATTGGGATATTGGTTTCAGCGCCAGAAGGGCCGACCAACCGGGCTTCTTTGGGGATGGCCATGATCATTTGTGAAAGTGCATTGTTAGCTTGTTTATGAAGGCGGTTTTCAAGATGCTGCCCAATCAACATTAAAACAATAATTCCAGCAGAAGATTCAAAGTAACTGTGGTGTCCAAACAATTCGGGGTTTAAAACTGCTAATAAGCTTAAAGCGTGGCTCGCAATAACTCCTAGGCCCACCAACGTAAACATGTTCCATGGCCCGGGCCAAATCGACTTGAAAAAACTTATAAGAATAGGCAAACCAAGGCCAAATACTATGATGGATGAAAGACATGCCTGTAATATTAAGAAATAGTGCGAATCAAAACCCCTTAGGTGGCTTCCAAGAAGCGGTAGCCATAAAGCAACAGCAATGTAAATTTTATTTAATTCTGAGTTAGTTGTTCCTGATTCTTCATTTCCTCCTGCCATTGCTTCAAGAGGCATACCACATTTCGGGCAACTTCCTGGGGATAGCTTGATAATTTCAGGGTCCATTGGGCAGGAATAATGCAGTTTGTCTCCGGTTAAAACTATCGGCTTGGTGTTGATTAACCTCATGTCGGTATTCAAGTATGACTCAGGATTTGCACCAAACTTTTTAGCGCAAGAAGTGTGGCAAAAGTAATAGGTTTCGTTTTTATATTGTTGGGATGCAGCAGCATTTGATGGGTTGATCATCATGCCGCAAACAATATCTCGTACTGATTTTGGAAGCATAAGTTTCTCCTTGCTATTAGGTATTCTAGGGAAGGAAGGTGTTTAAAGCTTTGGGTAACTATTTGCCTATTTTGTCGATTTGATTACCCAAAGCTCCAGAGTTGGGAATTCTTAAATAATTATTGAAGAAATCTTAATTTACTTGAAGATTCGTCCAGAAAAGTCCGATTTTTCATTAGAGTTAGGCCAATTGAGCTTTTTTCTGAAGTATTGGTCTTATTTATCGGTAGGGGGACTTTTGTCATGGTTATGAATTTATTGGGTGTTGCATTACTTACCACGTGCTTTCAGCAGACCCCCTCTGAGGAATGGCCCCTGAACACCCCAAAATTTCAAATACCGATTCGTGTCCATCAAGAACGAAAAGGTCAGATTAAGGAACTGGTTCTTTATGTTTCTAAAGATAAGGGAAAAACATGGGAAGTTTCAACCCGTGCCAAACCTGACCAGGAAGCTTTTACCTTTTCTGCAAAAGAGGATGGCCCGCATTGGTTTACTATTGGGGTAGTCGATGTTAAAGGAAATCAGGAGCCTGCAGATATTGCCAGAGCTCAAGTTGGTCAGAAAGTTTTAGTCGATACGCAAAAACCAGAGATAAAACTTAAGGCGGAAAAAATCGGAGAAGAAATTCAGGTAAAGTGGGAAGTCAAAGAAATCAACCCCGATATCAATTCCATGAAACTTGAATGCAAAATTGAAGGTAATGATTTGAATGAGTGGATTCCCATCAGTATAAAACCTGTGATGGATGGTAGTGGTACTTTCAAAGTGCAAGGCGCCGGAATGCTTTCAGTTAGGCTGCAGGTTAGCGATACTGCTTCAAATTATGCTAGTGTTATAGTTGATATAGGAAGCCCAAAAGCATCTGTTCCAATGCCAAATTTGGCTGCAGTTCCAAGTGCCATTGCTCCACCACAAGTTTCAAATGCAGTTTCAGATTCCAATAATTTAAACTCGCAATCGGTTCAGATTGTCCCTGAAAAACCCATTGATTCAAATCCAGTGGTTTCGAATAATGCGGTGCCCATGCCTTTAAGCACCGAAAAAATTCCACCCATGTCCAACCTTAATTCTTCTGTAAACGCTATTCCTTTGCCAGCAGGAAATCCTTTGCCAAATGTAGATGAACTGGCCAAAAATAATTTGCCTTCAACTGTTCCGGTTTTTCCAGTTTCTAGAGGAACAAAAGAAGTTGATCTTGGAAATCTGGCACCACCAGCGCAAACCATTCCTGGGTGGAGTGGAAACGCAAATTCAAATCCATTAAATGTAAATGGGGTACTGGCTTCATCCGCAGCCGGTGCAAATTCTAATCAAAATTCAAATATAGTACAAAACCAGCAGGCAACAGGCTCATCCAAAAGAATTTTACCTGCCCTTCAAATCGTCAATAAAAAACAAATTAAGATTGATTATGAGGTTGCAAAGTTTGGCCCATCAGGATTAGGGTCTGTTGAAGTGTATAGCACGCTGGACGATGGTCAAACTTGGACTCTTGCTCTGACTGAAAATAGTCTGGTGTCCGATTCGCGCAGCATGATGCCTGTTAAGGCTTCGGTTGTTGTACCTATTGCTCAAGAGGGGGTTCCAGTAGGTTATTATGTAGTTGTAAAAAGTAAGGCGGGTTTGGGAAAAAGCCCTCCAATAAAATCTGATATTCCACACATTCGTGTTGAAGTTGATACGACTTTTCCTGAAGCTGTGCTGTACAGTCCTCAACCAGAACCAGGCCAGCGAGACACGCTGATTCTTACCTGGAAGGCTACTGATCGTAATCTTTCAGCAAACCCAGTAGTTTTGGAATGGAGCGAAAAAAGAGATGGCCCATGGAACCCCATTGGATCAGGCGAGCTTCCCAATACGGGTAAATACTCCTGGGCTATTCAGCCTAATATGCCTGCAAGTGTTTATTTGAAACTTATGGTTAAAGATTCTGCAGGTAATATTGCTGTAGCACAAACTCAGGAACCACTTCTGATAGATCTAAATATTCCAGAAGTAAATGTGCTTGGGATTTCTTTAAATTCAAAATAACCTAGATTGTCCATGTCGGACTTATTTTTGATGGATTTCTCTGCTAAAATGTTACATAGTATTGAATAAATAATACTTGAAATTAGCGGGGCCATCTGGTGGATAAACTTTCGGAAACACTTGTTTCACATCCAAGTAAGCAAGCGCCTGCTTCTTGCAAAGATGCATGTCTGGTATTAATCTATCCAACAGGTCCCGGTATGGGACTTCGGTTTGCCCTTTCGGATCAAAATGTAATAATCGGTCGTTCACCAAGTTGCCAGATTCATATTGATAATGCTTCTGTTTCTAGGCAACACGCAAGAATAGATCGCGATGAGGCTGGTGCATATTTCGCAACAGATCTGCAAAGTACCAACGGTACATTTGTCAACGATGTTCCTGCTAACCAAACGCTCATGAAGGATGGAGATTATTTAAAAGTGGGTAACTGCATCTATCGTTTTCTTGCTGGGGGAAATATTGAGGCTGATTACCACGAGGTTATCTATAATCTTACAATCATTGACGCCCTTACAAGTTGTCCGAACAAAAGGTTTTTTAATGAGTTTTTAGACCGTGAAATTGCGAGATCTAACAGACATAAGCGTCCTTTATCCGTACTTATGATAGATCTTGATAATTTTAAGGCGGTCAATGATTCCATGGGACACCTTGCAGGCGATTCTGCTTTAAAAGCAATGGCAACCCTGATTCGTGAAACGATTCGAAGAGAAGAACTTTTTGCAAGATTTGGCGGAGAAGAGTTTGCGATTATTCTACCCGAAACCAAGATTGAGCAAGCCGTAATTCTCGCCGAAAAAATTCGGGCGATTGTAGAAAATAATCAATTCGAATTCGAATCCAAAAAATTTAAAGTCACCGTAAGTATTGGCGTTGCAACAACGGAGGGTGATCCCCCTGCTACTATGGATCAATTAATCCATCAGAGTGATGCCCGACTTTATATGGCTAAAAAGAGTGGAAGAAATAAAGTGGTTTTTCAAAGTTCATCTTCTTGATTTCTATCAGGTATCTGAAAGAAACGTTCCAAGAAGGGTGTTTGAACCCATGCGATCAAAGTTAATTTGGCCTTTGTATTTTCCGCCAAAAAGCTGAATAATAATAAATGATTCTGTATCCGCAATAAGTTCGTAGTTCCCACTGTCCATTCTTTTTACAAAACCCCTGTCATTACTAACCGGACCTTCGTATTCGAGATATTCCAAACGGTGATCAGGGATTTTTTCTGCAATAAAGGGAGCGTTTCCTGGCAATCGGTTTAAGCGCCATGACTCAAGAATCCCTTGCTTTTCAAGCATAAAGTCGAAGTGTTCGACTGGGTAATCATGGGCAAGTATTGCATATCGATTGCAGGTTTTCATGAGTTCCCAGATTTATAAAGCTAATCAATTGCAATTCAGCTGTACAGATTATATCTTATATTTATACCAAGGGCGTCTATTAATGGCTTTCGAGGTAGTAGCTTAGCAGTTGTTCGCGTCGAATAGCTGTCTTGCGCTGGGAGCTACTATCTCGATTTTTAATATTTTCTACCCATCTCATGATTAAAGATCAATTTAAACTTTTTGCAACTTGCGCAAAAGGACTCGAAGACATTCTTGCATCCGAGCTTTTGATTCTTGGTGGAGTAGAGGTTAAAACAGGTGAAGGGGGCGTTTCTTTTAAAGGTGATTTGGCTTTGGTTTATCGGGCCAATATTTGTCTCAGGACAGCGGTTCGCGTTCTGCTGTTCCTTGCAGAATCCCAAGTTGATAGTGATGAAGCTCTTTATGAATTTGCTTCTTCCATTGATTGGTCTAAATATATGACTCCCGACCATACACTTATGGTTGATTCTAATGTTCGGGATTCTAATTTAACACATAGTCAGTTTACGTCACAAAAAATCAAAGATGCTATTTGTGATCAGTTTGTTGAAAAGGTTGGCAGAAGACCATCCGTTGACAAGGAAAATCCACTTGTCAAAATTAATTTTCATCTCAGTAAAAACCATGGTGTAATTAGTCTTGATAGCTCGGGCGATTCACTTCATAAACGTGGTTACAGGCCAAAACAGTGGAAAGCACCTCTTAACGAAGCATTAGCCGCAGGGCTGATAATGTTGGCAGGTTGGGATTCTTCCCAGACTTTTTGGGATCCCATGTGCGGTTCGGGGACTTTACCTATCGAAGCTGCGACCCTTGCAACTGCAAGGGCGCCTGGGTTAACACGTAAGAAATTTGGTTTCCAAGGTTGGGTAGATTTTGAACAATCCCTTTTCATCGATATACGGAATCAAATTCGAAATCAGGTCAAGATTATTCCAGGTCTTAAAGTTGTTGGTTCTGATTTAAGGGGGGATTCTCTACGTGCTTGCAAAGATAATGCTGGAGCTGCTGGGGTTGGCCATTTAATTGACTTTCACAAGGAAGACTTTGAAAAAATAAAACCAGCCGGGGATACAACAGGTCTTTTATTTTTAAACCCCCCATACGGGATACGGCTGGATCAGGAAGAAGGAGTTGCTGATGTGTATCGTTTGATCGCCTCGGTTGCCAAAAGCCGGTTTTCTGGTTGGAAATTGGCTGTTATGACAGGATATGTTCATGCATTAAATGAAATGAAAATGACACCTCAAAAAACGATAAGGCTTTTTAATGGAGCGATCCCGTGCAAGCTTTACTTGTTTGATCTTTAAGATTTAGGTATCAGATCTTCGATAAGCATATTTTTTGGCCAGTTTCTCAACAGCATCTTCGAATAATCGTTCTTCTGAATCATCAGAAAACAACGATGGAAGTTGAGGAGTTTTTAGGATCTTTGCCTGCATTGCAGTTCGCTGAATAAACATCCGATGAGTTTCAATCGCGCCCTCTTTTCGAATATGATTTGGAAAAATTTTTAATTTTGCCAGAGCTGGCGTTATCATTAATGCCCGGTGACAGGTAATGGGATCCTCTTCACCACACATTAATGCAGCATTTTCTTCCCTTGACCATGCAATGAATTTGGAAAGTGCCTCCAAAAAGGATTTGCTTTCTCGTACTGCGAGATAATTGGCAATTCCGTTGTCATGATAAAGTGATTCATCAAATGGTCTGCCACCTAACGTGTCTCCCATGAAATGATATTTAAACCCAGCATTTGTCAGAGATTGATTGAGCTCTGTGCGATTAAATTGAGGGTTTCTGGGGCTGAATGGAACACTGCGCACGTCCACGAGAGTTTTGATTTTGTGCATATGCAACAGATTAAAGAAATCTTCAAGGCTTAAAACTGAATGTCCAACAGTAAATGCGGCCATAGAATTTCACTAATGGATATTAAAAGTAACAAAGATGATGATATTTTAAATCAGGCTGCTTGTAAAACAGGAATTGACTGGGAAAGTGGTTTAAAGCCCTTGAATACAAGATGTTTGCCTACTATTCGCTCGATTAGCGGAATGGGGATCCATCGGAATAAGGGGGGTAGATCGTTTCTTTGCAGATGCCTTTTGTGGACTCTGGGTTCCTGGCAGAAAGCGAAAATAGTTTTGAGCTCTGAAGCAGTGTAAAAGTTGGTTTCCTGATTCTTTTGGTTTACAAGAGTAGGGAATACTTTTTTCAGGAAATAATTAATGCTGTAAAGAGAATTTGAGAGGGAAAGAAGTTTTCCGCCCGGCTTTAAAACCCGTTGAATTTCTGAACTAAGATGTTCGGGGGTGATTTCTTCATTGCAAAAGTCATTTATCAAAACCACATCAAAACTGCTGTTCGAAAATAAGATTCCTTGTTTTGATAGTTTTCTTAGATTAAAGGTAAGATTTCTAGTTTGGAAATTCTGTCTGATCAAATCATCTAAAGTATCTTTGGTTGTAGTTGCCCAAACTTCTGCGCCATTTTTTGCATATTGAATCCAGTCTGTTCCTAGTCCGGAACCAATGCATAGAATTTTCTCGCCTGTATGTTTGTTGAATTCGAGAAGTTTGGGAACCCATTTTCCGTAATGGGAGTAGCGAAGTTTTTCAGCGTGCATGAACCATTCAGGTGAGCCCGCTTTGGGTAATTCATTTTCTTTATTGGGCTTTCTTAGAGATTCTCTCCAAAATATAGCATTGATTAGATCTTGGTTTCCCCAGATTCTGGTATGGCCAGGAAATGGAATAGATGCAGAGTAATCTCCTGATTCTAGTTCCGTAAAGCTTTCCTGCATGTTTGTACTTCTATGGTTTAAGCATTTATAGCTTTTATAAACACAACTTTTGATTCGTTATTCTAAATGGGTTTTTATGTCAAGGCCAACCATAAGATGATATGATAAAACCTAAGAAATATGTTAAATTGAGGGTGACTAATAAAAAATATATGTTGCTAGGGTAATTAATCCGTTGTATTGGTTGTTTTTCTGCTTAATTACAACTTGGTTTTATAAAGGAAAATGAAATGACTACTTCTAAAAGGTCGGTGGCCGCCAGAAGAGGTTTTTTGAAGGCGGGCGCTGCTGCGATTTCGGCTATACCTATGATTTCAGGTGGTGTTTACGCTCAAGGGAGTGACGTATTAAAAATCGGGTTGGTTGGTTGTGGGGGGCGGGGATCTGGTGCCGCTGCCCAGGCTTTGCGTGCTGATAAAGCTGTTTCTCTTCATGCCATGGGTGATATGTTTGGAGATAGGCTTGAAGGAAGTTTGAATAGTTTTAATAAAGACAAAGAACTTGCAGGAAAGATTAACGTAGGCGATAAAAAATTCTTAGGGTTTGATGCTTACAAAAAGGTTATTGATAGCGGTGTTGATGTTGTTTTGCTTACCACCCCACCCCATTTCCGCGCTCAGCAAATTAAATATGCCATCGAAAAAGGCAAACATGTTTTTGCTGAAAAACCTGTTGCTGTAGATGCCACAGGGGTGCGTTCTGTTCTGGAATCATGCAAACAGGCTAAAATCAAAAATCTTGCGGTTGTTTCCGGCCTTTGCTGGAGATACCACTTTGGTAAACGCGAAACCATGACCCGCATTCACGAAGGTCAAATTGGTGATATTGTTGCAATGCACACCAATTACGTTGTTGGGGGATTATGGCATCGCAAACGGGAACCTGAATGGTCTGACATGGAATGGCAGCTTCGTAATTGGCTATATTTTACCTGGCTAAGCGGTGATCATATTGTTGAGCAGCATATTCACAGCCTTGACAAATGTATGTGGGCGATGAAGGATGAACCACCTGTTTCTGCGATGGGTCTGGGCGGTAGGCAGGTTCGTGTATCCACCGATTTTGGTCATATCTTTGATCATCATGCCGTAGTATATGAGTGGAAGAATGGCGCAAAAGCCTTTAGTTACACTCGTCAGCAAGATGGTTGTTTTAATGAGGTTAATGATTATCTCATGGGTACACAAGGAACTTGCGATGTAATGAAGCATCAGATCAAGGGCAAAAATCCTTGGGTAATGAAAAAGCGCCCACAGGATGACATGTATCAAAATGAGCACAATGAACTTTTTGCCAGCATTAGGGCTGGTAAACCCATTAATGATGGGGAATGGATGTGCCAAAGTACTTTGATGGCTATTATGGGTCGAATGGCAACTTATACGGGTAAATTAATTACTTGGGATATGGCGTGGAATTCAAAGGAAGATCTTACCCCTGCAAAATATGAATTGGGAATGATGCCCATGCCGGAAGTTGCAAGGCCTGGCATTACCAAGTTTGTTTGATTTTATCTCTGGGCCTTCTTTTTTTGAATCCATGCGAGGACTCTCATGATCAGCAATTCTGAGGCCCCTTCGTTTATTTTTCAAGGTGTCAAAATCATTGATACCTTTGCGGAAGCTTTTCCTATTACCGGAACTCGTGTTATTGTAACTGCGGTTTCCAAAGAGTGGGCTTTTATTGCTGCTAATACTGCAACAGGGCATGCCTCCTCAGTTATTGGCTGCGATACCGAAGCAGGAATTGAGCGGGAGCTTTCCCCAGAAGAAACTCCAGATGGGCGCCCCGGCTTTTCTTTGCTTTTTTTTGCTTTTTCCAAAGATTCTTTGCAAAAAGCAATTGTTGCCAGAGTTGGACAATCGATTCTTACCTGCCCAACCACGGCATGTTACAATGGTGTTGCAATCGATCCATTGCGTTCCATTCAAATTGGAGGCATGTTGCGCTTTTTTGGGGATGGATATCAAACTAGTAAACTTTTAGATGGCAAGAGATACTGGCGAATTCCCGTGATGGATGGTGAATTTGTCTGTGAAGATAAATTTGGCACCGTTAAAGGTGTGGCTGGTGGGAATATTCTTATTCTTGGTACCACTCAAAATCTTGCCCTGCAGGCTGCTTCCCGAGGGGTTGCAGCAGCGCGCAAAGTTCCAGATGTTATTCTTCCTTTTCCTGGTGGCGTTGTTCGCAGTGGCAGCAAGGTAGGGAGTAAATATAAAAAACTTAAAGCCAGTACCAATGAGGCTTATTGTCCTACATTGCGAGCCATTTCAAATTCTCAATTAGATGCAAATGTTTCTGCTGTTTATGAAATTGTGATTGATGGGTTTTCCAGGGAGGCTGTTGAAGCGGCAATGAAAAATGCCCTTTTCGCAGCTTGTGGCGAAGGTGTCGAGTGTATAAGTGCTGGTAATTATGGGGGCAAGCTTGGGCCTGTTCACATCAGGCTTTCTTCATTGATAAGCTAGTTATTTATTTTTAAGCCGATAATTTTCAAAGGTCTATTATGATTCGTCTTTCATATGTGTCAAATTCCAAGGTTCCACTTGAAGCGGAATCAATTAAACCTGATTTGTTCATTGGTAAAAGTAATTCAGAAATTTCTAAGCTTCCCGTCTTTGATGGTAATCGAAAATGCGAGCTAGGACAGTTCTTCTCTATTTCAGGAACGATGGACGATGATTTCATTCTGATCGAAAATGATTGTGCAAATGTTAAATTAATCGGCAGCAAAATGACCCGTGGAAAAATAGAGGTTCTTGGAAATGTCGGCATGCACCTTGGGGCTGGCATTTCAGGCGGTTCCATTGTTGTCAGGGGCTCTGCTACTGATTGGGTCGGGGCTGAAATGAAAGGTGGTACCATTGAAATCCTTGGTGATGCGGGCCATCTCATTGGCGCTGCTTACAGGGGGGCATCGGTTGGAATGCGTGGAGGTAATATTATCGTTCATGGAAACTGTGGTAATGAAGTTGGTTCCCACATGAGGCGTGGTCTTATTGCGATTGGGAAAAATGTTGGGGATTTTGTAGGTATGGGGATGATCGCAGGCACCATTATTACTGCCGGATCTGTTGGCATTAGGGCTGGTGCTGAGATGAAAAGAGGCACTTTGGTATTTCTTACTGAAAAACCTGCTTTGCTTCCGACTTTTCGTTTTTCTTGCAATTATGACCCTTCTTTCTTAACTATTTATTTTAATAAATTAAAGCAATTCAACTTCCCTCTATCGACTGTGAATTCCCCTTGGTCAAGATATTGTGGAGATTTGATTTCTATTGGTCTGGGTGAAATTCTTTGTAAGGCATAGAAAGGTTTCAAGTGTCTTTTATTGTTCTTAAATAAAACGTTTGAATCAATAATTCGTGTCAATGTTAAACATTAGTGGCAAAGTTTTAGTGACGGGTGGGGCTGGCTTTATAGGGAGCCATCTTGTTACTGCACTTTTAGAGCGGGGCTTTGCAGTTCGGGTTCTTGAAAAACCTGGCGTAAACATTGATCATCTCCCCAAAAATGATCTTGAGATTGTTTGGGCAGATATTACAGCCAGAGAAAGTTTAGCCCGCGCAATTTCAGGCTGTTCTGTAGTTTTTCATCTTGCTGCAGATCCAAACCTTTGGCGAAAAAGCAAATCACAGTATCATAGGGTGAATTTCCAAGGCACGAAAAATGTTATTGAATGTGCACTTCATCTCGGTGTTAAAAAAATTGTTCATACTAGTACTGAGAGCATTCTTACTCGTAAAAATCAAACTGATGAAATAACTGAAAATCAGCAAGTTGGGCTGAAAGATGCGATTGGAAGTTATTGTAGGTCAAAAATGCGTGCCGAACTATTTGCCTTGGGTTTGGGGGCTATGGGGGCACCGGTTGTTGTTGTAAACCCTACTCTTCCAGTTGGCCCCGGCGATTATGGTCTAAGTCCGCCCTCAAAAATGATCCTTGATTTTTGCAAAACGGGAAGGCGGGAGTACATTTCCGGCGATTTGAATTTGGCGGATGTAAGAGATATTGCCCAAGGATTTATTCTTGCATTTGAAAGAGGAGAGCCAGGAAGGCGATACATTCTTTCCGGGGAAAATAAAACAATTAAAGAAGTATTTCAAATATTATCGAAAATAGTTGGCTTGCCTGGCCCAGAAATTAAAATCCCTTATCCTTTGGCGCTCGGATTTGCTTTTTTTTCAGAATTGTGGGCGGATTTTATTGCTGGCAAGTCTCCTCAAGCAAACCTAACCGGGGTGCAGTTGACTCGAAGAATTATGCACTTTAAAAGCAATGTTGCTTTAAAAGAAATGGGTTGGAAAGTACGCCCTATTGAAAATTCTCTG
>RFZJ01000045.1 GCA_009920765.1 Planctomycetota bacterium | reverse complement strand
TTCAGGCAAAATGAACCCTGGGATAGTGAGCACAACAAAAAATTGATCCGTAGAATCCCCCCAAGCTTTAGAGAATCCCAAGAACATCTGGATAAAGGTACAACACCCTTCCAAGCCCCAGTTGGTCTTGCAACACTTTTTGCTCCGGGAGGCACTGGAACCAATTCAATTCAAATCAGCAATGAACTTTCGAACACTATCATGCTTGTTAAGGTGCCCGAAGATAAAACAGCTATTTGGACCAAACCCGAAGATTGGGAAATCGATATTAATCTGCCTGCCAAGGATCTTCTAAAAGGCTTTACCAATTCGATTGTTTTTGCCTGTGCAGATGGCGAGGTTAAAACCATTCTTCTTAAGGAGGCTGAGGACAAAATAAAAAGCATGCTTGCAATTGAAGGAAAAGCTAAGAAACCCTAGGAAAATCAAAATTCAAGCCTAAGTTTTCCTATTTTCGAGCGAATGATTGAAAAGGTGCTAGGTTCGATGTAGTATAGCGGTATTACATTGTAATCCTAGCAGGGTTAAGCATGTTTTATTTGCTAAAAAATCGTCTGTTTTCTTTGTTTTCCCTTCTTTTGATGCTTCCATTAGGCTGTGCTCAAATGCCCGATCCGTGGCTTGAGGTGCCTGGTAAAATTAAAGTTTTAGTCAGTTTCCCGCCCCTTTATAGCATGGTCAAGTCCATCGCAGGCGATCGTGCCGCTGTTATCTCTCTTTGCACCACCACCGGCCCCCATGATTATGCTTTTAATGCCAAGGACACTATTCTTTTACGTAAAGCAGATTTGTTTTTTTATAACGGCTTGGATCTCGACAACCTATTTGTGGAGCGACTTGCAAAGGATGCTTCCAATCCCAACCTTAAATTTTCAAGCTTGGGTAAAAAAGTTCCTAAGAATCTACGCATCGAATCCAAGGAAGAAAAGCCAGGGCACGAGGGCCATAACCATGGCAGTTTCGATCCGCACATCTGGCTTGGTATTCGCCAAGGTATCCTTATGGTCAATGCGATTCGTGATGAATTGAGTTTGATGGATCCCGAGGGGATGGAAGATTACAAAACCCGTGCTGCAAGCCTTGCTGCATCCCTTGAAGAAATCCAAAAAGAAGGAATCACCTTATTGGAGGGAAAGAAAAACAAGGTGATAGTTACTTTTCATGAATCACTGGGGTATTTTGCATCATCGTTTGGAATTGAAATTGCGGGGGTAATACAAAAATCGCCAGGTGATTCTCCCAACGCCCTGGAGTTGGCGAAGATCGTGCAATTGTGTGTTGAAAAGAAACCCTCGTTGATAGCAGTTGAGCCACAATATCCAAGAACCACTTCTGCAAAATTGCTTCAAGAAGAGCTAAAGAAAAAAGGGATAGAAATACCGTTGGTTGAAATAGATCCACTGGAAACTTGTAACTCAGTCGATCTAGCTTCAGGGTGGTATGAGAAAAAATACAAGCAAAACCTTGAAGCACTCGCAAAGAACCTGCAATGATCCACCAGCTTTTGACGTTAAAAAATGTTTCAGTGAAGTTGGGCCATCTTGAAATTTTAAAAGATGTAAATGCTTCATTGCTTAAAGGTAAAATTACTTCTTTAATTGGTCTCAATGGTTCCGGTAAAAGCACTTTACTGCGATCAATAGTAAGAGAAATACCCTTTGAGGGGGAATTGCATTTTTATTGCGGTCACGCCCATAAGACCCCTGATCCCCGTCATGTTGGTTATGTCCCACAAAAATTGCGTCTTGAAGCGGGGTTACCCCTGACTGTGCGGGATTTTTTGGCCCTTCCCATGCAGGATTCCCCCATTTTTTTTGGAATTAAAAAATCCCTCGAAAGCAAAATGCTTGCAATGCTTGCAAAAGTTGGGTCATCCTCAAACATGCTGGATAAACCTGTAGATAAACTTTCGGGCGGGGAATTACAACGACTCCTTTTGGCACTGGCAATGGAACCAAATCCCGAACTTCTTTTGTTGGATGAGCCAGCTGCAGGCATCGACTTTCAAGATCAGGAAAAGTTTTATGCCCTATTAAAAGAATTGAACAAAAAAACAGGGGTTACGATATTACTGGTTTCACACGATTTGGGCCTGATCAATGATTATGCTGACCAAGTTTGGTGCCTGCATAAAGGTGAAATAGCAGGAATTGGGGCGCCCAGCGAGGTATTGGGTAAGGAAAAATTGCAAAAGTTGTTTGGAACTGGCTTAAAAATTGGGTGAAAATCAGAAATTAGAACTCAAGGAGCTCATCCTGGGCCAGATTTAATTGAAATATTTTCCCATCCCCGATCCTTCCAGTCCGTGCCACTTTTGATATTTTTTCTGCAACTTCATTCACCCGTTCATCTTCTACCGTTACAGTAATTTCTACCTTGGGTATAAAAGCCATGTTATATTCGCTGCCTTGATAGCGGTCTAAATAGCCTTTTTGCCTGCTAAAACCCTTTGCTTCTCGGACAATTACTGAATTTAAACCAAGATTTTGAATAGCTTCCAGTACGGTTTCAGCACAAAAAGGTCGCACGACCACGGTTAGCTGTTTCATGATTTAATATGCCTTTTTTTCTGTCTATTAATTTTCATGGACGAAAGTTAAAATAAACTCTTGGTACTTTAGCCTTCAAACGCTATTCTACCAATAAGGGTGATTAAACCCATCATCCACTACCCGGTAGTGTAATGGTAGCACAAGAAATTTTGGTTTTCTTTGTCTAGGTTCGAGTCCTAGCCGGGTAATCTCTTTTTGGTGTCCTTGCAGCAATGGATAAAAACACAATACATTGGCGCTGGATACCTCGATACTACAGAAAAGTTGATGATAAAACCTCCCATGTTGATGTGGTGTATTGGTACTTTGGATTAGAAACGATTTTTATAGTGGTCATGGGCTTTGTCTTTTATTTTACCACCATAAAAGATGGGTTCTCCAAAAAGAGCCAGATGGATAACCAGGTCGATTCACTTCGTAAATCAATCATGTATCAGATTCAGCAACCAGCAAAATAAATTGCAACTTCAGCCTTGATGATTCAGTTCAATTTTTGGATATTTGTCCTTGATACTTTTCTTGTTTTCTAACGGAATGATTTTCATGAGTACATCAATCAGCCGTAATCTATCAAAGCCTATGGGCATTATTTTGGCATTTTTAATGGGTGCGCAATTTTCGCTGGCCCAGACTCCTGCGAAAACAGGAAAAAATGCCGAAACCTTAAAAGCCGCAAATGCGATATTTGATAATATAAAGCACGAAAAACTTCCCAATGGATTGAATGTGTATTTAAAGCCGATCCCTGGGGCGCCCACCGTGACAACCATGGTTGCTTATAAAGTTGGTTCTGCAGATGAAAATCTTGATCAAACCGGGCTTTCCCATTACCTCGAACATTTGATGTTCAAAGGTACTGAAAAACTCATGCCGGGTGACATAGATCGATTTACGCTTCGCAATGGTGGCGCAAACAATGCGTATACTTCAGAAGATTGCACCGTATACCATTTTGATTTTTCCGCAGATCGCTGGGAGCAGGCCCTTGTGATCGAGGCCGACCGGATGCGGAATCTGCAGATAGATGACAAGCATGAATTTCAGCAGGAAAAAGGCGCGGTAATCGAAGAACTGAAGCGCAATGAAGATGGCCCCTGGGATCTGGAATATAAAGCGATCATGCCGAAAATTTTTGGTGCCAACGCCCCGTATGGTCATCCAGTGATCGGGCAGGCGGAACATGTGAAAGCTTCCACGGCGTTGACAATCAAGGCCCATTACAACCTTTGGTACCACCCCTCAAATGCTTCCTTGGTTATATGCGGTGGATTTGACCCAGCACAAGCCATGGCCAGGATTAAGGAATTATTTGGAAAAATTCCCGCGGGAGAATTGCCTGCAAGGAAAGTTAATGTCCCGTTAAAAAGAGAGGGGCAGACCCGCATTGAAATGAAATCTAAGTTTGAAGTTGCAAGGCTTTTGATTGGGTTTAATACCGTTGAAATGGTTGACGAAGATGCTCCCGCACTTAGCGTGCTTGAAGCGGTGCTTTCAGATGGGAAAATAAGCAGGTTTTATCGCAAATTTATCGAGGGCGAAGAATTGGCCACGGTCGCAGCAGCCGAAAGCACCACAGGTCGCTACCCCGGCTGGTTTGGGATCCAGATGGAACTTATGCAGGGGAAAGATGGTGCCAAGCTTGAAAAAATGATTTTTGAGGAACTCGATAAACTTGCAAATGAGCCTGTTTCTGATGAAGAACTTGAAAGAATAAGGCAGAAGATTTTGGCAGGCGCAGTTTTTTCTCGTGAAAGTGTTCATGGGCTGGCGGATGTAATTTCAAGAACGGTCGTGGTTGCAGACCTGGAGTATTTGAAATCCTATTTATCCAAACTATTGGCTGTATCACCAGCAGATTTACAAAGGGTTGCCAAGAAATATCTGGCAAAGGATAAGTCTGTTGTGCTTTGGTCGATTCCTGAAAAGGGCGCCAAGACTTCTTCAATTAAAAAACCAGAAAAAACCAGAAGGCTCTTTAGGCAGAAAGAGCAGGCTGCGGTCACTCCTTTTTCGCTTACGAAAGCAAAAAAAATTGAATTACCCGGGGGTGCAGTTCTTCTTTTGATGCCTGATTCCAAGGTTCCTGTTTTGGTTGCCAATATTGCCCTTAGAGAAAGTAAAGGATACGAAAGCCTTGATAAGCAAGGGGTTGCAAGCATGACGGGTTCGTTGCTTGATGAAGGAATAGCCGGCCTTGATGGTCCGCAACTTTCCTTGAAAATCGAGGGAGTGGGGGGCGAACTGGAATTTGATGAATCAGGAGGAGCACTTAAAGTACTTTCCCATCATGGAAAAATGGGTATCGATCTTCTATTAAATTGTGTGAAATCCCCGACCTTTCCCAAAGAAGCTTTTGAGCGCAATAAAGAGCAGACTTTATCCACCCTGCAAGATCTGGAATCGCAGGCTAATTTTCTTGCCAAGCGGGAGTTTCTTAAGGAGGTTTATGGCGATCACCCCCGAGGTAGGTCATCCATCGGAACGATTAAAACGGTCAAAGCGCTTACCAATGATGATTGCAAGGCATTTCACAAGCTTTGCTATCATCCTGCAAATTTGATTATTTCAGTGGTGGGAGATTTCGATGCTGCTGAAGTTGAAGCACAGATTCGTGAGGGTTTAAAGGGTTGGCCATCTTCTGAAACGGTAAAAATTACTTTTCCCAAATTAGTGATGCCTGAAAAGTTCACACAAAAAATCATCTCGAATCCCGAAGCGGTACAGATGCAGTTTTACATGGGGCATGTTGGTATTCGTAGAAATGATCCAGATTACTTCAAGCTTATGGTGATGGATTATATTTTGGGAACAGGCCCTGGATTTACCGACCGGCTCTCTGCCAGGCTGCGTGATCGAGAAGGGCTTGCCTACACGGTAAATGCAAATATCACCAGTACCGCAGATATCGAGCCCGGCATATTTACCTGCTATATAGGGACGGATGCTGGTAATTTTGAAAGGGTAAAAAAAGAATTCCTCGAAGAACTTGATCGCATCCGGACCACCAAACCTGAAGAAGATGAGCTTTCTGATGCCAAGAATTACCTGCTTGGAAATCTGGCATTCCGCTTTACCACCAATGCTGCAATTGCAAGTCAGTTGTTGATGGTTGAAAGGCTTGGAATTGGTTTGGATTACCTTGATAAATTCCGCAAGGAAGTAAGTGCGGTAACGGGGGATGATATAAAAGCGGTGGCATTCAAACATATCCAAACAGATAAATTAATTCTGCTTGCAGTAGGTGCAATCGATGAAACAGGAAAGCTTTTGCCTAAAAAGTAATTGCTAATCCAATGAAGAAAATAAATCTCTTTCAGGCGGGGACAGGCACTCTGGGGAATCATTGGCTACCTTGTTCACCAAGGTTCCAACTTCTTTTAACTGTAGCAACCCGGCAGGATGGGGATTAAGCAGGTCGAGCATTTTGGTTGTGTTGTTTTCTTCGGGATCAAGCCAGCTTTTCCAGCTTTCTCTGGGTAAGATCAATGGCATGCGTTCGTGAAGGTTTTCCATGTCCTGATTGGCAGCCGTTGTAATGATGGAAAAGGTTTCTACAATATCCGCACCAAGGTGGCTGTTTGATTCCCAAATACCGCCAAATCCCAGAAGACTTTGATCTATGGGACTGATGAAAAAAGGTTTTTTGCTTTTTCCAGTAGTCTTCCATTCATAAAACCCATTTGCAGGTATGATGCCACGCCTTTTGCTGAATGCAGACTTGAATGATGGTTTTTCGTTAATAGTTTCAGCGCGGGCGTTGATCAATTTTCCTGCAATTGTTTCATCCCTGGCCCAGGAGGGAATCATTCCCCAGGAAAGATAAGAAGGGACAGAATTTCCGCCCTTTTCGCCCTTGATAAATAAACAGGATTGGCTGGGCGCAAGATTGTATCGTCGGGAAAAACCAGCGAATACACTTATTCCAAAGAACGATTCCAGTACGCTTTTGTCTGCATATAATGCGAATCTGCCACACATCATTAACCCCGGGGTTTGATCACCCCTTTTCAAATGTTATAATTCTTTCATATTAATCTATGCAGGCAGTTGTTTGATTGTAAATATCTGCCATTAATTATTTTCAGATAAGGGGTGAAGAAATGACCGAGTCTACAAAAAAAATGGAATTCAAAACAGAATTAAAACAGCTCCTCTATTTGATCACTCATTCCCTTTATTCGAACAAGGAAATTTTTCTGCGGGAATTAATTAGCAACGCAGGCGATGCCATCAATAAAATCCGGTTCAATTCCTTGGACCAACAGGAGGATCTTGAGGGGAATAAAGATTGGAAGATCAAAATCATAATCAATAAGGAATCGGGAACTTTGACCGTTTCGGATAACGGGATTGGGATGTCGCGGGAAGCAGTGATTGAAAATTTGGGAACAATTGCCCGCTCGGGCACCAAGAATTTCCTCGATCGAATCAAAGGTCAGGAAGGAAAAGCAAAGCCTGAGCTTATCGGGCAATTTGGCGTCGGGTTTTATTCAGCTTTCATGGTTGCAGATAAAGTTGAAGTTTTGTCTCGTATGGCTGGAAAGGCTGAGGATGGAATTTGTTGGACTTCAGATGGTCAGGGCGAATTCACGATTGAATCCAAGCCGAAAACTGATCGTGGCACAGATGTGATTCTTTATTTAAAAGAGGGCGAGAAAGATTTTCTCGACAGTTATAAAATTCGCTCCATCATCAGGAAGTTTTCTGATTTTATTGAGCACCCGATTG
Source organism: Planctomycetota bacterium (assembly GCA_009920765.1). Taxonomy (GTDB): domain Bacteria; phylum Planctomycetota; class Planctomycetia; order Gemmatales; family Gemmataceae; genus UBA969. The sequence continues at coordinate 26,530 of RFZJ01000045.1, read as the reverse complement.
TCCTTGAGGTTGTAGGCGAAGCTAAGGATGCTGAAGAAAAAGAAAACATCCTTAATTCCCAAAAAGCTTTATGGCTTCGAAGTAAATCGGAAGTCACCCAGGAGGAATACGATACTTTTTACAAGCAAATCAGCAATGATTTTCAAGAACCCGCAAAAGTAATTCATTACGTGGCGGAAGGAGTGAACGAATTTCGGGTTTTGTTGTTCATCCCACCAAGCCTGCCGATGGAATTTCAGTTTGGAGATGTCAAAATTGGCCCGAGGCTGTATGTGCAGCGTGTTTTGATCATGGATAATTGTGAGCAGCTTTTGCCTTCCTATTTACGATTTGTCAAAGGTGTGGTTGATTGTGCGGATTTGCCTTTAAATATATCGCGGGAAATATTGCAGCAAAATCCGGTTCTCGAAAGAATCCGCAAGGATCTGGTTGGAAGCATTCTAAAAGCACTGAAAGACATGAAAAAATCCGAGCCAGAGAAGTACCTTAAGTTTTTTGCAGAGATGGGTTCCATATTGAAGGAAGGATTGAGGGTCGACTTCGAAAATCGGGAGAAGGTTGCTGATCTTCTGCTTTTTAACTCCTGGAAAACCAGTGCAGATAAGACCATCACCTTGGAAGAGTATGTTTCTGCAATGCCAGAAGGACAGGCAGAGATATATTATTTGGCTGGTGAAAATCGTGCCCAGGTTGAATTTTCGCCCCTACTTGAAGCATATAAATCCAAGCAGCAGGATGTATTATTGCTTTTAGATCCAATTGATGAGTTCTCCCTTCCTTATTTGCAAGATTATAAAGGGAAAAAACTGAAAGGAATTGATCGGGTCGATAGCACCAAATCTGATTCTGATTCAGAAATATTGGAAGCCACCAAGAGCCGTTATGCTGGTTTTATTGGACACTTAAAGGCAAAGCTTGGTGTGGTTTCAGATGTTAAATTAACTTCAAGGCTGAAGGAAAGTCCGGTGGTGCTGGTTTCAGAACAGGGTGGTTTTTCTGCAAGTCAGGAAAGATTTCTGAGGAAGATAGGTAAGGCGCAGGACGGGATGGAATCCAAAAGGGTTCTGGAAATTAACCCTGAGCACTCACTGGTGATAAAGCTTCGCGATTTATATGAACAAAAAGCAGATTCACCCAAGCTTCAGGAAGGTATCGAAACCTTGTATGATCTTGCTTTGCTTGCCGAAGGCTCCAAAGTGCAAGACCTTGGAAACTTTATGAAAAGGGTCCAAGAGGCGGTGCTTAAAGGATTGTAAAAATACTTTTGGTTCCAACAGTTTGCTTTTTCAGTAAAATTGAATGTGCTTTGATTTTGTTACCTAAAAGCAATAATGTGGGGCCCTTAATTCCAATGGAGACTAATCCCACCCGGGTTTTTTTGATGCGCCATGCTGAAACCAGTGCCCCTGGTGTTTTTCATGGTGCAGAATCTGATGTTGGGTTAAGTGAACGTGGAATGGAGCAAGCCAAAGCTGCTGCCCGTTTTTTTAAACCACACAAACCTACCAGATTGATTTCCTCGGGTATGTTGAGGGCCCTGACTACGGCATTCGAAATAGCTTCTGCCTGCAATCTTGAAATTGAAGTTTTCAAAAACTTGCATGAAAGAAAAGTGGGCACTCTTTCGGGTACCGTAAATAATTTGCCTGATGGCCCTTGGAGGCAGACTTTATCGCGCTGGTTGGATGGCGAAACATCATTCGCTCCCGCAGGATCAGAATCCTTGGATCAAATGATTGCTAGAATTGTTCCCGTTTGGAACGAGATCACCAGCAAGCATCAGGGCGAGACTATTGTGATAGTTGCTCATGGTGCGGTACTCAAAGTGCTTCTGTTAACCATTTTGCAGGAGTGGTGTATCGCTGATTGGGATAAATTTGGTGTAATTCCCAATGTGGGTATCACCGAATTGGTGTTTAATGGACATTGGGAATCCAAACGGTTGAATGAGGTTCCACACGATGCGCCAGAACCCGCTGGATTTGTCTTAAACGGTTAGTCCCAACCTATTTGATCGGGCATGGATGGCCCAGTTTTTATACCCATGAAAGGGTGCTTGTGCAATTTAGACTTTCAATTCTGATGTTTTTGCAGTTTGCTTTGCCGGGGGCAATGTTGCCTCTCTACAGTATGCGCCTCAAAGAACTGGGATTTACTCCTATGGAACTTGCAATGTGTTGTGCAACCCATGGGGTTGGGGCCTTGCTGGCACCATTGGGGGCACAACTTGCAGACCGATACTTTGCGGCGGAGAAATGTGTTGCGGTATTCAGTCTGCTAAGCAGTTTGTTTTTAATTGGGTTGGCCTACGCAGAAAGCCTGTATCTGGTTTGTTTATTAACCCTGTTTTTTTGGTTGTTAACCGTTCCCATGATGGTGCTTTGTAGCACCATTTGTTTTATTCATTTGAAAGATCCTGAAAAAGAATTTGGAATCGTTCGGTTATCGGGCACCATTGGTTGGATGTTGCCAGGTTGGATTTTATTAACAATCATTAGCATCTTTCCCAACAATAATTTGCAGGGGCAGGCGAGTGAGCAATTCATTATTGGAAGTGTTTTTGGACTTATTGTAACTATTTATGCCTTGACCTTGCCTACTACGCCTCCAAGTCCGAATAAAGTTGATAAATTTGCTCCGTTGGGGGCTTTAAAATTGCTCCGAGGTTGGCCCTTTGCAACGTATTGCCTTTGCACCCTTGGTGTTTGTACTACCATGCCCTTCACCACACAAGCCACGCCTTTGCTTTTGGAGTATTTGGGGATTGTGCAACCATGGCTTAGCCCGACGCTTACTATTTCCCAGTTTTCAGAAGTCCTATCCCTTTTTTTGTTACCGATGTTTCTTCTACGATTGGGCCTGAGGGGGAGCATGATATTTGGTTTGATATGTTGGACTATAGCGCTATATATTCTATCGGTTGGTCAACCTGTAGGTTTGGTGGTTCCTTCCCTTGCCTTGAATGGATTAAGTGTTACCTGTTTTTTAGTGACAGGCCAGGTTTATGTTAATATGCAGGCGAAAGGTGATCTTAAAGCCAGTGTTCAATCGCTTTTAACCTTTGTACAGGGAATAGGATTGGTTATGGGGCATATCATGGTTGGCTTATTGCGTTCAAGCAGCCAGAATGCCTCGAATATGAGGGAAGAGCTTATTCTGGCTTTTCAAGTGGCAGCACTGATTAATGGGGTGCTTTGTTTGATCTTTTATTGCTGTTTTCGACCTGTGTTCAGCAAGAAGTCTATTGCTGATGTTTAAAGAAAAAAGGGAGGGCAATAAAGCCCTCCCTTTTGAGGTTTTGACAAGAAGTTCTAAGACAGCAATTCCTTGATGGGGTTTGCACCTTTTTCGACAATGCGGATTGGCCTTCCAATTGGAGTTTGTACCGATTTTGTGTAATCGATACCAAGAATGCTGCAAGCAGTGGACATAAAATCAATCGTGCTAATTGGGCGTTCTTCAACTGTAGCGCCTTGCTTGTCAGTCTTGCCAATGACTTGGCCGCCCTTGATTCCGCCACCCACCATAACACTTGTCCAAGCTTTTGGATAGTGATCGCGGCCTGGTTTTGGCCCACGTTGGTTGATTTTAGGTGTTCTGCCGAAATCACCCATCCACACGATAAGGGTGCTATCTAGCAAGCCGCGCTGGCTGAGATCGCTGATAAGAGTGGACATGCCAGCATCTACTTGCGCAGAAAGACTTTTAACCCTGTCGAAATTGTCTTGATGAGTATCCCAGCCTCCAAGGTTCACTTCAACAAAACGAACCCCGGTTTCAATAAGTCTTCGAGCAAGTAGGCAACCTTCACCAAACTTGCCTGAACCGTATTCAGAGCGGAGGTTCGATGGTTCACCGCTAATGTCGAAAGCCTTGGCTTGGGCTGACTTCATCATGGTTACGGCTCGTTGATAGGTGGTCTGATGGGAAGCTCCAGCATCGGATGAGTAATCTTTGTGGAAGGCTTTTTCCATTTCATTTAAGAGGGATACCCTCGAGTTAAACTGGTTTTCAGAAACAAGGGCGTTCAGGTTGGCAACGCCAGCTTTTGCATCAGCAACGTTGAGGGGTTGGTGTTTTGAACCAAGGTAACCGGATCCATAAGACCTGCCACCATTGATGGTGACAAAATTAGGAATAGGCAAAGCAGGATTGCCAGTTTCCATGGAAGCGATTGCACCAAGGCTAGGGTAGGTCAAGCCACCTTGGCCTTCTTTGTAACCAGTATGAAGGAAATAGGAGGCTCTGGCATGAGCGCCTTCGCCTGTGCTCATACCGCGAAGCAGTGCGGATTTGTGCATCCATTTAGCAAGCTTTGGGAAGTGCTCGCTTATTTGAATACCACTGGCACTAGTTGAAATAGGTTTAAATTCTCCAGCGCCATCAGAATCAGGTTTAAGATCAAACGTATCTTTATGGCTTGGGCCCCCACTCATATACAAGAGAATGCAAGACTTGTGTTTTGCCTGAGTTTCAGCAGCATGCCCTGCAAGCACATTCATCCAACCAGAAGCAGAGACACCACCGACGCCCATGGCGCCTAGTTTCATAAAGTCCCTACGATAGAGGCCGCCAATCATTTCATTATTCATATTTGCATCCTTTAAAAAATAACAAGGTAACTTTTAGTGGTTAAGAGTGAATTCACTCGTGTTTAATAAAACCCAAAGCATATCTCCCAACCCCTTGTTTTTATCAGTTGCCTGGGCGAGGAAGTTGGTCATACGGGAGGATTCTTCGTCAGTAGGCAAACGGTTGAGAACTGAAAGATAGACCTTTTCAATTGAAGTTTTAGTATCATCACTTTTATCAACGAGCCTTTGAATGATGTTTGCAGCATTCATTTGGGGTGAATTCATCAGGCGGAGCACTTGGGGGATTCCTGTTTCATAGCTGAGAACAGAAGTACCCTCCTCAGGTTGAAAAAACGCCACAAACTGGGATCTTGGACCTTTGGCCTGATTCTTTGCAGCTTTGACCTTGCCAAGTTTTTGCTCTGCCTTGCTTGCTGCACCTAATACGGTTGCCAAGCTGTCAAATAATTGTTCTGGAGTCATGTTTTTGATGGGCATGCGAGCCAACAAAGCAATATCTGTGTCTTTGTTGGATGCATTCGGTTTGCTACTTCTTTGGTATGTTTCGCTATTGCAGATGGAACGGATTAAGAACTTAATATCAAAACCTGATGCAGAAAACTGCGTAGCAAGAGTTTCCAGAAGTTCGGGATGCGTTGCAGGATTGCCATCGTGCATGTCGTCCACAGGGTCAACAAGGCCTTTTCCGAAATACTGGGCCCATATTCGATTTACCATAGCCTTGCTGAAGAAAGGGTTTGTTTTGGATGTAAGCCAATTTGCGAGTACGGGCCTGTAGGGTTCAGCAGTATTCAGAGTTGCCTCACCAGAGGCAAGGAACCTTGCAGGAACAAACTGGGCAGCTTCAGGTAGGCTCTTTTTGTTCTTGTTAAGGGCTTTTCCTTCAGTAACTGTAGGAGAAGAAGTGTCTTTTCCACCTGGTGGCTTGGCTTGGACTTTCATGAAGAATGCTGCCAATGCCCAATAATCGTTTTGCTTCCAATCAACGAAAGGATGATTGTGACATTGGGCGCATTGAAGTTGTACTCCCAAAAATAGCTTGCTTACAGAATCGGTCATTTTGTCGACAGAAGCATTGGAGATGAAATAGGTGATGGAGCCATTTTGATCCTGGGGGCCAGTGGAAGTTAACAATTCCTTGGTAATTTGGTCCCACCCGGTGTTTACATTAAAATGTTTTTCAAGCCAAAGAGTCAGGGGTTCAGTTTGGACCCTGCGGTTGTCAGATATTCTGGGTAAAAGAAGCGCTTGCCAAATGTCTGCCATGTGTTTGCCAAACTCATCATCAGCAAGCAGATCATCAACCAATTTTACCCTTTTGTTAGGGTTGGTTTCATCAAGGAAAGATTTGGTTTCAGTAGAAGTGGGAATTCGGCCAATGATGTCAAGGTAGGCACGCCTTTGAAACTCAGCATCAGTACTTTTTCCAGAAGGTGTTACTTTTTCTTCTTTGATTTTTTTGCTGATTTCGGCGTCAATCATGGATGATAAAACACGGCCTTCAAGCAATGGCTTTGAAGCGAGAGGCTTGGCCGATGTTTTTGAAAGCTTCTTTTCCTGTCTCTTTTCCTGATTGGATTGAGGCTTGGTATCTTTGGCATCGGGAGTTGCTCCATCTGCAATTTCAATAATTGCAAAGCCCAAAGCTAGAGCTAATAATTTGGAGCTAATTGTTTTTCTATTAAACATGATGGGTCCTATTACAAAACATATTGCCAGAACTTAAGGCATGCTAAGATATTAAACCCTAATTTTGATGGTGTGTTTCGTAAAAGTATGTATTTTTCAAATAATTTTTAGAAGGCTGGTGATTTTCTGTAAGTCTAATGATTTCAATTAGTTGTGGTTTTTTTGGTGGTCAGATATTTGCTTGCAGAGTAAAAGAAATCTGTTTTTTAAGGGTTCGGGTACTGTTTCAAGCGCCAAATTGCCTTCATTGGTTTTCAAAAAGTTAAGGAAAGATTCAAAAAATGGGATGGCTGATGCAATAAGCTCTTTGGGATTGATGAGGGTGGGGTTGGTGGGTGGTTCTTGGGGCTGGGTCCAGATTTTTGCCTGATCCAAAAATTCTTGCCCTAGCTTTGAGCTTAATTCGATTTCGTCTTCGTTTTTGCCAAATAGATTTTCAAATAGTTTGTTTTTCTTTTGAAGCGATACTAGCACTTTTTCTTCGATACTTCCCCGCATGATGAATTGGAATGATTGTACGGGTCGTTTTTGTCCCATGCGGTGGATTCGTGCCATGCGCTGTTTTAAAACAGCAGGATTCCAAGGTGTGTCCAGATTAAAAAGAGTATCTGCGAATTGCAGGTTCAGGCCCGTGCTGCCAGCATCAGTACTCAAGAAAATCAATGTGTCCGGATCGTCCCTGAATTGTTTGACAATTTTTTCACGTGAAGTTCCGGGAAGTTGCCCATGTAAAAAAACATGGCCGATTGAGTTTTTCTTGAGCATATTTTCGACATGAACGAGAAACTCCTTTGATTCACAAAAGACCACAATTTTTTTTGTGCCAGACAAGATCAGATCTTTTAGGCGAATTATTAATTCGTTTATTTTGGGGGAGTCCATCGGGCTGGAATTGTCATCTGCCAGGGATGCACAGTTGCAAATCATCCTTAATCTTGCCAGGATTTTCAAAATACGGGTACGGTCCACATTGGTAAGATTTTTTCTTGATACGAATTTTGCCAGTTGCTCCATGGCTTCAGAATGTAATTTTTGTTGGGCTGTATTTAATTCGAGATGGATGGGGGTTTCAACTTTTTCAGGCAGATCCTGGATTATTTTGTCGCGCGATCTTCTTAGTAAAATAGGCTTGAGTTTATCACGAAGCTGATCCAGATTTTGGTAGCCAATTGTTTTTCCACCAGTGTCAACAATACGATGATCATGAAGAAATTGGAACGCGGGACCAAGTCTGCGGGCATCAACAAATTCAACAATGCTGTATAGTTCCTCTAGGCGGTTTTCCAGTGGTGTTCCCGTAAGGACAAAGGCAAACTTGCTTTTTAGTTTTTTTACTTCACGTGTGGTTTCAGCCTCCCAATTCTTAATCCTTTGTGCCTCATCCAAAATAACAAGGTCGGGTCCCCAGGCATTAAGTTTAACAAGGTCGTTTTTTACAATGTCATAATTTACAATTCGGTAAAAAGTCGGGTTGCTGTAGGCGGTTTCCCTTTCTTTTTCAGGGCCATCAATTACCTGTACTTGCCGAGATGTGAATTTTCGGATTTCTTCGACCCATTGAAATTTAAGTGAAGCGGGGGTTACCACTAAAACGCGTTCCAAATTGCGTTCCCTTGCCATTAATTCAACTGCCGCCATTGCTTGTATTGTTTTACCCAGGCCCATGTCATCCGCCAGGATACATCTGGATCGATGAGCAAGAAATAATGCACCTTCAACTTGATAAGGTAAAAGTTCAGTTTGCAGAAGTTTGGGGTGCCATTGATCGTTTGCATAAAGAGTGCGTAGTTCATTTTCCCGGAGGGCCATTTTTTGTGATTCAAGCTCATCGTTGATGAAGTCTAACGCATCCGAATAAACGGTGATTTCTTCCGGGTTTTTTTCAACCTGCCTCATTAGTTCTGCAAGATCTGCATTTGGCTTTATGTCACCATTGGAGTCGAAATAGGTTTGACCAAGGGCAAGCAAGGCGGCTGAGGGGCGGTGGGGAAGGAGAATGGCAAGGCGCAGTTTTGTATCATAACGTAGGATGATTTCAGGCCGGGTTACTTGGGCATGTTTTCGCTTGGGTAAGCCTTGTGCATTTTTTTGCAGTACATCAAGAACTGCTATTATGTGTTTGCAGGATCCAAGAGTATTGATTTTAAAGTCAGGACATTCGCAGAAGTTCTCTCCGTTGTTAAACCCCCGTATGCTTACTTTATATGCTGTATTTCTTGGATTATTGATATTGATTACACGGTAATCACTGAAAACCTTGTTTCTTCCAAGGTTTTCAATGCGAAAAACAGACTGTGCAGCCCGTTGTCTTCTTAAATCAAGCTGTTCTTCTCGTAGCATCAGTAGGCACCTAAAAATTAGAATCAAAACTTATTCTAGCTTGAAATTTGGTTCCGGGGTGTAAATAAGTTGCTGTGCCCCTGAAGCTTTGTAAATTATAAGCATGTTTAGTTGCTATTCCCTAGGTGAGAAGACCATTGACACAAACTTCAAACAACACCATTGACAAAGTCCGAGTTAACCTTGGGCCAAGAAGTTATGATATTCTGATTGGGCAGGGGTTGCTTGCCAATTTGCCATCGCTATTTTCAAATGTTGGCAAGGCGACCGCCATTTTTGCTGTTTGCGATGAGCATGTACAAGCACAAGCTTCTCTTGTTGCGAAGGGTTTTCAAAATCAAAATATAAATGTTACACACGTTGTTGTTCCATCTGGAGAAAATCAGAAGTGCCTTGATAGTGCGGCAAAACTTTATGATCAACTTGTGGACTCCCATGCAGACCGCAAAACGATGGTGCTTGCATTGGGTGGTGGTGTGATAGGCGATTTGGCAGGTTTTGTTGCTGCAACTTTTAATCGCGGTCTTAATCTTTTCATGGTGCCCACAACGCTGCTTTCAATGGTGGATAGTTCAGTAGGCGGGAAAGTGGGGATTAATCATCCCAAGGGTAAAAACTTAATTGGAGCTTTTCATCAACCTGTTGGCGTGGCGATCGATATTGATGTATTAAAATCGTTGCCTGATCGGGAATACCGTAGCGGGCTTGCGGAAATCGTGAAGTACGGGATGATAATGGATGCAGATTTGTTCTCATTTTTGGAGTCAAATGCTGCGGGCATTCTTGCTCGTAAACCCGAGTTGCTCATAAAAATAATCAGGCGATCGTGCGAATGTAAGGCCCAAATTGTTTCGCAGGATGAAAGGGAAGAAACAGGCCTTCGGGCAATACTGAACTTTGGCCACACTTTTGCCCATGCTTTTGAAACCATTGGTGGGTATGGTAAATGGTTGCATGGTGAAGCGGTTGCTGCAGGGATGGTGTGTGCGAATAAAGTTTCGCTGAATCGTGGACTGATAGATGAAAGCATAGCAAACCGGATGGTCGCATTGTTGAAGGCGTTTAAGTTGCCCACCGACCCTCCTGAATTGTCTTCTGCTGCACTTTTGGAAGTAATGCGAAACGATAAAAAATCGGTCCGAGGCAGTTTGCGATTCATTCTCGCAACCAAACTTGGCGCGGTATCTTTGTTTGATGATGTTACCGAAGAAAATGTAAAAGGAGTTTTGTCACCTCTCAATTGAAAGGTTCGCAGCGCCCATGTATGAACCGTCTGATGAAGAATTAAAACCGTGGCTCTTGTTAAACTTGGTGCCCGGTCTAGGCCCCAGACTCACAAAAGCCTTGTTAGAAAAGTTTGTCACGCCTGAAGCGGTTATTACTGCAAGTGTGCAGGCGCTTTCCCAGATTCCACAACTTGGTTTTACTACCGCAACCAAACTTCACGACTCTTTTAAAAAGTTTAATCCTGATCAAGAGCTTGCATCGATTCGTGCCCATGGTGTCAAGGCCCTGTTAATCAATAAGCCTGATTATCCTGATCAGCTTAAAACCATCTGGGATCCGCCCTCAGTCCTTTATTTAAAGGGGGATATCCTGCCTGGTGATGGAAAAGCCGTTGCTATTGTAGGTTCAAGGTCATGTACCGAATATGGGAAAAGGATGGCTAGGAGATTGGCCAAGGGGTTGTCGATGGCAGGGTATACCATAGTAAGTGGATTGGCCCGTGGAATTGATGGTGAGGCGCATCGTGGAGCCTTGGAAGGAGGGGGTAGAACAATAGCGGTGCTAGCAGGGGGGTTATCGAAGATTTACCCACCTGAGCACGCTGGCCTTGCATTAGAAATCGTAAAAGCAGGAGCTATTGTTTCTGAAGCGAATGTTTTACAAGCTCCACTTCCGGGGATGTTTCCAGCGCGTAACAGGATAATAAGCGGGCTGAGCAAGGCAATAATTCTGGTGGAGGCTGCCGAAAAAAGTGGCGCCTTGGTAACAGCGGTTCATGCTTCTGAGCAGGGGCGGCCTGTGCTTGCTTTGCCTGGAAGTGTTGAGTCATCTGCGAGCGGTGGAACTAATTCACTAATAAGAAAAGGTGCGATTTTGATTCGTGATGTAGAGGATGTTTTGCAAGAATTAAAAGATTGGGCACCCTCTTTCACCCAGAAGTTACTGCCTGGCATCTCTACAGGGGATAATCCCCCATCCGTGCCCGAAAATCTCGATGCTGCAGAAACTAAGATTTGGCAGGCATTGGCTAATAACGAATGTAATATGGATGAACTTATTCGCACAAGCGGACAAAATGCAGGAGTAGTTGCAGGAAAATTATTGGGAATGGAGATGAAGCGAATCATTAAAAGGCTTCCCGGAAGTAGATTTACCATTTGCTAGAAAACTTTTGTAACTTTATCCCGACCCCCTTAGAATCAAGTTCTGTTTTGATTTCTTTTCCCTTATATTCGAGGTTCAATCATGAGATTTTTATCCCGTTCGGTAATCCAACCTATTGCGGCGTCGTTGATGGCCACCTTGCTTTCCAGTTCGGTAGCTTTGGCTCAAAAAGAATTTAAAAGTGGCATTGAATGGCCCGAACCCAAAGTTGTGAACCCTGGCGATGCAGGTGCTGCTCCTTCGGATGCAATTGTTCTTTTCGATGGAAAGGATCTTTCCCAATGGAAGAACGGGGAAAATTGGGTTATCAAGGATGGCGCTGCAACTGCGAATAAGTCCGGAATCTCCACCAAGCAGGCCTTTGGAGATGTGCAAGTCCATCTCGAGTGGGCTTCGCCTGAAAAAGTTGAAGGTACTGGCCAAGGCAGGGGTAACAGCGGTATTTACCTGATGGGTAAATACGAAGTTCAAATTCTTGATTCTTACATTAACAAGACTTATTTTGATGGTCAGGCCGCATCCATTTACAAACAGTACCCGCCTTTGGTGAATGCATGCAGGAAGCCGGGAGAGTGGCAAACTTACGACATTATTTTTAATGCTCCTCGTTTTGACAAAGAAGGCAAGGTTTCCAAGCCCGGACATATAACTGTTTTGCATAATGGTGTATTGGTGCAAAATCATTCAGAGTTGCAAGGCGGAACCATGTATGATCGTCCTCCAGAATATAAGGCGCATGCAGATAAGTTGCCCTTGGAGATCCAGTTTCATGGTAATCCGGTCAAGTTTCGCAATATCTGGGTGAGGGAATTCAAAGAGCTTCTGCCCCCTGAAAAAGCCAGCGTTGCCAACAAGCTTAAAGAGTTGAACAAGTTGCAAGAGGAAAAGAAATAACGCTGCCTTTAAATAAAAGAACCCCGGTGGAGATTATCCATCGGGGTTCTTTTTTGGCTATTAACTCTTACTTGATGAAGAGCATTTCGCGATAAGTTGGCAATGGCCAGTGATCATCTGCAATCATGGTTTCAAGCTTATCCGAAACGGTTCGAAGCTTGACGATGTTTGCAAGAACATGATCACGGGCATGAGTTGCATGAGCAAGATCATCGCCTTCAGGGTGCTCGCCAAGAGATTTTTCCAGGTGGGCAATAGCTTTCTGGAAATCAGTAATGGTGGCAGTTAAAGTTTTGAGGAACTCTAGTTGGGCGCCATTATCAACCCCTGCAGCCTTGGTGGCATTTACTGAAGCTGCGACTTCACCTTGATAGCGAATAGCCGCTGGCAAAATCATTGCCTTCCCCATCAACAAGGCTGTTTTACCTTCGATTTTAATCGTTTTAACATAATTTTCGCAAAGGATGACAAAACGGCTTTGCAGTTCCTTTTCAGTATAAACCTTATACTTGGTGAAAAGATCGATGCTGTCTTTGCGAATGATGACGGGAAGCGCATCGATGGTGGTGCGTAGGTTGGGCAAACCACGCCTTTCTGCTTCTTTGTGCCATTCTTCGGAATAGCCATCGCCATTGAAGAGGACTTTCTTGCTTTCCTTGATGATGCCAAGAATAACTTCTTGAATGGATTTGTGGAAATCCTTTCCAGCCTTGGCGCTCTTTTCAAGTTCGGTTGCAATAAAGTCAAGTGATTCTGCAACAATGGTATTGAGCACGCTGTTTGGCCCAGAAATAGACTGGGAGGAACCAACTGCACGAAACTCGAACTTGTTACCAGTAAAGGCAAAAGGGCTGGTTCGGTTTCGATCGCCTGCATCGCGTGGCAACTTGGGTAGAACGGTAACTCCTATCTCCATGACCCCGCCCTGCTTGGTAGACTTGGCACCGCCTTTTTCAAGCTGATCAATGATATCCTGAAGTTGATCGCCCAAGAAAATCGAAATGATTGCTGGAGGTGCTTCGTTTGCACCCAAACGATGATCGTTTGCAGCACCACTCACTACAACCCTGAGCAACTCTGGATACTTTGCTACAGCCCTGATTACTCCAACACAGAATACCAGGAACTGTGCGTTTTCGTGGGGAGTGTCACCTGGGTTAAGCAGGTTTTCGCCAGTATCCGTAGACATTGACCAGTTGTTATGCTTGCCCGAACCATTAATTCCGGCAAAGGGTTTTTCGTGGAATAGGCATGCCATGCCATACTTGGGGGCAGTCTTACGAAGGGTTTCCATCAATAAGTTTTGATGATCGGTGGCTAGATTCGAATCTTCGAAAATAGGTGCGATTTCATATTGGCTGGGGGCAACTTCATTGTGCCTGGTTTTTACAGGAACCCCAAGCTTGAACAATTGGGCTTCGCAATCCGCCATGAATGCAATAACTCGCTCAGGAATATGTCCAAAGTATTGATCTTCCATTTCTTGGCCTTTGGGGGAAGCTGCACCAATCAAGGTTCTGCCGGTATGAAGCAGGTCAGGCCTTGCAAGGTAGAAGCTGCGATCAATAAGGAAATATTCTTGTTCAGGCCCAACGGTGGTGAATACTTTTTTCGCATCTTTGTTGCCAAAGAGTCGAAGAATACGGAGTGCCTGAGTTGAAAGAACTTCCATTGATTTGAGCAAAGGAGCTTTCTTGTCGAGGATATCGCCAGTCCAACTGAGGAAAACCGTGGGAATAACAAGAGTAGCACCATTGGGGCTTTCCAAAATGTAAGCAGGGCTTGTTGGATCCCAACCAGTATAGCCACGGGCTTCAAAGGTGGCACGAATACCGCCAGAGGGGAAGGAACTGGCATCAGGTTCGCCTTTGACGAGCTCTTTGCCACTGAATTCCACTATGGCATTGCCCGAACCATCAACATTAAGAAAGCTATCATGTTTTTCCGCAGTCAGGCCGGTCATGGGCTGGAAAATGTGAGTATAGTGAGTTGCCCCTTTTTCGATGGCCCAATCTTTCATGGCGCTGGCGACGCTATCTGCAATGGTTGGATCAAGAGAAATACCTTGTTTGATCGTTTTTTGGAGTGCCTTGAAAATAGGCTTGGGAAGGCGCTCGCGTTGCACTTCTTCGTTGAATACATTGCAACCAAAAAGGTTTTTTAATGGCGTTTCCTGAAAGTCAAGCCTTTCAAGGACGTGTTTGGAATTGGCAATAGCTTGAATAGCTTGCGAACGGATATTGTTTGAACTCATAATAAAAATCCTCAAAATCCTGTTAAAAAACACCCGCGGAAAGTCGCTCCAGTCATTGGTTTTTTGAAGGCCGCGTTTTCCTTCTTTTACCGACCGGAACTTGGAGAGGTAGCTTATAAATCGTAATAAAGCGCAAACTCATAAGGGTGGGGTCTCATTCTTACCGCCTCCACTTCCTGCTCACGCTTATATTGAATCCATGTACGGATTACATCTTCCGTAAATACATCACCTTGTAAAAGAAATTCATGATCTCTTTCCAAATTATTCAAAGATTCCTCAAGGGAACTTGGGGTGCCCGGGAGTTTTAGTCGTTCTTCAGGTCCAAGATCGTAAATGTTTCTATCCATGGGTTCGCCTGGATGAATCTTGTTTTTGATTCCATCCAGCATTGCCATTAACATGCCTGCGAATGCCAAATAAGGGTTGCTTGAACCATCCGGGCAGCGATATTCAATCCGCTTGGAATTTGCCTTGTGGGAATGAACCGGAATTCGAATCGCAGCAGAACGGTTTCGGCTGCTGTAGGCCAATCTCGTGGGGGCATCATACCCAGGCACCAAACGCTTGTAACTGTTGGTTGTTGAATTTGTTATTGCACATAATGAAGGTGCATGCCTAAGCAATCCGCCTATGGCATACATCGCTGTGTCACTTAAGCCCGCATAACCTGTGCCGCCGAAGAGATTTTTGCCCCCCTTCCAAAGCGAACAATGCACATGTAATCCACTGCCATGATCTTGGAACAAAGGTTTAGGCATAAAAGTTGCAGATTTGTTGTGCTTGCGTGCAACATTTTTAACAATGTATTTATATTTCAGTACGCTATCAGCCATTTCAACCAAGGTGGAAAAACGAATGTCAAGTTCGCCCTGCCCCGCAGTTGAACCTTCATGGTGGTGGGATTCAATTTCGATGCCACAATCAAGCATGGTAAGCATCATTTCGCTGCGTAAATCGTGACTGGAATCTGAAGGTGGACAATGCAGGTAGCCTTCTTTATAGCGGATTTTGTGACCTAAATTGGGGTCTTCTTTACGGCCTGTATTCCAAGCCCCTTCTGAACTTTGAATGAAGTAATACCCACTATTTTCGTTTTGATTAAATCGGATGTCATCGAAAACAAAAAATTCAATCTTGGGCCCAAAATAGGCTGCGTCACAAATCCCGGAAGCTTTCATGTAATTAGTTGCCTTCCGTGCAACATTTCTCGGATCACGAGTATAATCTTCCCGGGTTAGCGGGTCTTGAATATTGCAAATCATGACTAAAGTCTTGTCCTTGGCAAAAGGATCAAGAAACGCAGTATCCGGAACTGGCATCACCACCATGTCAGATTCATTGATGGTTTGCCAACCTCTCATGCTGGCGCCATCGAATCCCAACCCTTCTTCAAAGGTTGATTCACGCAAAGCGGAAGCTGGAATTGTGAAATGTTTCCAAAGTCCAGGGAAATCCATGAATCGTAAATCAATAGCTCGCACTTCTTTTTCACGAATGTGAGCTAAGATTTCGCGGGGAGTCACAGAGAAAAACTCCAATTAAGGATGGCTGCTGGATGCCAACCCTAGTTTGCTTCAGGAGAGAAGAGGAACCTATAACTATGTTATTAGTGATTTGCCTTAAAGGCAAACAAAACTCATTTATATTGACATTATCCTTGGGGTAGTACTTTTTTACAGCCGCTAGCTATTTATTTTGTCGCAAACCAAGCTTTATAATAAGGACTTGACTCTCCACTTTTTAGCCCTGATGATTCGATGAGAATTTTATCTCCTACAAGGTTTTAATGATAAACGATGGCTAGAAATATCGAAATAAAAGCTAAAATTGACCAAATCGAGGCTTTGGTACCTATTATAACTTCCCTTGCAGACACCGGACCCTTCGAATTGCCACAGTATGATACTTTCTTTAATTGTCCCTTGGGTAAATTAAAACTTCGTATTTTTTCTGAATCCGCTGGGGAACTAATTTTTTATAGGCGCCCTCAACTCAATGGCCCCAAATTATCGCTTTATAGTATTTCACCCACCACAGAGCCAGGTTCTCTACGAAATACCCTTGCACAAGCCTATGGAATCCTTGGCACCGTTCGAAAACTCCGCATGCTTTATCTTCTCGGGAATACTCGAATTCATTTGGATCGCGTTGAAGGGTTGGGTGATTTCCTTGAGCTTGAGGTGGTCTTGGCCGATCTCCAATCCGTAAGTTTTGGTGAAAGTGTTGCTCACGAATTAATGGCTAAGATCGGCATTTTGCCCAAGCAACTTGTCTCCGGTTCTTATCTTGAATTGTTGAACAAATCTTAAATATCAATACATTGAAATATTCGGTTAATACTAGTCATTAACTTTGCTATCATCTATTAGGTGAACTTGTTTCATTTGGGCAGAACCATCTGGCGCAAGATAAACTTCCGCAACCAATTTCTTTTCTCTGATTGCTTCCTCGTAAATCCGGCCTTTGCCTTCCTGCACATAAAAAGATTCGATTCCATACTCAATGATGTTGTAGGCTTTAAGTTTTCCTTTAATGTATCTTCCAGATTTTGGTGGAGTACTGGAGAAATATATACCCTTGTAAATGTTTTCTTTAATATTGAATTTAAGGGTTACATAAACCAAGACGTTTTTCATATTTCCGTTCAAGCTTTGATTTTTGTAAGATTGCATCCCCTCGTCCAGCATGGAATCATCATTGGGAAGTCTGGAAAATTCATACCCAAGGATGATATATTCTCCTCGCATCATGTCGCGGGGATCGATCGGTATGACAATAAAGCGTACCCGTTCGGATGTGATACGGGGAACCAGTCCCTTGCCACTCAAACCCGCAAGAATGACCAGTTGAAAAACGAAGGCAGCAAATATTGCCAGCCCTATTTTCGCAGGGTCTTTCCAAGGAGGCTGGATCGGTATCCAAGTATTACTTGACATTAAAGGCAGCCTTTCTTTTTCGCCAGAAAAATGCCAGGCCAATGAGTAAAAGTGAACTCAGGAAAAAGAGAAGGGAGGCACCCAGCATGCCTCCAAAATCCCCAAAAAGATCGAAATACCTGACTATTGTCCATAATAAAAATGAACCAACTCCAAGAAAAAACCTTGGCGAAGAATTGCATTTCAGCCCCTCATCCATCATGACCGCGGAGTAACCGAGCATTAACAAATTGCTAATTAAAACCATAGTAAATGCAAAATATGAATTGAAGAAAAAACAAATGGCAGGGGCCATGCTCAATTGTGTGAGAATCGCAAATGCCAAAATCAGTTCTTTGGAAGAAATAGATTTGGAATTGTTTTTTGAATATGCATGTTTGAAATAGACAAGCCCAATCATAATTCCAATCATAAACAGGATCGTGCCATCCATGGCTGCATAACTTGTGATATTCTCGGGTTTAATTCTCTCGGTCATTTCTTTTTGGAAATCATAAAAGCTGAAAATGCAAAGTAGGGGCCAAACTGCAATTAATCCGATTTGGCTGCATACAAGAGCCAGTTTTTCCTTGATTTCGATTGTCAATCCTGCCAGCCAATACAAAGCAAAAAGGGCGCCCAGCAGGGGCAGGCTGAAACTGTTGAACTCCCATGCAATCCATAAACTTAGGCACCAGCATGCAAAACCAATCAAATGCAGGACCGTTGTTTTGGGGCAGTTTTTCAGATAGGCCCAGATAAAACCAGGTAATAATAAAAGAGGCATAAGGTAAGCTGCAGAGGGCAAGTTGGTGTTTCTTCCGAAAAAAATCCAAGTCGAATTTGAAAAGATGGACGCTTCTGTAAAGCACCAGATGATCTCCAGTGTTACCACCAAAAACCAAAGTAATGAGGATTGACCTAGAAAAGCCAAAGGTAGCGAACCCAGGGCCCACCATAAGAAACCATCGGGGTAATGTGAATTGAGGTTGAATATTTGTGCGATGAGCCATATTCCCGAACCAAAGCAGATGCAACTAAGGAAGCTGAATACTTCAGATAACGCTTTGTTCTCCCAACGAAATCGCGCAACCAGCGTTAATCCTTGAAAAGCAATGGTTATGCCAAAAATAATCCCAAGTTTGGCGATGTAGTTTAGGGCTTGCCAATTGTAGCCAATTAATAAAAGTAGAGCGGCTCCAGCCAGTACCGATGCCGCACTTATAAGCGTGTAAAAGGCGGTAGACTTTTTATTTTCTGCATCAGTTTGGGAATCGTATTTGGATAATATTGCATCGAGTTGAGTGTCTGAGATTGTGCCTTCTGACTTCCAGAGATGCACTTCACTCTTTAGCCAATCCATCATGTTTTGCGATATCTGCTTTTTCATTTGTCTTATTTCTTAAAATCTCAGGATAGATTGGTTCCTATCTGTAATGATTCCAAGGCGATAATCCTTCCTTTTGGGGTTAACCTGAGAACTTTATTTTCTTTTGTTGCACAGAAAGTTTCAACTGCTTCAAAAGCGACAGAATGGGCCTCATATTCATCCCAACGAAGATGAAGATGAAGACTTTCGATGTTGCACTCTTCCTCTTCTCTTATTGTACCTTCGTGCTGGGTGAGATGTACCAGTAAAAGCGCCAGTTTGAATTTTCGATCTCTGGTTTTTGCACGGTGCCAGACGGAAAATAATCCTCTTTCAGGTGCAAAGAAAAAGGCAAAGCCAAAAATGATTCCAGCAACAGTAGACATCGAGCCAGCAATCGAAGCATCCAGAATATGGGCAAGCCAGTATCCCAATACAGCGCTGAGCATCCCAATAATGCAACTCCAAACCAACATGATTGAAAGTTTGTCTGTTAATAAATAAGCTGTTGCAGCAGGGGCAGCCATTAATGCAACTACAAGGATGGAACCCACTGCGTCAAAGGAAGCAACCGCCGTGGTGGAAACAGAAAGCACTAGCCCCAGATGAATCCAGTATGGGTTGAATCCAATGGCCTTGCTGAATGCAGGATCAAAGGTCGAGACCTTCAGTTCTTTAAAAAACATGATTATGAATCCCAGATTGACGATGATGATCGCCATCATTAGGGCTAGAGATTTTGGGCCAAAATCATATCCTCCGATTTCCAGCCTTCGTGAGGGTAGGGGAGTCAATGCGATTTTCCCGACAAGTACTGCGTCCATGTCGAGATGGATGTTTTTTGAATAAATCGAAATTAATAGTACTGCAATGCTGAATAAAGCTGGAAAAACCAAGCCTATTGCCGCATCTTCCCGAACCACTCCGGTTTTTTGCAAACTTTCAACCATCAAGACTGTAAATACCCCTGCAGTTGTTGCGCCAACTAACAACCAAGGTGAAGCCATGTCTCCTGTAAGGAAAAAAGCAACCACGATACCTATTAAAACAGTGTGGCTGATAGCATCACTTAGAAGAGTCATCCGCCTTAGCACGAGGAAAACACCACAAAGCGAGCACGCAACAGCGGTGGCCATTGCGAGCAGTTGGATTTCAACTTGAGCTTGTGTCATAATCAGGGGCGCCCCATGTGTGAGGTTTTTTCATGCAAATATTCTTCCCCCTTGGTTGTGGGGATATAAAGCCCTTTATCCACTTCAAAAACCAAACCCATTTCCAGTAGTTTATGCACGCTTCTCGGAACCCCTGAAGGGTTTGAACTAATCCCCTTAAGCATTGCCATGCTATGGCCATTTTGTTTGCCACTATGTTCCTTTGCCAGGTTTACAAGATTGGAAAGCACTGAATCCAATTGCAGAACGTTGCTATCGCGCCAATGTTTGAACTGAAGCCAAACAATCCCCCGGGCGGGTGCAAAAAGAATGGATAAAAGTACAATCAAGGTGATGAGCAAGACAATGACTGGTCCGGTGGGGATACTGGTTTTGCCAATGTTACTTAGAAAAGACCCAGCAATCCCGGAAAAGGCACCAAAAATTCCCGCCAAGAGTGCCATGATTTCAAGCTTGTTGGTCCATTGTCTTGCAGCCACTGCAGGCGCCACCAGTAAGGCACTCATTAAAACGACCCCCACGGTTTCCAATCCTGCGACGATAACCATCACCAATAACAATGAAAGTAAAACATCAATAAAGAAAACAGGAAAACCAAGGCTTTGGGCAAAAGATCGATCAAAGCAAACCAATTGAAATTGTTTCCAGAAGATGAAAACAGTAATAAGGCAAGGAATTGCAATTGCAGCAAGGAGCCAAACATCACGATCCAAAAGGGTTGCTGCCTGACCGAACAAAAAGCGTGCAAGCCCCGCTTGGGCAGCGTCAGGCCTTCTTTGAACCCAAGTAAGAAGCATCAGGCCAAAGCCAAAAAAAACCGAAAGAGTTATTGCCAATGAGCTGTCTTCTTTAACCCTGCTATACCTGCTGATTCCAAGAATGATCATAGCGGCCAAGGTTCCAGAAATAGCTGCACCCAGCATTAATGCCCAAGATTCTTTACTATTAAACAGAAGGAAAGCAACAATAAGCCCTGGTAGACAGGCATGAGAAATTGCATCGCCCATGAGGCTTTGCTTTCTTAAAACAGCGAAGGTGCCAAGAGTTCCACATAAAAACCCCAACATTGCGGTTCCAGCAATAACGCTTCCCAATCCCGGAACTGATAGCGATTCAAACAAGAGCTATTCTCCCAAGGAAACTCTCGAGCCAAAAGCGAGCTTTAAGTTTGTTTCGGTAAAAACTTCGGAAACGGGACCTGCTGCAATTTTACGCACATTCAACAAGACAACCCAGTCAAAATAATCTTTCACTGTTTGCAAATCGTGATGAACCACCAGTGCCGTGGCACCTTGGTTTCTTAGTTCCCTTAGAAGTTCAACGATTGATTGTTCGGTGGTTGAATCCACGCCTTGAAAAGGTTCGTCCATTAGATAGATTTCAGCATGCTGAACAAGAGCCCGGGCCAAAAAGACACGCTGTTGTTGACCACCTGAAAGTTGGCTGATCTGCCTGTGTGCAAGTTCAAGCATTCCAACTTTTTCGAGAGCATCTTTAGTGAGTTTTTTTTCATTAGATCCCGGTCGCCTGAGCCATCCTAATTTTCCGTAGGTGCCCATTTGAACCACATCAAAAACCGTTGCGGGAAAATCCCAGTCAACACTTCCCCGCTGTGGCACATATGCTATTTTCTTGATCCCTTGGTCAATCTCTAGTCCGAGTATCTTTGCGGAACCTGCAACAGGTTTCAGCAATCCAAGGATTGATTTGATCAGGGTTGTTTTCCCTGCGCCATTTGGCCCGACGATTCCCACAAGTGCCCCTTGGGGAATTTCGAGATCAATATCCCAAAGGACGGGTTTATCTTTGTAACTCACGGTGAGATCGTTGATCTCCAAGGCGAATTCCATTTTTTTATCGTGTGGCCTGGTCATGAAGCATCCTGTTTGTTTAAGGAACCAGAGCTTTAACGATGGTTTCGATATTGTGCTTTACCATGCCCTCATAAGTTCCTGCAGGTGAGGTTTTAGGGCCCAATGCATCAGAATACAATTCCCCGCCAGAGGAAATTATGAATTTTGGGTCAAGCAATGAAGCTACTTCCTTGAGCTTTTCCAGATTCTTTCGTGGCACAGAACTTTCAACAAAAAAAGCCCTTACTTTGTTTTTTACCATGAATGTAGCCAAAGATCCGATTTCCCCGCTATTGGCTTCCGCTACCGTGTTAATGCCTTGCACGCCCCTAACCTGAAAACCATAGGCCTTTCCAAAGTAGCCAAATGCATCATGGGCGGTTATCAAAACTCTTTGTTCGATCGGGATTTTTTCTGATTGGCTTTTTACATATTTGTGAAGATCGTTGAGTGTAGCCAAATAATTATTTTTGTTGGTATTGTAAATGCTGATGTTTTCAGGGTCGATTTCAATTAATTTTGCACTCACAAAATCCAAGCACTTGATCCACAATCGGACATCAAACCAAATGTGCGGATCATTTGTGTTTGATTGAATCTCCTTTTGGATATCTTCTGGTAATAATCCATCAGCGATTGCAAAGACATGCTTCTTCTTTGAAGATTCTTTAAAGAGATCTGCCATTTTTCCTTCAAGATGAATGCCGTTGTAAAAAACAACATCTGCGTCCATAAGCCTGGAAACATCGCTTTCCCTGGGTTCGTAAGAATGGGGATCGATGCCGGGACCCATGAGCGATTCGACAAAAACCCTGCCTTTTCCCGCATTGTTAAGCAAATCAGCAATCATGGTGGTTGTGGTAACCACTTTTATTTGTCGATTTCCCAAATAAAGATTTTTGTTTGTTGTTTGCTTGCAGCCTGCCGCCAGCAATATGGAAAGTCCAACTACCATTTTGAAAAAAAAGTTCATAAATATAACCAAGTTTTAATAAGTAATTTTTATTTTAATTGAGGTTGTGAAGAATAGCAGCTAAATAATCGACTTACTTTAAAGACAAGGAAACGAAGTGAAACTTCATTCGCTTTTATTTTCTTCATGAAAGTCTTCGGTATGATCATGGCCCTGAAGTTTATATTGCTCGCCAAACCACCGGCCTAAATCAATGCGTTTGCACCTCAAGCTGCAAAAAGGAAAGTCGGGCCATTCACTTCTGGCTTGAAAACTCATCGGCTTATCACAAATTGGACATTTAACCTGAGTCATTTCAGTCCTTCTTGGGTGAAGGCTTGGGGGTTGTTGGTTTGGAAGCAGTGGCACCGCTGTCCGTGGCAGGTGTAGAATCTTTTTTTGTTGCGGGTTCAGCTTTTGCAGGGCTTTCTTTATCTGCGTTTGCGGAACTCTTGTATGAGTCACTGCGATAATCGGTTTCGTAAAAGCCAGACCCCTTGAAAAGAATTGCAGAACCAGTGCCAAAAAGCCTTCGAAGTTTTGATTTCTTACACTTCGGGCATTTTTTTAATACCTTTTCCGAAAATGATTGAAACTCTTCAAAAGCGTGTTTACAGGCATCGCACTCATATTCGTATGTTGGCATTTTTTGCTCCAATATAAGTCCAGAGGGCCGTTTATTCCGCTGGGGATGAAACCGAAACACTTGCAGGGCGGATAACCCTGTCGTGCAGTGTGTATCCATTTTCCAAAACTTGAACCACTGTGGAAACAGGTAAGTCTTTGGAAGGTACTTGCATAACTGCTTGGTGAAGGTTCGGGTCGAATGGGGTTCCCTCGGCTTGGATGCGTTGAATACCGTGGCGTTTAAAAACATCAAGCACTTGGGTTAAAACCATGCTGACACCCTGAACCATGGGGTCGTTGGCGCCACTTTGTTTGGCTGCCTGCAATGCCCGGTCAAGGTTATCCAAGGCCGGTAAAATGTCAGCAGCGAATTGGAAGTGGGCAAAACGCCTTTCGTTTGCCTGATCCCTTAAAATTCGCTTTTGGTAGTTTTCAAAGTCCGCTCTTGTGGATTTTACAAGCGTGAGATATTCCTCTTTTTTTCTCTCAGCTTCACATAGTTGTTCCTTTAAGTTTTCAATTTCTGAAATAATCGGAGGTTCAGAAAACTCTTGGTTGATTTCGTTATCAGGATCAGTGTTTTCATTGGTCATTATTTTTATCCTCAGTTGCAAAAATGAGTTTAGTCTTCGTTGTTATCTTTGGAAGACTCGGAATCTGACTGCACAAAAAGGCCTTTAAGTTTTTCAAGAAAACTTTTACGGTGAGGTGAAATGTTTTTTTGGTCGATTTCTGATAATTCCCTGAATAATTCTTCCTGACGTTTTGAAAGATTTTTAGGTGTCTCAAGTCGAACATGAAGCACCAGATCGCCTGTACGGGTTCCCCTTAAAGAAGGCATGCCTTTGCCAGGAACTTTAGCTTCCTCACCGCTTTGTATGCCAGCAGGTAACTTGAACTTTATTTTTTTACCATCAAGAGATGGTATCTCTATTTCTCCACCCAGTGCAGCCTGACTGAAAGTCACTGGAACTTCGCAATGTAAATCTGCACCATTTCGTTGGAAAAATGAATGTTTCTTGACTTTGATTTGTACATAGAGGTCGCCGGGCGGGCCACCATTTCGCGAAGCTTCACCAGATCCAGTGTGGCGGATATTTACACCATCATCAACTCCAGGCGGAATATTGAGAACCAATTCTTCGTGTTCCTGAATAAGGCCCGCGCCCCGGCAATTAGTGCACGGATTTGGTATGGTTGCGCCTTTTCCCCCGCACCCCGAACAAGTTTGCTGAATTCGAAAAAAGCCATTTCCCTGAATGACAACACCTTTGCCATCACAACGCTTGCATTTTACAGGCGAAGATCCCGGTTTACAGCCATTACCACTGCAACTTTTGCAGGTGACATCCCTTGGAATCTTTACCTTCTTTTCGACACCCTTCATGGCATCGATCAAATCGATTTCTATCCCCAGATGGAAATCATTTCCTGCTTGGGGCCCCCGTTTACCCTTGCCCCTGCCTCCGCCTCCAAAAACTCCACCAAACAGATCTCCAAATAAATCCATCACCGAATCAGCGTTGCCAAAATCAGGCATCGACATGCCATCCATGCCCGCATGGCCATAGCGGTCATAGCGTTGTCTTTTTTCGGGGTCACGCAATATCTCGTAGGCTTCAGCAGCTTCTTTAAAAAGAATTTCAGCCTCGGCATTACCAACATTACGATCGGGATGATATTGCATTGCAAGTTTGCGATAAGACAATTTGATGGCTTCATCATCAGCACTTTTAGAAAGGCCTAGAATTTCATAATAGCAGCGTTTAGTTGCCATGCATTTCCCGGTAGTTCAAATGTAAAGGATCAATTACTATTTATAAACAAACGCGGGCCCAAACAAGCTGGACCCGCGCAAGAAGCCAAAGGATAATGAGGAAATCGAAATTACCTCACGGATCCAGAAACCTTACCTGTAGAACTTTCCTCGTCAATCTTTGTAATCATGACTTCGGTGGTAAGCATCAAGCCAGCGATGCTAGCCGCATTCTGCAAGGCAGATTTTGTAACGCGGGTGGGATCGATAATTCCTTCTTTGAACATATCGACATACTCACCAGTATTAGCATTATACCCAAAACTTGGCTTTGAATCTCGGGTAAGAATTTCTGCAGCAACAACTGCGCCATCAACACCAGAGTTTTGAGCAATGGTGCGAATAGGCTTTTCAAGGGCCCTGGTAATGATTTCCGCACCAAGTCGTTCATCACCTTTAAGCTTTTCAGAAGCTTTTTCGGCAACATTAATGCAACGAAGAAGAGCCGTGCCACCACCAGGAACTATACCATCTGCAACAGCGGCCCGGGTTGCGTGAAGAGCATCTTCAACACGACCTTTGGTCTGCTTCATTTCGGCTTCGGTTGTTCCACCGACCCGAACAATGGCAACTCCACCGGTAAGTTTTGCAAGGCGTTCGCTGAACTTTTCTTTGTCGTATTCACTTTCAGTCTGGCCCATTTGAGCGCGGATCTGATCAATACGTTTTTGAATTAAGCTTTTCTCGCCCTTGCCACTAATAATAGTGCAGCTTTCTCGTTCAATTCGCACATTCTTGGCATTACCGAGCATGTCGAGCTCAATATTTTCAAGCGTAATTCCGAGATCTTCGCTGATGAACTGGCCACCTGTTAGAACTGCGATATCGCCAAGCATAGCTTTGCGGCGATCACCAAAACCAGGTGCTTTTACCGCACAAACATTAAGGATGCCTCGAAGTTTGTTGATAACCAAAGCTGCCAAGGCTTCGGATTCAACATCTTCTGCTATGATGAGCAGAGGCTTGCCGGTTGATGCAGTTTTTTCAAGCAAAGGCAGAAGATCCCGCACATTGTTTACTTTCTTTTCGTAGATGAGAATGAGCGGGTCCTCAAGTTCGCAGGTCATATCTTCGGTATTAATGAAGTAAGGCGAAACATACCCTTTGTCAAACTGCATGCCTTCAACGAAGTCGAGGGTGGTTTCAGCAGTCTTGCCTTCTTCAACCGTTATTACCCCGTCCTTGCCTACTTTTTCAAAAGCATCTGCCATGAGTTGACCAATAACCATGTCGTTGTTGGCGCTGATAGCAGCTACTTGTGCAAGTTCAGAAGAAGATTTCATGGGCTTGGAAATTTCATTGAGGCTGTCAACAACAGCAGCAACTGCTTTGTCAATACCGCGCCTGATTGCCATTGGATTGGCACCAGCGGTGATATTTCTCAAGCCTTCCTGATAAATGGAAAGTGCGAGGATGGTGGCGGTTGTTGTACCATCTCCTGCTGTGTCACTGGTTTTTTGAGCCACAGCATTGACAAGCTTGGCGCCCATGTTTTCAAAAGGATCAGCAAGGTCAATTTCCTTGCTGACGGTCACACCATCCTTGGTGACCGTAGGGCCGCCAAAGCTTTTATCGAGGATGACATTTCTACCTGTGGGCCCAAGAGTAATGCCTACAGCATGGGCCAGTTTTTCAGCGCCTGCAAGAAGTTTCTTACGGG
>RFZJ01000044.1 GCA_009920765.1 Planctomycetota bacterium | reverse complement strand
TATTAAGGTTGGGCGTACGAACCTTGGTACTGCCAAAGGGTTCGATATCGCCATATCCCATGTCATCGATAAAAATTAAAACCACATTGGGCTTGGTAATATCAGCAGCAAGTAAAAAAGCAGGGTTGATGGAAAAAACAAAAAGGCAGGAAAATGTGAAAGCCACAAGATGTTTCATAAGACAATTTCCGATCTTAAATAGCAAAAAAACACTTGGTTCGTTTAACTTAAAACAGGCATAACTAAAAATTACCCCACCAGCCACTTAAACACCAATTAAAAAAATCTCTACCGGATAAACTTTGAAGTAAAAGCTGGGAATCATTTTTGGTTTGACACCCACTCAAAACAAGATAATAATATCTTAATGTTATTTTTCAGCTTCTTTATCTTCAAAGGGCCTGCATCATGACAACTATTGACGAACCTCGTCTACAATCCGATCTTGATTACCGCTTTCAATACTTGGCAGAGTTTATGCATTTCATCCCTGAAGACATACGGACCATTCACCATGCTGCAACATTACTCGCACCAAAAGTCCCAGCTTTAGTCAATGCAGTTTACGAACAGCTTCACGAATATGATGCAACTTGGCGACATTTCCTTCCTACCCAACCTGCAGATAAAGAGTCTTTGCAAAGAGCACTTGAAAACCTCGATGAAAACCATGATGTCATTAAAAACCGCAAAGAACACCTTTCAAGATATCTCGTGACCTTGGTAACCAAGCCTTATGATGGAAATATGCTTAAGTACCTTGACATGGTGGGAAAAATTCACACTTCAAAAGCGGGCAATCCCAAAACCATCATTCCTTTGGTGCAAATGAACGCCCTCTTGGGGTTTGTTTCAGATGTAATTCTAAGAACTATCATCAGCTTAAACCTTGATCGGAATGAAGAAATCCAAACACTCAGGGCATTCAACAAGCTACTCTGGATTCAAAACGATCTCATCAACCGCCATTATTCCAATTAACCAAGGGTTTTCTTTAAATTAAAACATATTCTATCCCTGAACTAGGGGCCTTGTAAAATTTGATCCACCCTCACGATCAAGCCAAGAATAAACCTTTTGGATTGACCGTGCTCGATTTATAATTTAAAGTCGATCTTCTATATTTTGAAATCTCTAAGTGGTTTTGCTTCAGGACATCGGCCATGATAAAAACCCGAATGCACAACTCAGGTTTTACTCTCATCGAATTACTCGTTGTGATCGCAATAATTGCAATCTTAATAGGGCTTTTATTGCCAGCAGTGCAAAAAGTGCGCGAAGCTGCAGCACGCATGAAATGCAGTAACAATTTGAAACAACTTGCACTTGGCATGCATGGCTACCACGATACAAATACGCTATTTCCAATCGGACAATACAACGATTTCTACTCGGATGATGCACCCTATGTACGAGGTTGCTGGCTTCACCCGACCCTTCCATTCATTGAACAACAATCGCTTTTCGCCAACTTTGAAAACAGCAATCGCATCAATGGTTGGGCATTACTTGCCACCAACAAAACCAAAGTTTTGTCTTCTGTGATGTGCCCTTCTGATCCTTCCAGCCCCAAAACCGAGACCTTTGATGGAAACACCACCACTGCGGGTGTTTTTGAAAAACAAGGCATGCACACCAACTATGTCGCATGTTCCGGCTCCACCGCCTACGGTAACGGCAAAAACCTCAATGGCATTTTCTATGTAAAATCGAAAACCAGGATAACAGATGTAAGAGATGGAACTTCCAATACCCTGATGCTTGGGGAAATTCTTGTTGTCGCAGACACCAATGTCAACGACCTGAGGGGAAGGTATTCCAATTCCTGGGAAGGAAACAACTGGTTCAGCACCTTGAATCCCCCTAATTCAACAGTTTCAGATCGACAAAACTATCAGGGCATTTCCATTCCAAAAGCTCCCATGACAAACGTTGCTAATAACGGCACTCAAAATCTTTCGGCACGTAGCACCCACACAGGAGGAGCGAACTTTTCTCTTGCAGATGGTTCAGTGCGCTTCATTCAGAACAGTATCGATCCTATAATTTATGCACAACTTGGCACAAGAGAAATGGGCGAAGTAGCTGCATCTTACTAACAACATTTTCATTCCACCTTTTGGAACACCCCCATGCGAACCTTTTCCCTTTTGTTTGTTTCATTGCTCACTTGCATGGGTTGCGATTCCGGCCCGAAGCTTTATGAGATCACTGGCAAAGTGTCATTCGATGGCACTCCCGTCGCCAAGGGGGATATCACGCTGCGTTCCGAAAACCCTTCCACCGCACCACAAGGCGCAACCATCAAGGATGGCTCCTTTCAAATGAAAGCAAGCGAAGGAAAGTACAAAGTTGAAATCATATCCACAAGAGTTGTACCAGGTAAAAAAGGCCCCATGGGCGAAGATGCAATCGAAGAATTCATCCCCGAAAAATACAACACAAAAACCACCCTTAGCGCTGAAGTTAAATCCAACGGTAAGAATGAAATCCTCTTCGAACTTACCTCCAAGAAATAATTGTGGCTCTCTTCGATTTTTAACGCTTACATCCTGAACCAAACCGGAATTCAGATCAAGTTACTTCACACTTTCATGGCTTACCCTGCCGCATTTTCCTGCCATCCTCATCTTTCTAGAATTCTCCAATCATGTTAATCTTGGCAACGCTTTTAATCGGTATTTTTAACTTGATGATGGGAAATGAATGCAAAAGCTTGATTCTGAAAACGTACAAACTTTTACAAAATCTTCACTTTCACTAATTATCTTGGTGGCCGGTGTTTTAACCATCCTTAATGCAGTAAAGCCCGTGCATATGGATGACAATGTTTACATTTTTTATGCAGGAGAATTCATCGCCCACCCTTTAAATCCCTATGCTTTTGATTTCGGTTCGCCCAATTACATATCCGCAAACCAATTGCTTGTTCCACCGGTGCTTCCCTACTATCTGGGTACGGGAATGGCGTTGCTAGGCAACAAACCAATCTTATTCAAACTCTGGCTATTTCCTTTTGCCTTACTTCTATCAGGATCACTGTATTATCTATTCAAGCGCTTTGCACCAGGGCATGAAGCCATATTCTTATGGCTTAGTATTTTATCACCTGCGATTCTTCCCGGATTTAATTGCATGCTGGAAATCCCAGTCCTTGCCTTGGGACTGACCGGGCTTGCTTTGGCTTTTGAATCAATCGATAAATCATCCATTGGCCTTACCCTCCTGAACGGTTTAATTTTAGGGTTGGCAATAGAAACCAAGTACACCGCATTGATCACCTTGGCTGCGATACTTTGCTTGTACTTGATGAAGAGGCAAATTTTCCAGGGCTTAATGGTTGTTTTTATAGCCCTTTTCATGTTTGTTTCATGGGAACTCTTCATCCATTATTCGCAAGGGCAATCTCACTTCCTCATTCATCTGGGGCAAAGAAAAGGTAATTTTATCCGCAGATGCCTTCATCTGATATTGCCATTGCTTACCCAAGTGGGTGGTATAGCAAGTGTAATCGCCCTGATGGGGTTGGTTGCATGCAAAGTCTCAATTCGCAACATCCTAACAACTGCATTTTTGATATTCCTTTGCTTTATATCCCTCGCTTTGATTCCGATGGAATTTCTGTCTATAAAAGATCCACAATCCGGGCGTAACGTGCTTACTCTTTCCACGATTATTTATGGGTTGATGGCAACTCTGGTCTGGGGGACTCTGTGCACGGTGGTTTACAATTTACTTGCTTCGAATCCCAAAAACAGCAATGAAAATTCACTGTTTAATGAACGCCAACTGGATTGGTTTTTGTGCATCTGGCTGATGCTTGAGTTAATGGGGTATTTTGCACTTTCACCTTTTCCTGCGGTAAGAAGAGTAATTGGGATCACCTTGGTATTTACATTTTTGTCAGCAAGGCTTTTATCCAAAACGCAGGTATTCAATGAAACCACTCAAAACCTATCGCGCCTTATTATCTGCTTTGGTATAACCCTTGGGGGGTTATTTTACTCGGTTGATTTTCTCGACGCCCAAGCATCAAAACAAATCGCACATGAAATCAAACACAGGGATTGGAACATTGGGAAAGAAAACACGCACTGGCATCTTACTTGGTGGGGTTTGAGTTATTACGCAGATAAACAGGGCCTGAAACAGTTGGCACTAAATCAGACAATTCCAAAAAAAGGCGATATTATTTCGGTTCACAACATTGATGAGTTGGTTAGGGATTTAAAATCTCACAAGGAACTCAACCTTGAACTTTTAGAGACGGTGAATGTTGGGGATAAATTTCCACTACGAACCACCGCTAATTATTACTCAGGCCGAACGCCTATGGAACATAACCAAGGCCCCCGGGTCTCCATCTTGGTTTACAAGGTGCGATGAAAGTTCGGGCCCCAAAGAAGCCTTTTCACAGAAAATGAAAGATTTTCTTTAGAATAAGATTCATTCATGATGAAGTAATCAAAATCTCTGCCCGCAACATCCCCTGATTTTATGTAACAAGCGCTGCACGAGTAGCGGAAACCAATCGTTCACTTAAAGATGGAATGCGTGAAATGAAACCAAAATTTGTGATCAGCAAAAACGAAGGCCAGATCAAAAGGCATTTAAAAACCATGCTGCAATAAAACCCTATTGGCTTTACATATAGCTTTATTGCTGGCAAGACATCAATCATTTTTCCTGCGGAGACGCAATTAAATTACCCTTCCAACCTTTTTTCCACTGTTCGGTAAGTTTTGCAACCAATTCTGCGTTTTTAGGGTCATTGGCAATGTTCGTGTTTTCTTGTGGATCATTTTGATGATCATAAAGTTCAATTGCTTCAAGTTTGGAATGATTTTCGCGGTTGACCCAACGGGTGAATCGATATTGTTCAGTACGCATGGAATATCCCATGATTTTTGCACCCCGGGGATATTGACTGAAAGAGGCTTTCTTGACTGAAACAGTCGGATCTTTAAGAACTGGAACAAGGCTTCTGCCTTCCAAATGGGTGGGTAATTGCAAGCCACACAACTCTGCAAGGGTTGGATAAATATCCACAAATTCCACGAGGGAATTACTGCTTTTTCCTGCAGTCTTCATGCCGGGTGCAGCAATCAACAATGGTGCATTGGTATCATTTTCCACATTACTGTGTTTGCACCATGCGCCATGCTCGCCCAGTTTCCAACCATGATCGCCCCAGAGAATAATGATGGTTTTATCGGTAAGCTTCAAGCGATCAAGTTCATCAAGGACTTTACCTAGCTGTGCATCCATATAGCTGATGGAGGCGTAATACCCATGCTTGAGCTTTCGTGCAAGAGAATCGGGTATGGGGCCATTTGGAATACCGGTATAAGCGTGAAGCTCGCCACCAGAGGCCAAAGCATACTCCGGTGCACCTTTAGGTTTGAAAGGATTGGGAGCAAGATCAATCTTGGCGGGGTCGTATAAATCCCAATACTTTTTAGGAGCAACAAAAGGAAGGTGGGGCTTGATGAAACCGACGCCCAACCAGAAGGGCTCTTTTTTAGCAGCAATACTTTGCAGGGCTTTTACCGCCATCTCGGCAAGCGCACCATCGTGAAATTTATTATCCGGAACATCAGCGGCTTCAAAAGCAGCGCCCTTGGCTTTCTTATTGGCCTTTACGCCCTTGGCATTAGCACCAGGCCGATTGGCTGGCAATGCATAAACTTCAATTTCTTTTCTGGGATTGCTCCAAGGAACTGACCAAGATTGCGGATCATCAAGTGAGCCATGATATAGCTTGCCCATACCCTGAACAAAATAACCATTGTTTTTAAAAAGCTGTGGCAAGGTAACAACATCAGGCAAGGCTTTGCGAAAGTGAGTTTCCAAATCCCAAACCTTGGTGGTATCTGGGCGGGTGCCCGTAAGAAGGCTGGAACGCGAAGGCGAGCAAACAGCCTGCTGACAATAAGCGCGATTAAAGGTGATCCCCATTTTCGCAATTCGATCCAAGTTGGGGGAATGGATGTATTTTTTCCCAAACACACTGGCTTCAGTACGCAAATCATCAACTGCGATAAAAAGTACATTCAAGCGTTCTTTATCAGCGGCATAAATGGTTCCGGTAGTAACCAGGAAAAAAAGACCCAGAAATAAAAAAACCAAGGCATTAAGAACTGGCTTGGCAAAAAGAGAAGATTGATTCATAGCCATGAAATCCCTAAATAGGGTATTATTTAAACAGATACATTTAGTTACTTCAGTAATCTTAAAATTATTATAGATAAATCACAGGTTTCGCACTCCAAGCATAGAAATAATTTCCCATCAAGTAGTAGATTTACCTGGGATTGTCACCAGATGATTTTCCATAGTAAGTTGATAAATCAAACAACCATGCAACCAACAACAAAAAGCAGTCCCGAGAGGGCTATGGATGCAGGCAGGGTGAAAACCCATGCCAGCAGGATTTTTCGACAAGTTTCAAACTGAACCCCGGATTTATTCGCAGCCATCGTTCCTGCTATGCCACTTGATAAAACATGAGTAGTGCTGACAGGCATATGAAAAAAGACCGCCCCTAGAATAGTTGCTGCAGTAATAGTTTCAGCAACAGCACCCTGCCCAAAAGTGAGATGGGACTTTCCAATTTTTTCAGCAACTGTAATCACAATCCGCTTGTAGCCAATGGTGGTCCCCACACCAAGAGATAATGCAACACCTATCACAACCCATAAAGGCACGAATTCTATCGAGGATTTGATGACATCGGTTTGGGGGTGAAGAAGGTGTTTAATCTCTGGCATGGTTTTCTGGAGTTTACGTAATGCAACCACAAGAGAATAAATTTCCCTGCGCACCTCCCACCTTTTATCGGAAGGCACTTCCTCAAGTGAAATCTTCCCTTCCAAGTTTGTGAGCACCTGGTCAGCCTGCTTGATAAGCATGGTATCCGTGATATTTGATTGCGCCATAATTTGTTTAACATTCACAACCGCTTCCCTGCATGTTTTCGCCTTTTGATGATCATGAATATCCATGGCATAATAAACAGGCATGAATCCTATAAGCACCAAAAGAATTAGCCCCATGCCTTTTTGACCATCATTTGAACCATGGGCAAAGCTTACTCCGCCACAAGTAATGATTAATAAACCTCGAATCCAGAAGGGGGGTGGATTTTCATCGACTGGTGGTTCATAGAGCCTTTGATCCCGAATCACCAATTTCATGGCTAACAGGCCAATTCCAGCTAAAACAAATCCCAATAACGGCGAAATTACCAGAGCCATCATCACCGTGATAACCTGGCCCCAGTTTAAAGCTGACAACCCATTACCACTCATCAGGCTGTTAACAATACCGACCCCAAGAATTGAGCCAATAAGAGTGTGGGATGTACTTACAGGCAAACCTATAAACCAAGTACCCAGATTCCAAATTATACCCCCAATCAAAAGGGATAGCACCATTACCAACGCCCTTCCACTAGTATTATCAATTAGCAAATCCACAGGTAAAAGATTGACGATGCTAAAAGCAACCGATGTACCACCTACCATAACTCCTAGAAAGTTTAGGAAGCCTGAATAAATTACTGCAGGAGTAGCTGGCAGGGATTTGGTATAGATAACCGTGGTTACCGCATTGGCAGTATCATGAAACCCATTAATGAACTCAAACGCAAACGCTATCGCAAGTGCGAAAAGGCAAAAGAACAAAGTCATAAAAGGCAAACTTGATGCCGAGGTCCATAAATCCATGACTGTTCTCCTTTAAACAATTTAACAAAATGCAGTTTTAACACAGTCAGGACTATTTGATTAAAATAAATTAGACTTTAACCGAAATAACATAAACCTTTCTTGGCTTTAGCAAAAAACTTGAGTAATCAATAACTTTTACTGGTAATATTGACGATTTTATCTTATAATCAGAACTCATACCTGACCTAACGAGAACCTACAATGCTTACTTTTTGGGATCATGATAACCGCTATCGAAGAAGAGACTTCCTTAAAATAGGGGGTTTTGGCTTGGCAGGCCTGGCTTCTGGAAGAATAGTAAAAGCGGATGAAAAATCTGTTCTAACCAATAAATCCGTAGTTTTCCTATTCCTGCATGGTGGTCCGAGTCAGGTAGAAACTTTCGACCCAAAACCTAATTCCCCCAAAGAAATCCGTGGCCCCCTGGGAACGGTTCAAACCAATATTCCTGGAGTGTTATTCGGCTCACCTTTTCCTAAACTTGCAAAACATGCTGATAAGTTGACCATAGTGCGCTCGTATGTTCCAGGCGATGCCAACCACGATATCAAGCCCGTTGTTTGCAAAACCACCTCGGGGGCGAATCTTGGAAGTTTATATTCCGCAGTTGCTGGAATATCCCACCCAGAAAAAGCCATACCTCGAAACGCACTGTTATTTCCCAGAGCTGTCGATCCCAATGCTCAAGCAGGCGTAATGCAATTTGGCAAATTCGATGCAACCGGGCCTTTTTCTCCATCGCTTGCCCCTGTTCAACCCGGCGCAGGCAATGGCCTTATGCAGGATCTTAAAATCAAACTGCCCCGCGAAAGGCTGGACGATCGACTTGCATTGCTTCAAAGCCTGGATAAAGTTCGCTGGGCCATCGAAGATACGCTGCGTGCAGAAACTTCTGATAAGTCGCGTGAAATGGCTTTGCTGGCACTAATGGGTGGCCTTGCAGATGCTCTCGACCTTTCCAAGGAAGATCCAAATACCATTGCCCGGTACGATACCGCCCCCCTTATTCAAGTTGATGCCATCAGTAAGAAATGGAACAACCATAAAAATTATGCGGACAACGCCCGAACACTGGGCAAGCTACTTTGCCTATCCCGCAGAATGTGCGAACGAGGTGCAGGCTTTGTTACCGTTACCACCAACTTTGTCTGGGATATGCATGCGGATTCCAACAATGCCACCATCGATGAAGGCATGGGATACATGGCTCCACCATTAGATCATGCTATCAGTGCGTTTCTTGAGGATGTTAAAAGTCGTGGTTTGGAAGATAAAATCATGTTGGTGGTATGTGGTGAAATGGGGCGAACGCCAAAAATCAATGGCAAGGGTGGTCGGGATCACTGGGGCAATCTTGGGCCATTGCTTCTTGCTGGTGGTGGATATCCAATGGGGCAAGTTATCGGGCAATCAAAAGCCGATGCTTCATCCCCCTCTTCTGACCCTGTTACCCAAGGCATGTTAGTGAGCACCGTATTGCAAACCCTGATTGATTATCCAAAGCTCAGGCTTTCGCCCGAAGTTGCACGCGAGGTATTAAACGCAGGCAGCCATAAGAATATCTTCAGCTAAAATCGTTGCAATCCTTATCTCTCGCATTGCCCCTTCAATCCTCCGATTCAATACCAAAAGAATTGCAGGTAAGTGTTGTAATCAAAAGCTTTAAAGCATTAATATAATAATGAGGCTTTAAGTGTCAGTCCAAGCTGCCTTTCCAAATGCTAAAAGGTGAGTCATGTTATTAAAAAATATTTCCTCATTAACCATGCTTGTTTTAGTTGCCACTGTTGTTCAAGGGGCAGAAAAGCTTAAATATAACAGAGATATCCGTCCAATCCTTTCAGAAAACTGTTTTGCCTGCCATGGGCCTGATAGCGCAGCCCGTAAAGCCGATCTTCGCCTGGACAGGCGCGAAGATGCAATCAAGTTTGGCGCCATCGTTGCGGGAAGCGCAGAAAAAAGTCCCATCATCGAAAGGATTTACAGCAGCGAAAAAGGTAAGGTAATGCCACCACCAAAGGCACACAAAGTGCTTACCGCCATACAAAAAGAAAAACTCAAACAATGGGTGTTGGAAGGCGCAGAATACGAACTTCATTGGTCATTCATTGCAGCAAAAAAACCTACCATGCCACAAAATAAAAACGCTTCATGGGCCAAAAACCCCATCGACCGTTTCATCCTTGCAGAACTTGAAAAGAAAGGCCTAGCCCCTGCCCCCGAAGCGGACAGGCGAACCCTTGCCCGAAGGTTAAGTCTGGATCTAAATGGTTTGCCCCCAGAACCCTCTGTCGTTGAAGCGTTTGTTGCAGACACCCGACCCGATGCTTACGAAAAACTAGTGGATCAGTTTCTGCAATCTTCATCATGGGGCGAGCACCGCGGAAGAATTTGGCTCGATGCCGCCCGCTATGCCGACAGCCATGGCATTCACTTTGATAATTTCCGCGAGATGTGGAGCTACCGCGACTGGGTGATCAACGCCTTCAACAACAATATGCCTTTCGGCCAATTCACCATTGAACAACTGGCAGGCGACTTGCTCCCCAACGCCACGCTCGAGCAAAAAATCGCATCCGGTTTCAATCGCTGCAATATCACCACCAACGAAGGTGGGGCGATTTCAGAAGAATATCTGGTGCTATACACCCGGGACCGAACTGAAACCGTGGCCCAAGTTTGGCTAGGACTTACCGCAGGTTGTGCGGTTTGCCACGACCATAAGTTTGATCCCTTCAGCACCAAGGATTTTTATTCAATGGCTGCGTTTTTCAACAACACAACGCAAGGCGCGATGGATGGCAACATCAAAGACACACCCCCGATCATTGCAGTTCCAAACTTGAACGATAAAGCCCGCTGGGAAGAAGTGACCAAGGCACTTGCGATCGTTCGTACTCAAGTGGAAAACCGCAAGAAAGAAGCCAAAGGCGACTACGACAAATGGCTTGCTACTGCAAGCAAGGATACTTTCAGCAATCGCACTCCCACCGAGGGCCTGGTAGTTTCTGCCACTTTAAAGGAAGGCAAAGGCGACAAACTCGAGTTCATCATCAACAAAGAAAAGAAAATGGTCGATGCCCCTGAAATTGCATGGGTCAAAGGGCAGACAGAAGAAAAAGTGCTGCAGGTTGCCAAGGCTGGATCAGTGACTATTCCTGAGATAGGCGACTTTGAAAAGGATCAGGCGTTTTCATTTGGTGCTTGGGTGCTAACTCCAAGACAGGCTTTTGGCCCCTTGTTTGCCCGCATGGATGATACTGCAAAACATCGAGGTTGGGACCTATGGTTTGAAAATGGAAAAGTGGGCGCTCACATCGTTTCTTCCTGGCCTGAAAATGCAATCAAGGTAATGTCCAAGGCCACCTTCAACCAAAATGTATGGACTCATGTTTTTGTAACCTACAATGGATCGGGCAAAGCCGATGGCGTAAAGATTTATGTCAATGGCATCGCCCAGGCTACCGAGGCCCTCTCAAACAACCTGACCGGGAGCATTCGTACCAATGTACCCTTCAGACTGGGCTCTCGTCATAGCAAAGAATCTTTGCAAAAAGCTACTTTTCATGACCTCAA
Source organism: Planctomycetota bacterium (assembly GCA_009920765.1). Classification (GTDB taxonomy): domain Bacteria; phylum Planctomycetota; class Planctomycetia; order Gemmatales; family Gemmataceae; genus UBA969. Next base: position 22,765 of record RFZJ01000044.1, on the reverse strand, counting down.
GATTTACAATCGCAGCTTGAAGCCTGAAGAAGTTGCAGCCCTTGGGCCGGTTGAAAAATTAGTTCAGATCCTAGCCAAGGAGCAAGCCAAACGAACCCCCGAAGAAAACAACCAGCTTTTCGATTGGTGGCTTTCCAACATGGATGCCAAATCCAAGGATCTTACCACTCAATTAGGCAACCTCGATCGCGAAGAAAAAGAGTTGAAGGGCAAAGGCACCATCGCACACATCATGGTCGAAAAACCAGAACCCTCCATGGCTTACATTCTTAATCGTGGCGACTATGACAAACGCAAAGATAAAGTTGCCGCTGCAACCCCTGAAGTATTACACTCCATGCCCAAGGATACACAACGCAATCGATTGGGTTTTTCCCAATGGCTCTTGATGCCTGAAAACCCACTAACCTACAGGGTTACTGTCAATCGCTTTTGGCAGGAAGTCTTTGGCAACGGCCTGGTACGATCGAGTGGGGATTTCGGGATCACGGGTGACACCCCAAGCCACCCTGAATTGTTAGACTACCTAGCACTTGAGTTCCGTGAGCAAGGTGGAGATATCAAGAAATTCTTCAAGCTCATGGTTACCAGCGCAACCTATATGCAATCCGCAGTTTCCACACCTGAAAAACTTGAAAAAGACCCTGCAAACCGTTTGTTAAGCAGGGGTAGCAGGTATCGCATGGACGCTGAAATGATCCGCGATTATGCCCTGGCATCCAGCGGAATCCTAACCAAGAAAATCGGCGGCCCAAGCGTTAAGCCTTACCAACCCGAAGGAGTTTGGGAAGCCGTTGCAATGATTGGTAGCAACACACGCGACTACAAACCAGACACAGGCGAAAACCTGTATCGTAAAAGTATGTACACCTTTTGGAAAAGGTCTGCTCCCCCAGCAAGCATGGAAATCCTCAATGCACCCAATCGCGAAACCTGCACCGTAAAAAGAGAACGAACCAACACGCCCCTTCAGGCACTCGTTACCCTTAACGATCCGCAGTTTGTAGAAGCCGCCCGATTCCTTGCAGAGCGATCCCTCAAAGAATCAGGCGGCACTCCCGATTCCCAACTCGACTTCATCACCATGCGTATTCTTTCCAGAAAACTCAACCCCTCAGAAAAGGCACTTGTGCTTTCAGAACGATCCGACCTTTTAGAGTACTACGCTAAAAACATGGAAGAAGCGAAGAAGTTGCAGACCTTCGGTGCACATAAATCCGACCCCAAGCTGAATCTTGCAGAGCTTTCTGCTTGGACTATGACCATCAATTCACTCATGAACCTGGATGAGGTTCTTTGCCGCTAGGCAAGTTATTTACACGGAGTCAATCGCATGAACATTACCAGTTTGATTCAAGAGCAAGGCCTTGCAATGACCCGCAGGCATTTCTTTTCCAAGGGTTCAAACGCCCTGGGTTTTGCAGCGCTAACCAACCTACTGGGAAATAAAGCCCAAGGTGCCCCTTCAACAGATTCTTCTGCAATGAACCCCTTCCCTTCCAAAGCAAAGAACGTGATTTATTTGCACATGGTGGGGGGGCCACCGCAGATGGATTTATTCGACTACAAACCCAAGATGCAGGATTGGTACGACAAAGATCTTCCCGATTCCGTCCGTAAAGGGCAAAGGCTTACCACCATGACCAGTGGCCAGGCACGCTTCCCTATTGCCCCTTCAAAATATAAATTCTCCCAGCACGGCCCTTCCGGTATGTGGTTCACCGAACTCCTTCCCTACAAGGCTAAAATGGCTGGCGATCTTTGTTTCATGCGCTCCATGAATACCGAAGCCATCAACCACGAACCTGCGATCACCTACATGCAAACAGGCAATCAACAAACAGGTAAACCATGCCTTGGTGCATGGGCCAGTTACGGCTTGGGCAGCATGAACCAAAACCTGCCCGCCTTTGTTGTCATGGTTGCCAAACCTTCCAACACCGAACAAGTACAGGCTATTTCCGCTAGGCTTTGGCAGGCGGGCTATCTTCCGGGCGAATATGCCGCAGTTCCTTTCCGAACCAGCGGCGACCCAATCCTTTACCTCAACAATCCACCCGGTGTTCCCACCCAAATCCGAAGACGTACTCTCGATGGCATCAATCAACTTAACCAGATGACTCTCAACCAAGTTGGAGACCCAGAAACTCTTACCCGCATCCAGCAGTATGAAATGGCCTTCAAGATGCAAACCAGCGTTCCTGAACTTACCGACATGGCACGCGAAAGCGAAAACACCTTCAAGCTTTATGGCGAAGCAGCCCGTAAGCCTGGTACTTTTGCCAACACCACGCTACTTGCTCGCAGGCTGGTTGAGCGGGGCGTTCGCTTTGTGCAAATCTATCACAACAACTGGGACACTCATGGCAATGTCGCAGGCAGGTTGCCAGACCAATGCCGTGATGTTGATCAGGCATGCTATGGTCTGATCCAAGATTTAAAGAACAGGGGTATGCTCGATTCAACCTTGGTTATCTGGGGCGGAGAGTTTGGCAGAACCATCTATTCCCAAGGTGGCTTAAGTAAGACCAACTATGGCCGTGATCATCACCCACGATGTTTCACCATGTGGATGGCTGGTGGTGGAACCCGCCCCGGCAGTGTATATGGCGAGACAGATGATTTCTCTTACAACATTGTGAAAGATCCCGTTCACATCCGCGATTTCCACGCCACCATTTTGCAACTAATGGGCTTTGACCACGAAAAATTCACGGTGCGATACCAAGGGCTTGATCAAAAGCTCACAGGTGTGGAACACGCCCGGGTAATCAAGGAGCTGATGGCTTGATTTGAAGCTTCATAACTTAGTTTGATTTGAACATTGAAACCATATTGGATATCAACCTATGAAACAAAAATCTGGATTTACACTGATCGAACTTCTGGTGGTGATCGCCATAATTGCAATACTTATCGGCCTACTGCTACCGGCAGTCCAGAAAGTGCGGGAAGCTGCTGCAAAAATGCAATCCCAGAACAATCTCAAGCAACTTTCTCTGGCATGCCATAATGCAAGTGATAGCCGAAACATGCTTCCATGCGCCTGGAATGCCTGGTGGATGCATGTTGGCGACCCCAATGGAAATCAATCTGGCTATATCACTGGTACCTATAAGGGACCATGGAAAACCTATGTGGGCGATGTGACACTTTACTACCATCTTCTACCCTTTTTAGAACAAAAAGCCATGTATGAGGCCGGGTCGGGTTTGCAGCTTTTATCCAATGCAGGCGGCATACCCATCTATACCATGCAAATGAAGGCTTTCATGGCACCGCATGATCCAAGCACGAAAAAAGCTTTGGGTATTCAATATACCTGGCTCAACAATAATGCTGTCATCGATTGGTCTGCCACCAGCTATGCATTTAATTACCAGGTGTTTGGAAAACGTGGCGGAACTGTGACTAATTCAGACCACTGGGGGACCGGTTACAGCATTTCAAAGATCCCAGACGGCACCTCCAACACCCTATTCTTTGCAGAAAAAATGATGGTTTGTAACACCCGAGGCAATCTTTTTTTACATGGCGGCTGGCTTTCAGACCATACGCCCATGTTCGGCGGCAGACCTACTGGAGCACCCCTTACCAAATTTCAAACCGGTGTCACCCCCGCCAATTGCAACCCTGACCTTGCACACGCCTTCACCTCGGGAGGCATCGGCGTTTCAATGGGAGATGGCAGCGTCAAAAATTTAAACCCAAATATCAATGCCACCATTTGGGGTTACGCTGTTGACCCTGAAGAAGGCCAAATTGTCTCCGATTTCTAATCCTAAAGAATGATAACCATGAAAAAATTATTCCTCACTCTTCCTTTGTTGATAGCTCTAGGATGTGCGGGCGATGAGTTCAACAGGAGCGGTTCCGTTTCAGGAAAAGTATTGCTTGATGGAACCCCTATTCCCGGAGGTACCATTACTCTTGAAACCTTGACCAACAAACACAATTGCTCCTGTGAATTAACCCCGGAAGGAACTTACAGAATCAACGAACCACCGTTGGGTGAATGCGTGTTTAGCGTTCGAACATCACATCTTAAGGGCGCAGTCGCAAACCCCACCATAACCAAAACCAAGGAGAATCCCAATGGAATGGTAGGGTCAGCGGGAATGATGATGCCCAAGGGTGTCGGTTTGATCTATAAAAAAATACCTGAACTCTATGAGAGCTCCAAAACCTCAGGATTAAAGTTCGTGATATCCCAAGGTAACCAACAATTTGATATCGACTTGAAATCCGATTATCAAAAGCCTTAAACTTCCCAGCCCTTGCGATAAGCCCTACGCAACAAACCTTGGGCCTTGGAATTGCCCTTGCAAGTCATGTTGGCAGAATCCCATTCGAAGCCCCCTGTACGATAAGCGACATTCGCCAGCAGAACAGTTTCTGTCATGGGCCCGGAATAATCGAAGTTGCAGGTTGCAGGCTTGCCACCCCTGCATGCATCAAACCATTCCTTGTGAAACCCTGGGGAATCAGGAAATGTCTTGGGCGCCTTTACGTCCTTGAACTTATCCTCGGGCAAAAGCTTCCAATTACCAAAACCACAAAGCAACATCCCCTTGGTGCCAATGAAAAGATTGTTGTAGCTGCCTGCCTTCAAGTCATGTTTTGCAAGAATCTCGGGCCCATTCTTGGCGTGGTACCAATGAAGGGTGACGGCCTCGCGATCGCCCTGCTTGGGGAATAAAAATTTGGAGGAAAGAGACTTGGGTGTGGTTAACTCATGCACGGGTGGGCCCGAAGCTTCCACTTTGGTTGGATAACGCAGATCCAATGCCCAGAAAGGAATATCCAAAATGTGACAGCCCCAGTTCCCAGTTTCGCCAGTGCCAAACTGCCACCAGAAACGCCAGCCGTAGGGACATATCGATGGTTGGTAATCAAAGTCTGCGTTCGGCCCTAGCCAAAGATCCCAATTCACATTTGCAGGAACTTTGGGTTTTTCGGTAGGGATTGCAGGCATGCCACGATCGCCCCCTATCCAAGAATGAACCTCGGTGATGGTGCCAATGATGCCGGCCTTTACGATTTCAACACCCGCCCTAAGACCTGAAAGGGTATGCCTCTGGGCACCCAACTGTGTGGCAAGTTTTTTTTCCTGGGCAAGCTTGGTCAGGGTGCGGACTTCCCAGACGTCATGGGCCAATGGTTTTTCGAGGTAGACATGCTTGCCCCGCTGCATGGCCCAAAGAGCGGGATGAAAATGGGTATGATCAGGGGTGCTGATCAAAACACCATCAATTTGCTTCTCCATCTCATCAAACATTTTCCGGAAGTCTGCATATTTCTTTGCCTTGGGATTCTTGCTGAACCCATCACCTGCACGAGTTTCATCGACATCACAAAGCGCAACTACATTTTCCTTGGATGCACCATTCAAATTCGATTTTCCCTGCCCACCAATACCAATGACCGCAAGATTTAATTTTTCATTAGGGCCAACGGGCTTGGCTACGGAAGCTGCGGCGCCCAACCAGTAACCTGCGCCTGACAAAACAACACCCTGCATTGCAACTCGACGGTTCATCTTCTGCATCATCAAACTCCTAAAAGATATTTCTAATAAGCTAGCAACTTCTTAAAGCACCGAGAAGGCTTTTCAGATTAAATGTTGAAATTAACGCACAAACCAATGGATCGGCGGGCCATCAAGCCGTTTGGAAGTCATACGAAGAAACTCTGCAAAACCGACTTCCGATTGCGCCTGAAGTTCAAGCGTTGCAGCACCTGCCCGAAGCGCTAGATTCAACTGATTCCCAAGGCCAAACCCCTCTATCTGTTTAAGCATGGCACCCACATTGGGATCATTTCTAATCTGGGCCTCTGCCTGGGGACGGGCCTGACTCGCATCAGCACTAAGCTTTGAATTCCAAACAGGAATCCAGTTGCCATTGGGAAGGTTTGTTAAAAGCGTATCTTCCACGCTCATTTTGCCAGCATTCAATTCGGGAACCACCCGGGTCACCCGCAATGCCATCACTTTTTTATCATTCCCGATTTTAGCTGCCTGCTCAGGCCAAGATGCTTGTTTGGCAAGATTTTGAACCAGCCCAAGTTCTTTCATAGCATCGCCCAAAATTGATTGGGCAACCCCCTGAAATATTCCCGCAAAGCCATTGCCCTTGTTGTCATTCTTGTCGATCAGAAAATCCCCGGTACCTTGAAGGTGTATCCCTTCCTGGCTCTTGTATGCGAACAACGCTTTTCTAATGCTCCAGTCGAGTTCATCCTCAACCCTCATCGGGGGCAGCCTGTCTGCAAGATAGATTTTCTCTTTCTGCCAATCGATTTTTGATTGCAGCAACTCTAGGGAAAGTTCCCCTGCGGTTTTATTTTCCACATCGGCAAGGCGTTCCTGCCAGGCCACCATCAGCAATTGTTTTACCACCGGTTGCACGGGGGAGTATTTTTTGACATCAGCGGGTTTAATTTCAAAAAGGTAAATCTGCTGGTTTTGCGGATTCTTTTCCTGAAGGATTTTCTGTTCATCCTGCAAGTAGTTAATCCAAGCCTTCGACTTATTCGCTTTTTCTGATTCTTCGATCCAAAGCTTCATGCGTTTGGAAATGTCTTGCTGAATTGCAAATGAAGTTTCTTTTTCGTTGTTGATAAACATCTCGAACTGATCAGGCAACGCTTTTTTCAACCAGGATCTTTGCACTGCAAAAACCAGATTGCCTGATTTTGTCTTCCCAAGGGTTAACCCCTTAAGCTCGGTGCCTTTTTTCAATACGACAATTTCTACCGGGGTTACCTTGCTAACTGCAGCGTTTTTTTTCTGCTGCTCCGCAACTGCTGATCCCGAAGTTATCAGCAAAATCAGAATTAAAAGTTGAAGCACCCTCATGCTTTTTATTTTGCCACTTCTCAGGGTTGATTTCCAGTTCAATCACTGGTAATTGAAACCCGGGTACTACCATTTCGGGAGCTTGGCAGCACTTGACCACAGAATAAACACAATACAAAGAAGGTGATTTTGCCAAGGATTAACACGTCCAAGCTCATGGCTAACTGGTAATCTTCCTGCCCGCACCGTTTTTTTCTTGGCTTTGATTCCAAATGTTTTCGCAAAATCCGTGGCTATTATTATTTCTTCTTCTGGGAAATGGGCAGATGGCATACCCCATCTTTACACGGGACAAGATTAAAACGATTTCGCGCAACCCAAAGATAAATCTTCTGACCCAACCAGGGGATGCCAGGAATGTACATAAAAGGAGCCAACATGAATAAGAGTGGTATGCGCCACGATATATAGCGAAATGCTTTGAACCCCTGCAGCGACTTTTTAAGGTCTGTGGTCACAAGGTGCATTTCTTCCAATAAACGGGAAAGCACCAGCGGGGGATCCATCACAGGAATGTTTACAGGATCGCGGGCATCTCTAAAATCAACCGCTTTGAACCAATCCAATCTTTTAAGCCATGCTACGCTAGCCTGACATAATGGACATAACCCATCGAAAAGCACCAGCGGTTTGAGTATTCCATTCATAATTTAAAACCCAGCAGGAGTAAGTTCCTTATTAATATTGTAGCGTTAATTACCACATTTGTTGTAAATTGTGAATAGGTAGGGGATTTTAGGCGAGGGTTATTGCCTGCCCGACCAATACTTTGATTACCACCGAACCTTTGAAGAGATTATGGCAGCATTAAAAAACCTCCTGGCATTCGATTATGGTGCGGAAAGCGGCAGAGCAATCATCGGGACATTTGATGGCAATATGATCACACTGGATGTGGTGCATCGGTTCCCCAACAGGCCGGTTAAAGCTCTGGGCAATTTCCATTGGGATGCACTCGACCTTTACCGCGAAATGCTCGAGGGCATTCGCATCGCTGCTTCCCAAGCATCCCATATTGATGGCATCGGGGTCGATACCTGGGGCGTCGATTTCGCCCTGCTTGCTAAAGATGGCACCCTTCTTGGCAACCCCAGACATTACCGCGATCAGCATACGGAAAACATCCTCGAGCTGGCCTTTCAAAAAATGCCCAAGGGGGCACTTTACCAACATACCGGCATCCAGTTCATGCGTTTTAACTCACTTTTCCAATTGCTTGCATTGCAACGCGATCGGTCTAGCATTCTTGAATCCGCAAAGCATCTTCTTTTCATGCCCGACTTGTTCAATTACTTTCTTACAGGCATCAAGGTGAACGAATATTCCGATGCATCAACAAGCCAGATGATCGATCCAAACAAGCGGGCATATTCTTCAGAAGTGCTTCAGGCGTTTGGAATTGCGCCTGAACTTTTGGGCACGCTGGTGCAACCCGGCACGGTGCTAGGGCCACTACGCCAGCAGATTCTGGAAGAAACGGGAATAAACGCTGCCCCTGTCATTGCCCCCGCAACGCATGATACCGCCTCTGCGGTGGCTGCAGTTCCTGCCGGTAAATCCTCCTGGGCATACATCAGTTCGGGAACCTGGTCACTGATGGGAATCGAAACCTTGAAGCCCCAGGTGACCGAAAAAGCCCTCGCATATAATTTCACCAATGAAGGAGGCGTAAAGGGAACAACCAGGGTTCTCAAAAATATCATGGGCCTGTGGCTGGTGCAGGAGTGCAGAAGATCTTGGATTCGATCAGGCAAAGAATATGGATACGAAGAACTGACTCGGCTTGCAGCAGAGGCAACCCCCTTTGAGTCTCTGATCCACCCTGATGATGATGGCTTTATCGTACCTTTGGATATGCCCAAGGCCATTGCCGCCTTTTGCAACAAGACAGGCCAGAAGGTTCCGACTTCACCTGGGGCATTTGTCCGCTGTGCCTTGGAAAGCCTGGCGGTACGATACCGGTGGGTGATGGAAAGGCTTGAAGAATTATCAGGAGAAAAAATCGAAGTGATTCATGTTGTTGGGGGAGGGTGCCAAAACGCCCTGCTTTGCCAGTTCACCGCAGATGCCTGCAATCGTACTGTCGTTGCTGGCCCTTCTGAAGCTACGGCTGTAGGCAATGTTCTGATGCAAGCCATGGGGCTTGGATTGCTCGGGTCTCTTTCAGAAGCTCGCGAAGTGGTCAAACGATCTTTCCCACTTCAAACCTTTATCCCGAAGAATCCGGATCATTGGCAGGAACCTTACGCTCGCATGCTTAAATTTATGGCATAATCTGATGAACGGTTTTAAATGCTGTAAGATATTCTGTAGGCTGGTTGTTTTGCGTGCGGTTTTTCAAAGGATTGCAATTTATGCCTTTTGTTACCAAATGTACTAGTTGTGGCAACAAGTTTACCGTTCACGAACGATCCATCGGTTCCAGCATGGATTGCACTGCATGCAACAAAACCTTTCGCATTCTTCCCGATGCCTCTAACCCCCCGCCTGAAACTTATGCATTCAAGGAACCTGAACCTAAAAAGCCGGAAAAAGAAGAAAAAAAGGAGGTTACTAGAACAATAAAAAAACCTGCGGCCAATAGCATCGATGTGGAATACATCCCCGAGCCAAAGTCCCGTTCTAGTAGTATTGATGTAGGGTTTATCTCCGAACCCAAGTCTCGCTCCACCAGCATCGATGTGGAATTTGCAACAGAGCAAAAACCCCGCTACACGGAACGCAAACCCAATTGGTTTTCTGGCGAAGGCACCGCGTTTGATAATTTTCTTGGACTGGTCGCTGTCTTCTTAAGTTGCACTTCATTGCTTGCCGCCTCTTTTCCCCTGATTGATTACTTGGTCATCCCCTTGGGCATTGCTGGGATAGGTCTTGCAATTTATTCTGCGTTTTTAGAAGGCAGCATCGCAAAGCGTTTCACCTTTCCTGCAATCGCTTTACTCATCAGCGTGCCAACCCTTATGATCATCATCAATTCACCCGATTGGTTTCGTGAATACAGAGAAAAACCCAAGGCTATTTCGACCAAAGACAAATTCGTCCTGGTTTCTCCAGGAGAAAGACCCTTCCTGCCTGAAAAACCTGATCAACCTGTCAATGCTTCCCAGTATGGCATTCAACGAAATGATATCCGCGCAGTGATCAGCGAAGTCCGATATCGCAGAATTGAATACACCCAAAACAAGATAAAGAAGTTCACGAAAGACCCTAAAATTACAGTTTTAATCAAGGTGTTTAACGCAGGTTACGAAAAACCCTTCGACTTTTCCAACTGGCAATCCTATGGAAAGGGTGTGAAACTCTACGATGCCGATGGCTCTGAATTACCCCTCTGGACCCCTCCCGCAAGTCCTGGATCGATTCAACTTACACCGCCAGTCAAGACAGTATTTGCAGGCAAAATGATCGAAGAAACATTAACTTTTGATGCTCCCAAGGCCAAATTTGAAGAATTAAGGCTCTTACTTCCTGCAAAGGCTTTTGGGGAAGAACCCACCATTGATAAGGAAGGGCAGGAACAAGAAGGTAAAATTATCATGATAATACCTTTTAAAATGATCACGCCCTAAACTTACATGGTATAATCAAGCATATCCCATCTGTCAGGAATTTTCGCAATGTTGATCAAGATTAAAAGCCAAACCTTAAAATCAGCTTTTACCCTGATTGAATTATTAGTGGTTATGAGCATTATTTCTGTTTTAGTGGGACTGATGCTCCCAGCAGTCCAGAAAGCCCGTGGGGCTGTCAATCGCATCTCCTGTGCCAATAGCTTGAAGCAAGTAGGCTTATCCATGTGGCTTTACCACAGCACCTTTGATACTCTGCCCGCGACCAGAGTCAGCGATCAGGGTGCAAGTTGGGCTGTGCTTATCCTTCCCAACCTCGAACAAGAAAACCTTTATCGCAAGTGGGACACTTCCAAAACCTACTACCAGCAAAGTCAGGTAGCCCGCGAAACCGGCGTCAAGGTCATGTTCTGCCCAGAAAGGCGATCCCTTGCCGCTGCTGGTGTCAGCATTGCTGGCGATGTGGATACCATCTCCAAGGGCCAGCATGTTCCCGGAGCACTCAGCGATTATGCGGTCAACATGGGTACCGAATCCAAAGCGGCCACCGTGGGAGGCGCAACCTTCTTCAACAACGATGGCGCCTTCCCATCTGCAAGTGGAAGGGGCTATAACTTTAACATGATTCGCGATGGCCTTTCCAACACTCTTCTGGTTGGGGAAAAGCATGTGCCGATTTCCAAATGGGGCACAGGGGCTTGGGATTCTTCCATCTACAATGGTGACATTTACCTTTCCATTTCCAGAGTTTCAAGCCCCCAGCATAGAATCGCCTCCACTGTTGATGATCTCGATTGGCGCTTTGGTAGTTATCATTTTGGCATCATCCAATTCGCTTTTTGTGACGGGGGCGTTCGAAGCATTGCTGTCAATATTTCCGAGGAAACTTTTCGCAGGCTTGCAAGCCGGAATGACGGCGAAGTCATTGCTGATTATTAAAACAACACTTCTGCAATAATACTTTACTCCCCGAGCGTTAAATCCAAGAAGTTCAACTCTTTAGGTAAAATCAATAAATCATAGAATCATTGATTCTTAATTTATTAAAGCTTATACTGTAGCTATATTTCAGAAGTTGAGTATTTTTAAGGGATTGCTCATTAGTAGCAGCTTTTACAAAGAACTGGAAAGCGCACTTAAGAAGGGCGTTAGTTGTTTTCAGTCCGAAGATCTTCATACCTTGGAGCCTTGCTTAGATTCCAATGGCAAGCTGATTGTTTGCGAAGGCAAAAGCTCTCGTATTTATCAGATGCGCGATAAATCCTCCAATAAAAAAATAGCTCTCAAATGCTACCACTGGAATGATCCAGTCTTGGAATTACGCTATCAACATCTTGCAGAAATCAAAAAAAACAACGACCTCTCTTTTATCGTTCCCTGCAAATTCATCCCCCAAGGCACCACCATCCACGGCGAAACCAACCCGGTTCTTCTCATGGATTGGATCGATGGCGTTCCTTTCAGGGAGTTTATCAATCGGGCGGTTGGGGTTCCAAGAATCCTTGATAAACTAGCCCGCCTAATACTGCGCATCGAAAAGAAAATGTACCGCGCTGGCCTTGCCCACTGCTGCATCGAACCTGATCACATCATGCTGGGCAGCAATGCCTCAGACGAACGAGGCGTATTGATTCTTCTTGATTACGATAACATCTGGGTACCCAGCCTCGCTCACCGCAACATTCTTGAAATCCCCAATCCTGATTATCAACACCCAGGCAGACTTAAAGAGGGCATTTATGGCCCCCTTGCCGACCGGTTTTCACTGTTACTTCTCTATACTTCCCTTACCGCAATAAGGGTCATGGGACCGAAATTCTTCAAGGAAAAAGCTCCCGAGCTTGGATTGCTCTTCTCCAAACGGGATCTCGAAAACCCAAACGATTCCCAAATCTTCAAAGAACTTCTCGGGCAGAAAGATCCTTTTCTTCGCGGCCTTATTCTTGAAATCCAAGATTCCCTCGCCAAACCCCTCGCTTGGATTCCCTCCCTCGAAGATTCCATCAACAAAATCAAGGAAGAAGCCGAAAACGGCGCATTTGGCTGGGCAGAGGTTCGCTTTGATGCACCACAACCCCAACCAGAAACAGATGATCAAGAAGAGGTTTCTTTCGGCTTGAAAGAAACCATCGCCCAGATGGCTGCCACCGCTGCAAATCGAATTCTTCATGGCGACTTCGATGCGGGCATTCAACTGTATGTCGATTGCTGTGAACGCGACCCAGGCAATCTTGCCTGCAGAAAAAAGCTTCGCGATGCCCAGATGAAAAAACATGACAACAAGCCACCAAGTGGTTTTGCCCTAGGTCGATCAACAAAATCCAGAGTCCAAGGCTGGCTGAAATCCGGACAGTTTGCAAAAGCCCTGGAGGCTGGCGAAGAGGGCCTTAACGACAACCCTTGGGATAGTGGCGCAATGCGTGTCATGGGTCGGGCTGCAGATGGCCTTGGTTTTACCGATACCGCAAGCTGGCTTTTCCAATCGGCTTTAAAAATCTCGCCCAATGATTTGGACATACTCCGAGACCTTGCAGAATTCCTGGAAAGGCAGCAGGATTTTCGCTCCGCCCGAATTCTTTGGGAAAAAATCCTACGGCTCAGCCCTTCCGATCAAGAAGCTAAAGATCGAGCCAAGGAACTCGGTGCCTCTGAAACCATGAAACGCATGACTGACAACAAAGACGTGGTTGCAACCACCGCTCCCAAGGAAGTCAGCGCCCTCGCTGAAGAACAAAGAATCAGAACCTTACTTCAAGAAAAACCCCACTGGGCACCTTACTACATCGAGCTCGCTAATTTATTAAAAAAAGCCAACCGGCTTGAAGAGGCAGAAAATATCCTACGGCTTGGCATCGTTCAATCCGAGGGCGATAAAAAACTTCTACTCGAAGTTGCGCACCTAGAAAAATTGATCCTGGGCAAACGCATCGAGGAACTCAAACATATCCTCTCACAGGATAAAACATGGGCCTTTGCCAAAATTGCTGAAGACTGTCTCAAAACCGAACAACGAAGACGTGACTCTGAACTTCTCAGACTTCGGGTCGAGGCGGATCCTTCCAATATGGCATTTAAACTTGAACTGGGACAAATGCTTGTCGAACTGGGCGAAATAGATTCCGCCATTTCTGAACTCCAAAAATCCCGAAAAGACCCTAGGTATGCGTGGAAAGCCCTTATCTCTCTGGGCAAGTGTTTTTCACTCAAGGGTAATGCAACCCTTGCCCGCAGAAATCTCGAGGACGCCTTAAAATCCCTTCCACAATCAGAAGACACATCGCGTAAGGAAATCCTCTTCAGCCTGGCTCTTAGCTACGCCTCTGAAAACGATTTTGCCAAAGCCGTCGAGATTGGAAATGAAATCGCAAACATCGATTTTACCTATCAAGGCATTGGCAAACTTCTTGATGAATGGATGCTGCGCTGCAAACAGGGATAAAAACTGTTTGTTTGCCTGCCTACAAGATGACTACAATTATTACATGAAGTACCTTGGCGTTATTATCCTGTCAGCGCTTGCTTGCATTGGTTGCAAGCGCGATATGTCGATTGCAAATATTCCAAAGAGGATTCCCATGACGGATAAAATAAAAAAAACAGATGCAGAGTGGATGACACTGTTAACACCGGAGCAATTCAAGGTCGCTCGAAAAAAAGGAACCGAACGTGCTTTCACCGGTGCCACCTGGGACAATAAGAAAGATGGCATCTACAATTGCGTCTGCTGCGATCTTCCCTTATTTGAATCTTCCACCAAGTACGAATCAGGCACGGGATGGCCCAGCTTTTTTCAACCCATTTCCCAAAACAATATCTCACTGGAAACAGATCGCTCTTTTTTCAGCGTCCGTACCGAAGTGCTTTGCGCAAGATGCGATGCCCATCTGGGCCATGTTTTTGAGGATGGCCCAGAACCAACAGGCCTGCGCTATTGCATGAATTCCGCTGCACTCCATTTCCAACCCACTACTCCCAAACCTTGATCAAACTGCTGAATCCACTTGAATTGCTGCCACTACTTCCATTAAACTGGATTACCAAAGTTAGTTGTTAAACCTATCAATTTAGGTTTCGTATTTCGTCATGCACATTACTTTTCATCAGTGTGGGAATCGAATAGCACCATGAATACCATTCTTCTTGAAGATGGGGAACTTAACCGCAGGCAGATCATGGCCGAGGCAGCAAGATCCATCCTTGGCGTCGGCCTTCTACCGGGTTTCCTCTCCCCTCAGGCTTTTGCCTCCAACGACGAAAAAAAGGCCAAAGCCAAGAATGTCATCTACCTCTACATGGATGGCGGCATGAGTCATGTGGATACCCTCGATCCCAAATCAGGGGCTGTCGCGGGGCCGACCAAAACCATAAAAACGAGTGCAACCGGTATCCAACTCGGAGAATACCTTCCACTTACCGCAAAACAGATGCACCATGCAACCGTGATTCGGTCGATCACATCCACCCAAGGCGCCCATGAGCAGGGCAATTATTTCATGCATACCAGTTTTCAACTGCGTGGCACAATCAACCACCCGACAATGGGGGCCTGGCTAAGTCATTTCCGTGGCCCGGGAAACCCCACCCTGCCTGCATCAGTCTATGTGGGCAACTCCAGCCGACACCCGGGCGCTGGATTTTTCCCCCCCGAGCATTCCCCTCTATTCGTCAATAATCCCGAAAGCGGATTGAACAACATCGAGTTGCAAAAGGCCCTTTCCTACAAGGAACATGCTGCACGCATGAGGCTCACCTCCGAATTGGATCAGGAATTTATCAACATATTCGGCAAACAGCGTTCCGTCTCCTCGCACTCGGGTGCATACGATGGCGCATTTAAAATGATGGCAAGCAAAGATATCGTAGCATTCGACCTGACTTCGGAAAAATCCGACCTCAGGGACAAGTATGGGCGAAACCCCTTCGGCCAAGGCTGCCTGCTGGCTCGCAGACTTGTCGAGGCGGGAGTGCGCTTTGTCGAAGTCAGCCTTCATGGATGGGATACCCATGCAGGCAACTTCACCGTCACCCCAGACCTATGCCAGAAACTTGATGCTGGCCTTTCATCCCTTATTAAAGATTTGGAAGAACGAGGCTTGCTTGCTGAAACCCTAATCGTTTTAGCCACTGAATTCGGCCGCACCCCAAAGATTAATACTGTGCTTGGACGGGATCATTATCCCAAGGCTTTCTCAGGTTGCCTGTTTGGCGGGGGAGTGCAAAACGGGGCAGTATTTGGTGCTACAGACAACACCGGTGAAGAAGTGAAAGACGACCTGATCACCATTCCAGACTTTAACGCAACCATCGGTTATGCACTCGGATTACCACTGGAGCAGGTCGTAGTTTCCCCAACCAAGCGACCTTTCAAACTGGCCGATAAGGGTGTTCCTGTTACTAAGATTTTTAGTTGATTCATCCCCGAAAAGTTCAAGGCATACAAGACATGAAAGCTGCAAAATATCTTGCGTTGTTTTTCGTACTACTAGGCGGCACAGCAACTGGTGACGACGAATCCATTAAAAAGGCCGCCTCTGCGGTCGATTCCATCCTCGAATCACACTGGAAAAGCAAGGGACTCAAGCCCAATGCCCCCATCAGCGACGAGGTTTTCCTGCGCAGAGTCTTCCTAAGCTTGGCAGGTCGCATCCCAACCCCGACCGAGACCGTGTCATTCCTCGAATCCTCCAGCCCCGACAAGCGCCATGCTCTAATCAAATCATTACTCTCCCAAGAAAGTTTCACCTCCCACTTTTATAATTTCTGGGCCGACGTTCTGCGTTTCAAGTCACATTATGTCAATCGGGCAAATGTCATCGAGGCAGCTTACTCAAAATTCATCCGTGAAAGCATCCGTGCCAACAAGCCATTCGACCAATTCGTATATGAACTTCTATCTGCAAAGGGCTATGCCTGGGAGAACGGCGCAATCGGGTATTATCACCGCGACCCCGAAATGCCCCTCGACAACATGGCCATTACTTCGCGTATTTTTCTGGGTACACGCATCGAGTGTGCCCAGTGCCACGATCACCCTTTCGACAAATGGAAACAAACCCAGTTCTACCATCTTGCAGCCTACACCTATGGCAACAAGCCAGTAAACGAGGCATTCGGGGGGGCACGTGATGCCATCCGCGCAATGCAGAAGGAGATCACCGACGATTTCAACCGTGAAAAAGCAACCTCTAAAGATGGGGGCAAAGCTGCTGAACTCCGCAAAAATCAACGCCTTGATGACATGGAATACCGCAAGATCGTAGGTATCATCAAGGGGCCCGTCGGCCAGTTACTCAGTCCCATTGGACTGGAGAGGAAGATCGATTCACTACTCAAGCTTCCCCACGACTTCAAGGAACAAGATGGCAAGCCATTTGATGTGATGAAGCCCGCTTCCCTAATGGGTCCCGAGGCGCCTGTAGAACCGGGAAAAGATCCCGCCGAGCCTTTTGCCCGCTGGGTTACTTCACCTGAAAACCCTCGCTTCACCAAGGTTATCGTCAACCGCCTCTGGAAGTTGATGCTCGGCGTCGCACTTAGCGAGCCCCTTGACGACCTTCGCGATTCTGGGAAGGCCATGGTTCCCGCTCTTGAAGATAACCTCGAAAAATTGATGGTTTCCCTTCGTTATGACATGCGCGCATTCATCTCTGTGATCGCAAATACCAAGGCATACCAATCGGCAGTCTCCACCATGGAATTCAGCCCGGGGGATACCTATGATTTTCAGGGGCCACTATTAAGACGCATGACCGCAGAGCAGGCCTGGGACTCCGTGATTGCCCTTGCCAATCACGATCCCGAATCACGCAACCTAAAGCGGGAACAATTCGAGGAACGCAGGATTAACATTTCAAAGATGGTCTGCGATGCCTACCTCAACTTCGATGGCAAAAAATTGGTGGACATGGCCTATGCCCGCCTTAAAGCAGAGAAAGATTTGGAAAAACGGGAGAAAACAATACAAGAAGCTTTGATTGTCGCCAACCGCATGGGCGACAAGGCGAAGGATACCGAGCTTCGCAGGAAACAAGGGGAACTCTCCAGAGAAAGGTCTGAATCTTTTGTGCGGGATTTCATCATGCCCCTGCTTGAAAACCTCGTGACAATAAAGGCGGGCAAAAACGCCTCGCTTATTATTGACCAGAACTACAAAAAAAATCCCAATCCACGTGTGCTGGCAATCGAAACCTGGAGAAGCATTCATGTCCCAGGTTATGGCCCGCCTCCGAAAACCACCGCTCAACTTGAAGAGGATGCAAAAGCTCAACTCAAACAACTAATTGACCTAGCCACCAAGTTAGGATATCCCCCCAAGGATCATCCCCAGTTTGTTAATTACTGCAGGCAGGCAAGTGAGGATTGGCTGCGGGCCTCGGAACTCGATAGCCCAGCCCCAAGGGGTCATTTTCTCCGCATCATGGGCCAGAGCGACCGGGAGTTTGTCGAAAACGCCAACCCAAGCGCTTCCATTCCCCAAGCACTCGCCCTAATGAACAGCGATATCATATCCGAAAAAAACCTTCTATCCCCTTTTTCACCGCTGATGAATTTCATCTCACAAGCTAAAAATCCCACTGAGAAGGCAAAAGCAGCATACTTGGCGATCCTCTCTAGACATCCAACGCCCGATGAGAACGCCGCATGGAACAAGGCCACAGCTTCAGGGCTCTCCATCAATGATCTTGTTTACGCCCTACTTAATTCCAAACAGTTTATCTTCATCCAATAGGCCAGATAACCTATAAATATGGCCCGATTATCCCATTAAAAAAGAAGACAGTAAAACCGAAAGGTTCCACTGTCTTCTTTTTGCATAGCATGCGATTCAGCCTCACTTTTTTGATTGCCCGGGATTTGCCAAGGTTCGAAACCCTTCCTTCTTTAGCTTTTTTAATTCTGAAATCTGCTCGGGTGTCAGGATTTCCAGTGCGGCCCGATTGGCTTTGTCTTGAATAGCTGACATCTCTTTTTGAATTTCCGCCTGCTTCCTCTGCATTTCTTCCTTTTGCTGGCCCAGCTTTTTCTTCTGCTCTTCCGTTAGGTTAAGCTTCTCTGAAAGATTGTTGTATCCATACAGAAGCATCGGAGCGCCTTGCTGCCTTAATTCAATATCTTGAATTTTCGCAAGCTGTTCGGGCTTAAGTAAAGCATCGATTTCCTTGCGTGCTGCCTCGGTAAGTTTCTTGGATTCTGCAGCCCACTTATCATATTCTTTGCGGATTTCCTCGGTCTTGGTTTTACGCTCTGCCTCATTAAGCTTTGCCCAATCGACCTGAGGCTGCTGCTTCCAGGCATTCTGCTGAAACTTCTTGCCAATTTCCTTGAGCTTTCCCACTTGCTCTTCCGTAAGATTCACTTCTTTTTGCACCTGCAAGGAACTAAGAATTTGATATGCGGGAAGGTAAAGATAATCACCCACAGCGGCACCGGGTTGAAATCCGCCGCCGCCAAGAATTTGCGCACGGACCGGGGCTTGGTCCTGAGCCTGAATAAACGAAACCATTCCAATGGCTGTTGCCAGGCAACTGCTTAGAACGAATTTGTTCAAGTATTTCTGCATGGTCATTACAATTACCTTTCATGATTAAGGGCTAAAAACTTTACACCAATAAAATCGCAAAATCTATTCTAGAAGTATCAGATGAAAACTTAATTCTTGTTTACACCAAAAAGAAACAACAAGGGTTGACTGGCAGGAGGATAATCATGATCCCTAGAGGGATCTTCGCAGTTGGCTAAATATTAGTCAAGCTCCTTTCATTGTATTGTTCAGATGTTATTGTTGAAAAGCAGCGGCTTTTAGCTTTGAATCGGGACACCTTTAGACTCACTGCCTTTATGGCCTTGCTTGCGATGCCCTACGATTATAAAATCATAGAAATGCGGGATTGGTATATCGGCTGTGCCCAGCCTTCCCAAGGCTGTGAGAGGGGTCCGACTCCCCTATCCCGCTCTTTCATTTCTTTCTTTTGCAATTCAATAATATCGGATTTTGTATCCCGGCTAATGGCTTGGTTTATGGTCCATGGGATATGCGGTTACACCCTCGCCAAAAAGGTGTTTCTCCCTTTATCCTGCTTTACCTTTGGATTGATAAAACCCAAAGCATATAATAATCAACAGGCAAATGCGTTCAACCCATAACAGGTTATCTCGGGACCACCCAGAAACATTACCCATCCAGGCACCTTCACCATGTTGAAATATAGATCCCTAACTTTTCTAGCTACCAGCTTTTCCCTAATCGGTTTTTTGCTTGGTTCAACCCAAGTTCATGCACAAGAGAAAATCCAAGAAGGCGAAATGGCTGGCTATCTTCTTGTTCCACACGAAAAAGTTCCCGAATCCTATAATGCAGGTTTCTCCATGTATGTTGCAGCATGGCCTTTGCTCAACAAATACCCAGGCAACCGATTTCAAACCGGCCTGTTCGGCACCTGGATGTTCGCACAATACCCCGAACCCAAACCCACCAAGCTCTATTCCGATATCGAAGGTGGCCTGGGCTGGTGGCGCGATACACGATTTGCAACCGAAACACCAAAGTTCATCATGGGGGGTGTTGCTCTCAACTTCAAGGAATGGGCTAACGGGCCAGGCGCAGGCAAAGGTAGAGATTGGACCAAACCCAATGGCAAGTATGGTGTAGCCCAACTCAGCCCATGGTTGGTTTGGCCTCCCGATGGCCTGAATTTAAAACAAGGCACCTGTGGCGAATTACTTGGATATGGGTATCTGCCTTTGCCTTTAACCAAGCCCAAGTCAACGACTGCAGGGAAAAATGTGCCTACAGGCGATCAATCTTGGACCCTGTTTTTAAACTCGGGAAATTTCAAGGGCCCCGTGGCATTCTTCACTCCTTACTTCTGGTCCCAGGCAACATCAGAAGATACTGCATTAAGTGGAATGTTTTTAGATTCACGCCCATCGAGTCCGAACAAGGCTGTGCAGATGGAAACCCAGTATGTGCCCAGTTTTCAAGCGGTGGATTCCAAGGGCGAGACTTACGCACGAATCGCACCCACATCTTTCCCGAGGGATACCAAGGGAGATTCCGCGGTGATTCACCGTGTTACCGCTTATAACAAAAGCGCACTTTGGGATTCGGTAAAGGATTGGTTTGAAGGCGGCGTAATTGCAAGTGGCGCAATTGATGCCAAGGGCGCTAGCGTTCACACCTTCAACAGCAAAGGCGGTTCCACTTGGAAGATCTATGCACCTAATACCCCGAGGGAAAAAAAAGTATCACTTGCATGGAATTCTTTTGCAAGCCCCGTGGCCATTAATGAACACACTTATGGATATCGCTGGAATCAACAGATGGTGACAAAGACCGAATCGAAGAATGGTTCTTCACTGGTGACACTTCCGGAATACTTTCATCTGGTGAAGGATGGGGATAAAAAAACAGAATGGGTGGTGGTGCAGGCAAAGGATGTACCTGCTGAAACAGGTTTAACGAAAGTTGAATTTAAACGGCCGACTTTCAAACCGGCTGAACCATACATAACCCCCGAAGAAGCCCAAAGTTCATGGAAGAAACCTGGGCCGGTTGCAGGGCCCTTTCAGGCAAATCTAGGTGATGGCAGCGTGGTTACATATCATTGGTATCGTTTTGCAGATCAGCCTGCAATACTCAACGCAGATTTAACCGATATGGAGCGCGAAGCGATGCAATTGCGGGTGGAAAAGTTGCACAAGGTCTGGACTAAAGAGAAAGAATATCTGCCTGCTCCCACCATCGGAAAGTTGGCGGATCTTGATCCCGCTTTGATTGTAACTCCACCCAAAGGTTTTGAATTTGGTTATGTTCCGATCGCTACCAGACAAGGCGCCAAGGAATAAATGGTATACAAACACCTTTTTGATGGCAAATGTATTGAATTTTTGATATGGTTGGGTGCTGTTTTTAAGCAAATAAAAAAGGTTCTTTTGTGAGATATCATCGGCACGGCTGACCCAACCGAGTGGACCCGATAAATATTGGTCTACACTCCAAAAAAGGAATGTTGCTGAACTTCCCGCTAGTCTCAGCACACAAAAGAACCTGCGTTTATTAATCAGCCTTGTTCAGGCCCGCTGGTTTATTAACACCAACTAAGGACCTGCTATACCTTCCTTTACAATGTTTGCAAGGGCAGTTTTTACAAAACAGAGGGCCTCCTCGTGCCAAGTCTCAACTATGAAAAGATCATTGATCTTACCCATCCCATCAATCCTGCCATTCCAGTTTGGCCAGGCGATCCACAAGTCTCCTTATTTCCTCTAAACCAACTGGCCAAGGATGGCTTTAAACTTGGTGGTTTTTCCATGGGCGAGCACAGCGGTACCCATATCGGGGTGGCAGCGCACTTTCATGACCATGAAACCACCCTTGATAACCTTTTACCCGATTCCCTTTTCAAACCATGTGTGGTTATCGATTTCGCAAAAGAATGCGAAGCAAATCCCGATTTCGAGTTAACCTTGGCGCATTTACAGCAATGGGAGAAAACCAATGGCAAGGTCCAAGCGGGTTGCCTAGTGCTTTTACACACCGGTTGGAGCAGGTATTTTTCTAGTGAAAAGTATTTCGGCAAGGATGATTCCAATAGCTTGCACTTCCCCGGATTCAGCCTGGAGGTTACTCGGTATCTAATCGTACACAGAAACATTGCAGGACTGGGAATTGATACTGCAGGAATCGAACCGGGCAAAGATTCAAATTTTAGCTGCAATAAGGTTCTGCTTCATGGGCAGAGAATCCATCTTGAAAACTTAACCAATCTTGACCAACTACCTGCTGTTGGGGCCAACGTATTCATAGGTGCGCTCCCAATCGAAGGGGCGACAGGTTCACCAGCCCGGGTGATCGCACTAGTACCCTAATTTAAGTTAGCCTGATTCAAATTTCTTGAACCAAGGCTTCGCCTACCATCCTGCCCGATTGTAATGCGGTCTGAATTGAGGCAATACCGCCATAATCACCACACCTATAAATGCCTTTACGAATTTGATTTGGCTTTGATGAAATATCATCAAGCGGAGGATCTTGAGCAGGCAGGGCGTTGATGATTTTATAGGTGCGCAGATGTTTCCACGCATCGACTTCGTTGCCAAACCATTGTTTCATTTGCTCAAGCACTTTGTGTATTAAAATTTCATCTGAATCCAAATGATGATTTAGCACGGAACATGAGATAAGTGCTTTACCTTCAGGGGCGTAAGTTTTACAGACATTAGAAGGCACGCACATATTCATCACAGGGCCGGGAGATTGGGCATTCAGAAAAAGAATGGATGAAGAAGTAGGCGCTTTTGAAGCTGCAAAATAGAGGGTGGTCACCATTCTCATTTT
>RFZJ01000043.1 GCA_009920765.1 Planctomycetota bacterium | reverse complement strand
ATTGCTCGAACCTGCAAAATCCGAGCCTTATAGTATTCTTGCGTACCGTAAAGTATTTGAGTCGACCAACGAACTGCCTTCCTTCTCACCGGTTGGCGTAGGCGAGCAGGGTGAAACCCTTTCCGATCTTCAAAAAGAATTTTCGCTTTATCATCAATAATTTTTTCCTTCAGGGAGTTCAACATGCATCTTCTTTTCAGAACCTCTTGTTTATTTTCGTGTCTGCTTTTCGTGACTGTTGTGAATGCGCAAGTAGCCCCCGAGGTACAACCAAATGCCAACACTCCGGTGTATAAACTTAAAATTAAACCCAAGGCAGAACCCAGCCCCGCTTTGCGATACACCCTTTATCCTGAAGTCAGAACCCAGGTAAATGGGAATGCAGCTCAAGGGTATTACCGTGCCTTTAGCCCGGACTGGATGAGCTACCGTAACGATAAGGAATATTCAAAGAAGTATGAGAAATGGCTTTCCGTGCCCTTGAAGGAGCTTGATGAAAAAGAAATCAACATCCCTCAGGGAATGTTGACGCAGTTGCATGATTCAGCTTTAAAAAATTATTGTGATTGGGATATGCTTGCCAAGCTTCGCAAGGATGGTATTTCAATGCTTCTTCCCGATTTGCAAGGGATGCGAGAGTTTTCTAGGGCGTTGTCCATTGATTGCAGGGTACAGTTAAAAAAAGGAGAAATCGACAAGGCGCTTGCAGATATCAGGACCGGTCTTACCCTTTCGCATCATCTAGGAGAAGGTCCAACCTTGATTCAAGGATTAGTTGCGGTAGCTGCAGGCACAATGATGTTCCCAAGGATTGATGAACTGATCAGCCATGAAAAAGCGCCGAACCTTTACTGGGCATTAACCACGCTGCCTCAACCGTTGGTCGATTTCCGCACCGGTTTGGGTGGTGAAGTTCTCATGATTGATAATTTATTCCCCGGAATGCGGGACATGCTTTATTCAGGGAAAGTTACCCCGATTACTCAGGAAGAAATGATGAAAGTATTCCCGTTACTCGAGCAGCTTAATGTTTCGGATAACAAAAGCTCCCTTAAACAAATGCTTGTTCAAGCTGCTTTGGTTCTGAATATTGAAGCTGCAAAGAAGGCCCTTCTAGAGCACGGCATCACTGAACCCATGCTTACCAATATCACGCCCTTGCAGATAATCTTCATGGCGGAAGTTTTGCTCTACGATAAAACCTACCAGAACATGATTAAATGGAACAGCATTCCTTATCCAGTTGCAAGGAAGCGCATCAAGGAATTGGATGCAACTATTAAGAAGCCTGAAACTTCGGTATTGTCACCTTTTCCTCTGGGAACATTTTCTGCGATGATTCTTCCCGCAGTTAGCAGGGTGATGGAAGCCGGCCCAAAAATGGAGCGAAGAATTGCAGCGCTTCGCATCATTGAAGCGATTCGTATGCAGGCTGCGTTTGATAAAGCCTGGCCCGATTCACTCGAAAAAATTACCATCGTTCCAGTTCCTGCAGATCCTTTTACAGGCGGGGCTTTTGCCTTCAAGAAAGAAGGGAAGAAGATTACAATAACTGCAAAGGTACCTGAAGGAGAAAAACCTTCGACCAATAACAACTTCACTTACGAGTTGGAACTTGAGGATTAATCGATGGCCTTGCAGATCATGCTGGTTGCTTTGGGTTGTGCGCTTGGGGGCGTTGCTCGTTTTCTTATGGGCAAAGGGGTAAACGCCCAACCCTGGGTCAGTGATGGGTTTCCCTGGGCCACCTTGATTATTAATGTTTCAGGTTCTATTTGTTTGGGGGTGGTTGCAGAGTTTTATCTTGAAAGAGAATCCTCGTCTTTTCGCATGGAAACATATCTTCTCTTGGGCACAGGGTTTTGTGGAGGGTTTACTACTTTTTCGAGCTTCAGCCTCGAAATGCTTAATCTCATTAAGGCGGGGGCAATTCTACCCTCAATGGCCTATGCCATCAGCAGCGTGTTGCTTAGTCTGTTAGGAGTATTCATTGGTATGCATGGTACGAAAGCACTATTTCCTCCCAATTAATTTGTTACCATATCTGAAGTTTGCATCAGGTTGTTTTTAGTTCAATTAACAGGAGTTTGATTTAGTGAACGATACCAAGCGCCCACAAATCTGGGTTATGCGTCATGCTGAAACCGCCTGGAGCCTGAGTGGCCAGCATACCGGGTTAAGCGATATTCCCTTGACTGCCAAAGGCGAAAAAGCTGCCAGTGAACTAAAGCCCTGGTTAAGTAAGATGACTTTCAGCACGGTGCTATCAAGTCCACTGACAAGAGCGATGACCACAGCAAAACTCAGTGGCTTGGAATTCCAGGTGCAGCCTGAACCCCTGCTTTTGGAGTGGGATTATGGTGCCTACGAAGGTTTGAAGACGGATGAAATCCAGAAGCTGCACCCAGGTTGGGATATTTGGCGAGATGGTTGTCCCAAGGGTGAAAATATCGAGCAGGTGCATTCAAGGGCGCAACAGTTGCTTGAGAAATGCTCGAAGATGGAAGGTAATATCGCACTTTTTTCACATGGTCATTTTTCACGCTTCATCATAGCAACCTGGCTTGGCCTGCCAGCGAAGTGTGGCAGCAATTTTGCAATTCGTGCGGGCAGTGTAACGGTGTTGGGTTTTGAACATGCCAACAAGGTGATCTGGAGTTTGGGCAACCTTCCCGAGGGCCCGGGAGTGGGTCGCTAGGCTGAACCTGTTTCTCGAAGAGTTGGATTTATTCTTCGGTGGTGACCGAAGCCCAGAGGTAATCGCCATTCATGCGGGCGATGAAATCCGCACTGATTTCCTTGGGGCAGGCCGCTTCGCATTCGTACTGGTTGGTGCAGGCACCAAAGCCTTCCTTATCCATTTGCGAAACCATTTTGCGAACTCGGGCCGTGCGTTCGGGTTGGCCCTGGGGTAGCAGGCCGAGGTGCGATACCTTGGCAGAAACAAAAAGCATTGCAGAAGCATTCTTGCAGGCAGCGACACATGCACCACAGCCGATACATTCTGCTGCATCCATGGCCTTGTCGGCAACTACCTTGGGTATGGGCAGTGCATTGCCATCGGGTGCGCCCCCGACATTCGAGGAAATATAACCGCCCGCCTGGGTGATACGATCAAATGCTGAGCGATCGCAGACCAGGTCGCGAAGTACGGGGAATGCTTTTGCACGCCAAGGTTCGATTACCAGGGTTTGGCCATCGCTGAAGTTTCGCATGTAAGTCTGGCAGGTCGTGCCCCGGGTTGGGCCATGGGCTCTGCCGTTGATTACCAGGCTGCAACTGCCACAGATGCCTTCCCTGCAATCGTGATCGAAGGCAATGGGCTCCTGCCCCTGCGCCATCAGGTCGCCGTTGACTACATCGAGCATTTCCAAAAAGGACATGTCAGGCACAACGTTGTTGGCCTGGTATTCAACAAAGCGTCCAGAGTCGGAAGGGTTGTTTTGGCGCCAAACTTTAAGGGTTAGTTTCATTATTTGTAACTCCTTACTGCAAGGTGGACATTATCGTAAGTGAGTGGTTCTTTGTGAAGGACGGGCTTGTTGCCCATGCCCTTGTATTCCCAGGCAGAAACAAAGGCGAAATCCTGATCGTTGCGTTTGGCTTCGCCGTCTTCGGTCTGGTATTCTTCGCGGAAGTGAGCGCCACATGATTCCTCACGGGCAAGTGCATCTTCCGCAAGAAGTTCAGCGAACTCGAGAAAATCAGAGACGCGGAGTGCGTATTCGAGGCCCTTGTTCATTTCCGCACCGGAACCGGGAACCGAGACATTCTTCCAGAATTCCTCACGAATTGCGGGGATCTGTTGTAAGGCCTTGGTCAAACTCTGCCGCGTTCGAGCCATGCCAACCTCATTCCAGACCACTTTGCCCATTTCGCGATGAATGCTGAGCGGGCTACGCTTCCCCTTGATGGAGAGAATTTTTTTGATGTTTTCGTTAACATCATTTTCGCAGCGTTTGAAATCAGCATGATCAGTGCCCACCCCGCCCGGCTTGGTCGAGGCGAGATAATTGGTGATGGTGTAAGGGGCGACAAAATAACCATCTGCGAGACCCTGCATGAGGGCGCTAGCCCCTAATCGATTGGCACCATGATCGGAAAAATTCGCCTCACCCAAAACAAACAACCCAGAGATGTTACTCATCAGGGTGTAATCGACCCAAAGTCCACCCATGCAGTAATGCACTGCAGGGTAGATGCGCATGGGCACCTTGTAGGGGTTTTCGTTGGTGATGTGGTGATACATGTCGAAGAGGTTGCCGTAGCGCTCGCGAATAACGTTTTCGCCCAGGCGCTTGATGGCATCGGAGAAATCGAGATAAACGCCCCTGCCACCTTCTCCAACGCCTTTGCCTGCATCGCAAGCTTCCTTGGCAGCGCGAGAGGAAATATCGCGGGGTGCGAGGTTGCCAAAACTCGGGTACTTGCGTTCGAGGAAGTAATCGCGATCTGCCTCAGGGATTTGATCGGGGCTGCGTTTGTCGCCTTGATTCTTGGGTACCCAGATACGGCCATCGTTACGAAGCGATTCACTCATCAAAGTAAGCTTGGATTGGTAATCGCCTGTTACCGGAATGCAGGTGGGATGGATTTGAGTGAAGCAGGGGTTCGCGAATAAAGCACCCCGCTTGTGGGCGCGGTAGGTTGCAGTAACATTACATCCCACTGCATTGGTTGAAAGAAAGAACACGGGGCCATAGCCACCGGTGGCAAGAACGACAGCATCGCCCACATGGGATTCAATTTTGCCTGTTTGAAGATCGCGAACGATGATGCCACGGGCTCTGCCATCAATTGTGACGAGGTCGAGCATTTCGGTGCGCGGGTGGGATTTGATCCTGCCTTGGGCAATCTGCCTTGCCATGGTGCTGTAGGCGCCGAGTAAAAGCTGCTGGCCTGTCTGGCCTCTGCAATAGAAGGTACGGGAAACCTGTGCTCCGCCAAAGCTGCGGTTGTCGAGAAGGCCACCGTACTCGCGGGCGAAAGGTACACCAAGTGCAACACAATGGTCGATGATTTTAACGCTCATTTGGGCGAGGCGGTAAACATTGGCCTCGCGTGAGCGAAAGTCGCCACCCTTGATGGTGTCATAAAAAAGCCGCCAAATGCTGTCGCCATCGTTTTGATAATTCTTGGCAGCGTTGATACCACCCTGCGCAGCGATGCTGTGGGCCCTGCGTGGTGAATCTTGGAAGCAGAATGTTTCGACCTGGTATCCGAGTTCAGCAAGAGAGGCGGCGGCGGATGCTCCTGCCAATCCTGTTCCTACGATAAGGATTTTATATTTGCGTTTGTTCGAAGGATTAATCAGCTTCATATTTGATTTGAAACTGTCCCACTTTTGTTCGAGCGGGCCTTCAGGAATTTTACTATCTAGGTTCATCGTCCCTGGATCCTCTCCTTATTTCACCCATCCCAGCAGGATGGAAACAGGAATTGAACAATTGCCAACAACTATAATGCCCGCAATTCCATATCCCAATGGAAGAATGAGTTTGCGAACCCAACCTCGTGCAAGCCCCAGTGATTGCAACCAGCTTCCCGCCCCATGGCTTAAATGCAACCCCAGAGCAAGTTGGGCCAGAATGTACAATCCACTTACCAAAGGCTGTTGGAAACCCTTCACCACCATGCTGTAAATATCAAACTTGTTGTGAATATCACGGGCGATTACTTCCTTATGATTATCCGGGTCTATTGCCCCAACCGTGAAATGGGCAATGTGATAAACCAGAAACAAAAAGATCACGATGCCTGTTAGCATCATATGGCGGGAAGCCCAGGACGCCTGGATCGTACCATCCGCACCATAAGGTACAGGCCTGGCGTTGTTGTTTTTATTTCGAAGCGCAAAAGCAAGTGCCATGTGGATGGTAAAAATAGCAACAAGACCAATACGGGCAACCCAGATAAGCACCCCATGACCCATGGTTTGAAGAAACTCACCATATTCATTAATGGCCTCTGGACCCATGAATATTAGAAGGTTTCCGGTCATGTGGCCAAGCACAAAGCCTATGAGTAGAAGGCCTGTGATGCCCATGAAAAATTTACAGCCAATCGAGCTGGATGGAATCGGAACAAAAGAGCTCATGCAATCCTCTCGCTAGATCAGATAAAAAGTCACTTGTGACAATAAAAACCCGATTCTACTTTAGTATTTATAGTCAATAATGCCATCACAAGCGAGATCATAACTGATGAATCTTGGATTATGGCAAAAACCATTGAAACTTGCATGATTATTGCGATTTTAGGGCCAGTGTTATAAACCCAAACCCTTTATTTCCATGTTCATTTCGGAATGTCGGATGGTGGATCTTTATCCGGGTTGGGGCTTTCGATCACGGATCGGAGTTTAAGGGTGTTATTGGTATTCCCTCCGGTAACAAGGAAGAAGTGGCCATCTGTGGTGCCTGCATTGATATTAAGAACGGGATTGGCATCAGCGGTGAAGTTGGCCTTGGAAATGGGGAGCCATTCATTCTTGGTGTTTTTGATCCAGGGGTTGAAGAATTCGGCTTTACGAGCGAAGGTGGTGGAAACTTTGTCGCGTTTGAAATCTTCGACAAAGGAATAATAGCCTTTGAGATTGATGCCACCGGTGATGGTGGAAAAAGAAATCATGTGGATCCATTTTTTTTGTTCCGAGTGAAAGAAGTATCCAGAATAAATGGTACGGTTTCCATCGATTTTTGAAGAGACGAGGAAGCGCTGGGTCTCGCCGATTTTCCAATCGTAATCATAGAATGATTGTCCACCCGTGCCTTCGCCCCCGAAGCGTCCGATGCGGGTTTTTTCATCCTTGTGAACAAGCTTGGTGCGTTTATCTTCTTCGACCGCCTTGGGATCATTCTGCCCGGAGTCCCAAACTGAAAAGAGGATTATTTTTTTGCCGTTTGCGAGTTCTTGTACCCCGAAGTACCCCTTGTTCCAACCGCAAGCCATGAAGTAGGTGCCTGGTGCGGAGGAAAGTATTTTCATCTCGAGATAAAAAGAGGAACCTTCGGGGGCGTGGTAGCCCAGATGCACCGATCTGCAAGCAATGCCCTTGAGTTTTTCATCAGCTAAAACGAGGGCAGGAAGAAAGATGAAAAAAAACAAGCTTAAGGCACGAAGGTGTTTCATCATGTGTCCCAGATGTTACTTGCAAGCCGGTTGAACCGGCATGGTGGTTATTTTTCAGTTTTTAGCTGGCATTGTTTACACTTACCTTATACCGATCTTCAGCGATCTTCTTGATTTTGCTGAGGAATTCGGGGTAGGTTTTAAGTACTCGGTCGAAGTCTTTTTTATCCAGGATAAAGATATCGCAATCCGTAGTGGCCCTGATGGTGGCGGTGCGGGGAGTGGAATTAATCAGGCTGATTTCGCCAAAAAACGCACCGTCGCCCATGGTGTTGATAGTCTTGCCTTGATCATCAAGAACTTCGACGTTGCCTCTGGAGATGATGAACATCTCGGTACCGACATCGCCTTTTTTGATGATGAAGTCGCCTGGTGCATAAATATCAGGCCTTAGGTTGATAGCAAGGTTGTAGAGGAAGATCTTGCCCGTGTCTTTGAAGAGAGGGATTTTTTCAAGTACATCGCGGCTTACAACTTCGATCCAGTTACGGCCATCGTTTTCGATAAGGTCGTAGGTTTTCTTGGGTCCCCAGCCGCCTGCTGGGTAATTGGGGAAGTCAGTTGCGGGTTCTTTTTCCCAGACATCAAAAATGGGCTGGGCAATACGCCAGGCTGTTTCGACCAGATCGGTTCTAGAAAAGAGTGTAGCATCACCGATCATACAATTATAGAGGAGCACTTCGTAGCCAGTACCTCTCGAGGATTCAAAAGATTCGCCATAATCAAAGCGCATGTTGACGGTTTGGGTGGACATGGTAGGTCCGGGTGATTTGCCTTGGACGCGTAGTTCGATACCTTGATCAGGCTGGATATGGAAAAAAAGGCGGTTTGGAATTCTTGCATTGTTTGTATTCTGCCCCCTCCCAAGAATATCGGGAGGGTTTTTGAATTGAATCATGATTTCGGTGCCCCGCTTCCAGAGGTTTTTACCAGAGCGTAGATAAATGGGGACGCCATCCCAGCGCCAGTTATCAATGAACAATTTCAAGCAGGCGAAGGTTTCGGTGTTTGAAGTGGGAGAAACATCGGCCTCCTGGCGATATCCAACAGCGGGGGATTCATCCCATTTCTTGCCTGGGCCATACTGGCCACGAACGGTGTGGGTGCGAACCATTTCGGGTGTCATGATGCGAACAGCATCAAGGAGCTCGGATTTTTGATTTCGGATTGCATCAGGCTTGAAGGAGGAAGGGGGCTCCATGCAAAGGTAGGCAAGCATTTGAAACATATGATTTTGAATCATATCGCGAAGAACACCAGCGGTTTCATAATACTTGCCACGGCTTTCAACGCCCACGGTTTCCATGACACTGAACTGGATATGATCGATATGTTCTTTGTTCCAAAGAGGTTCAAAAATACCATTGGCAAAGCGGAAAGCGAGAAGATTCTGTACGGTTTCTTTTCCCAGATAATGGTCAATGCGATAAATTTGCTCTTCTTTCCAATGTTTTAAAAGCAGGCGATTCAACTCAATGGCGGATTTAAGATCATGACCGAATGGTTTTTCGAAGATGGCCCTTACCCAGCCTTTTTCGGAATTCTTAACACCTGAGGATTGAAGGTTGGAGGAAACCAGTTCAAAAACAGATGGGGGTGTAGCCATGTAAAACAAGGTGTTACCTTGGGTTTTTAATTTGGCCTCGGTGGCGTTGATTAAAACAGCGAGCCTCTTGTAAGCTTCGGGGTCGGAGAAATCGCCCTGGGTGTATTGAAGTTTTTGGACAAATTCATTCCACTGGTTTTCATCGAAGACCTTGCGCGTGTTGAACTTTTTAATGTCCTCGGTCATTTTTTTGCGGAAACTCTCGGTGTCGAGTTTGTCGAAAGCGATGCCTATGATGGCAAACTCGCTGCTTAAAAGTCCGCCACAATAAAGATTGAACAATGCAGGCATGAGGAGTCGTTTGGTGAGATCTCCTGATGCGCCGAAGATCACCATGATACAGGGGTCTGCAGGTCGGTCTGAGTATTTGGTGGCGCCTTCAGGGGCTTGAACGATCAAATTAGAAGTCATGAAAGGAAACTCCCGCTAGACAATAAAACGCATTGATAATTAGGAATCAATGTATCAGAAAGAGAATAAAAAGTTGTGGAAAAAATCGTACTATTTTGGATTGGAAGCGAGGGCGTCTGCCTCGGTGATATTTTGTTGAAGAATCCTTGTGATTTCAGTGATGGTCTTGGGGTGATGGTGCAATTCCATGTGCCTTTCTTGGACAATCGTGACGGTATCAGATTTGACTGCAAGGGCGCTGCTAAGGGGGACAACGGAATCGCCTTTTCGGGATTCAAAGAGTTGGTTCATATCGCCGGCAATGGAGTGAACTTGGATTTGTTCGGAGGGCCTGAGGGTTTGGAACACTTTGAGGAAGGGGTTTT
Source organism: Planctomycetota bacterium (assembly GCA_009920765.1). Classification (GTDB taxonomy): domain Bacteria; phylum Planctomycetota; class Planctomycetia; order Gemmatales; family Gemmataceae; genus UBA969. The sequence goes on along the minus strand of RFZJ01000043.1, from coordinate 24,589 downwards.
CAAAACCAAGCATATCGATGCTGTTGGGTTGGCTTTGGATTTTAAAAGCAGGGAGAAAAGCGCTGGGGTTGTTTTCGTTGAGCTCGGATCGGAAATTTTTCTGCCAGGAGGGAGTGTGGGCGATCAAGCTGCCCAGCCTGCCTGTGGGGGTGAAACTAAGGGGCGAACCGTTATGGGGTGTGCCAATGTATACCACATGTGAAATGTTGGGGTTAGGTTCAAAAAAAAGTGTCTTCCTTGCAAGTTCAAGAACCGTGGGTTTACCTTGGAGTTCATTGAAAGGCACCTTGCATAAACCGGAGTAAAGTTTGTCATCGCTATGCACTACTTGAAGCCTGGAGAGAAGACCGCCCATGCTATGGCCTATGAGCACCATTTGCTTGAGGGCTGGATTTTCGTTTTTTGGATCTAATTGATGAATTGTGCGCTGCAGGTTTTCGCGTAGATCAGTGCCATTGAGAAGTATCGATCCTGCTGTTGGGTACATATAAAACCAGAACTGATATCGCTCCCTGATACCGGGGATTTGATCAAGTTCGTTCATGGTTTCCATCCAGGTTGCAGGTGTGGAAAGCAGGCCGTGAACAAAGATGACGGGGATCTTATCAGGATTATAAGGTTCCGCCATGTACAGACCCTGGAACTTGGATTCTCGGTCACCATCAAGGAAACCCATGATCCAAAGTTTAGAGCTAAGATCTCTTTCGAGCATTTCCTGATAGGCGGCAGAAAAGTCACCTGCCAGGGGGATTTCTTTGCCGTTCACCTTGATGGAGCTGTAGGCTCTTGAGTTAACCACTTCAAGCTTGCAAAAACTTTTTTCAAGATTGTCATTGGGAAGAATAAGAATGGTGGCACTCATGGGATGGCCAAGATTGTGATAGATATCTAGAGGGTCTGATGAATTTGCTTTTGCATCGGGATGAAAGATGACAGGAAGGCCAGCACCTTTTCTTACATAATAATTGCTCAGATTATAGTTGGTATCGTTCTTTGGAACGGTGAGGTTTCGGAACAGGTGGGTTCTATTCGGGAACCCATGGGCATAAACGGGGAACGAGGAGATTTTCTCGTGTACGCACCAATGCCCGTGGACTTGAAAGCCATTGTCTTTGGTGCCATCTTCCAAGACTCGAGCGAGGCAACTTTGATAGATTTCGGAGGCCCTTTTGGTGTTGGGATTATCTAATCCTTCGCGGTCGAGGATACGCCAGGCAAAGCAGGCTGCGTAGGCGTAATATTCCACGCCGGCGTATATATCGGTGTCGTCGGTGAGATCCGCTTTTTCAAATGAAAGTTCCATCATCGATTCGAGATCGGTGAGGTTTAGATTTTTTTCCCTGAGGGCTTCTAACAACGATCTGGGGTTGGCTTCTGAAAGCTTTGAGGGCAATTTTCGAGATACCAAATACTTTTCTGTTTGCTCTGTCCAGCGGGAACTTGGCAAGGGGTAATAACTGAATGCGCGCTTGCTGGAACTTCTGCAACCTGCGGATAGCAGAAAGCTTAAAATCAGCAAGAAAAGTACCGGAAATCTTCGCACCCGCTCATGATTCACAAGCATCTCACCTTTCCCAAAAAGAATACTAAATTGGTATAACGAGATGTGAGAAGTTCCAGCAAGACCAAATAGTAAAGAGTGCTAAGCTGGGGCTTTGGTGTGGGCGGGGTAATGTTGATTTCCCAGAATGTTTCTGAAACACCATTTATTATTGTCTTTGAATCTCAGTTGATGTACTATTGATACTCTCCTTATTATTCCTGCCTTGTTTAAATTGTGAGGTGATTCCAATGCCCTCTAAAAAGCAAACCGGCTTTAAAAATCGAAACTTGGCGTTCACCCTTATCGAACTGTTGGTGGTTATTGCAATCATCGCCATATTGATTGGGTTGCTGCTTCCGGCGGTGCAAAAAGTGAGGGAGGCAGCGGCCAAAATTCAATGCAGCAATCATTTGAAGCAACTGGGGCTGGCGTTTCATAATCACCAATCAGCCAACAACGGGGGCCTGTTGTTAGCCTATGTCGAAGACCAATGGGCGACATGGGCCGTATTGATCCTGCCCTATGTGGAACAGGAAAACATGTTCAAGCAATGGGACTTGACCAAGCGGTATCATGTGCAAAGTGCGGCAGCGAGGGAGAAAAATGTGCCGCTTTTCCTTTGCCCAAGCAGAAGAAGCGCCTCGTCTTCATTAAGTAACGGAGGCGATAGCCGTACTGCACCAACTTTTGGGCAGATCCCAGGTTCGGTTTCAGATTATGCTGCAAATTCTGGAACCGATATATATAACTTTGATGGTGTTATTGTTCGTTCACGGGCAGCCAAGTCACCCAATACTTACACCAGTGTGATTGTTAATTACAGCCCTAATGTATCCGACCCAAATGCTATCATTACTACTCAAGAATCTTTCCAGTCAGTAAGGCAGTTCAAGGATATAACTGATGGTACCTCCTCTACCATCGCGTTTGGGGAGAAGCACCTGCAAATGTCCAAGACCTTGGGAAGCGAAGGAAGTGTTTTTAACGGGGATTATCAAACTGTTTCCGCAAGGTATGGTGGCTGGACCGGGACCCTCAACCCAGCCACCGGCAAGTATACCAACGAATACAACATCGCCGCCGACAAGGATGATGCCTATAACGCCACCATGAGGTATGGTTCCTGGCATACAGGGGTTTGCAATTTCGCCTTTGCCGACGGCAGTGTCAAATCGATCAACAATTCCATATCCGTGCTTACATTCAGAAGGCTGTGCGTTCCAGATGATGGGGAATTGCCTGGTGATTACTAAGCTGAACAATTTCCTTTTGATGATGTTTTTAATGGTGCCGGCAGGTTGTTCCTCCGAACCAAGGACCTACCCGACCGGGGGGAAGGTGGTTTTCAAGGATGATGGCTCGCCTTTCATCGGGCGTGTTTATTTTGAGGCGGTGAAGCCACCGCACACCCGGTCGATGGCAATCACCAAGGCCGATGGATCGTTTTCATTAAGCACAGTGCGGGAGGGCAGTGGATCGGTCGAGGGGGAACAGGTGGTGCGGGTGGACCTCGACATTCCCGACAGCCCTGATTTTAAGAATCGTTCCAAGTTCGTGAAAATTGAATTTCTTGACTTCATAACATCACCCATCCGGGTGAATGTTGAACCCAGCAACCGCAACCATTTTGTAATCGAGGTTGAAAGACCCCCCAGGTAACCTTTTGCTTATCCATACCGAATGGAGTAACTGATGAAACGAATTTTATTTTTGATCGCACTGGCAATGCTTGCAGGCTGTGCGGAATCCATAAAGACTTTCCCGGTCACGGGCAAGGTTATCTACAAGGGGGATGACCAACCCTTCAAGGGTGTCATCTATTTCGAGGCGGTGAAGCCACCGCACACCCGGTCGATGGCGGCGACCAATGCGGATGGAACCTTTTCCCTCAGCACGGTCAGGGAAGGGGGCGGAGCGGTTGAAGGCGAGCAGGTGGTGCGAATTGATGTTGACCAGACTGATGAGTCGCAGGTCAGGGACAAGGGCAAAAACATTCATCCAAAGTACCTGGACTTTGCAACATCACCCTTGAAGGTTAAGGTGGAGGCGGGCAAGGCCAACAATTTCACGATCGAACTGGATCGCCCCGGCCAGAAGAAGTAGGACTCAGCTTGAGACCGGCCTAGCCCTGCCTGGATAGATGCTTTTTTGCAAAGGCACGGTAAGCCTGCCAATCGATGGGGCTCATGGAATGTTTGCCCGCCCGGATGAAATAGCCCAGGGTGCCATCTGATAGTTTTCCCAATTCTGGCATGATTGGAGAGGCGAGGCCGCTTGCACCGAGAAATTTGTAAGTTCCCTCTGCGGCCTTGAGCACTTCGAACTGGCCCTCGGGGTTTGCCCAGGTATCTTCGATTGCATTGGTGAAAAGCACGGGGCGGGGTGCGCAGAGTGCGACGAGGCAGTTTTGGTCAAAGGGGAGTTTCTCGGGCTGGGTGTTGAATTCCTTGAAGGAATCATTGAACCAATGTGGGAAGGAAGTGTTGATGCGCTGAACAGATTCGCCAACTTTTCCTCTGCTTGGTGCAGTTCCCCCGCAGCCTGCTTGATTTGGAATAGCCATTGCTACACGCTCGTCAAACGCAGCGGTAAGCAATGCGGTTTTTCCGAGTCTTGAATGGCCTACCACGATAATTCGTTTGGGATCAAGTTCGGGTTGGTTAATCAGCACATCGATTGCTCGCATGATGCCCCAGCTCCAAACAGCAATGGTTCCCCAGGCGTTTTTGCCTGTGGGCGCAATGCCTGCTTTTTCGAGATGTGGTTGGACACCCATGCGTTTGTCTTTTACATCGGGATCAACATCGCCCGAGTAAAAAGTGGCGACTGCAAAGCCCTCTGCAAGAGTTTCCTCGATATTCCAGGTGTCTTTCTGGGTGCCCCGGCCTTTTTCGGTGGCCTGATTGTTAACAACCCCTGGGTAACGATCATACATCCAAGCGGTTGGGATTTTGATTGCGGTATCATCAACAAGCACATGGTTGCCTGCGAAATTCATGCCGATGAATACTGGGACTTTTTCCTTGGGCCCAGTTGGGATCGCGAGAAGCATCTTGATGGTGGGTGTTGAAGGCGGGCCAAAGGAGATTTCGATTTCCTTGAGAATGCCCTTGCCTGAGAAGGCCTTGGGGTTATTGGAAAGTACCTTGCTTGTGACCTCAACGGTTTTGGTGGGGTAGTACCCATACATGTAATGTTGGAAAAGCTGTTTGAGTTCGGGTCTGCGCTTGTGGAACCAGGCGGCCTTGTCCGCAACCTTGGTGCCATCAAGGAAGAGCAGGGGGTCGGGCAGGTTTGCAACTGCGGGAAGCTTTGCGGTTTCAGGCAGCGAGGCCGGCTCGGCGGCAAGTGCAAACGGGGTGCAAGCCATGGAGGCCAGGAAGGTTCTACGGTTCAACATGATTAAAACTCTCTGGAATAGTTTGTTTAATTAAGATTCCTTGCGAACGCCAGCGGCTTTTAGATCTTCAAGTTGTTTTGCTGAGTCGTTACCTAGTGGGTTCCCCGCAAGGTAAAGTCTGAGGAAGGGGGCGAAACGCTTTGCGCCTGCAAAATCTGCCTTGCATGAATCGACCAAGGGTTTAAGGTCGGCAATTTTGTTGCGCTCGATGATCAACATTCTTAGGTCGGTTTGCTTGGATAAGGGTGCAAGGTCTGCCACTTGGTTATCACTAAGATCCAGGGTTGAAATTCGGGTGACCGTGGCAAGGGGTGCAAGGTTGGATATCTGGTTTTTGGGAAGTGAAAGGGACGAGAGCTTTGACAGATTCTTGACTGCGGAGATATCGGTGATTTTGTTGTTGCCCATGTAGATGGCATTGAGTGCGGTAAGTTTTTCGAGTGCGGAGACGTCTGAAATTTGGTTGCCCGAAAGTTCGATGTACTGCAATTTGATCAATCCTGCGATAGGTTTGATGTCTGTAATTTTATTGTTGGCAAGGTCAAGAGACTGCACATTGGCAAGATCCTTGATGGGTTTGAGGTCTGTGATTTGGTTGTTGGAAAGGCGGATAAGGGCAAGGTTTTTACATTTATCGAGCCCTGCAAGATCTTTGATGGATTTGCCCGGGGCTTCCAGGATGAATAGTTTAAGCAGTTTTTCCTCGGTGAGGTCGCCCATGGGTTCCTGGATGATCCTACGGATTTCGACTTCAAGGGCTTTGTCAGTTATGGGGCTGGCAGCCCAGGCGGCTTGAGAGTATGCAGCCAATAAAATCGTGGTGATTGTCATTTTTGAAAACAGGATGCGAAACATGGTAAGTCCTCGGGGAAGCTAGGCGCAGGCAGGTTCAAAAATAAACAGGATGCAGGACCATATCCCGCATCAACTCCAATTGAATAGTCTGCACGATTTTGAGGCAAAGTGCAAGAACCCAGTTGCAGGGCGGGCCATTACTGGTAACGCTCGATAAGGACCACGGAGGTATCATCGTGCCTGCCGTTCCCCTGGGTGAAGGAGTTTGAGTCGTCAAACAAGGCCATCATGACTTTTTCGATGGGCTCAGCGACATTCTTTTTCATGGTTGCGGAAATACCCGCGATACCGAATTCAACATGTTCCTCAAGGTCGGGGAAAGCCTCCTGCAAGCCATCGGTGTAGAAAAGAAGCCTGCTATTGGGTGGAATGATGAAGGAATGTTGTTCGTATTCAGCGCCATCAAAAAGGCCGAGGGGCATACCGCCAACTTCCTCCTTGGAAACATTGGTGACTTCGCCGGTTTCCATGGACTGGATGAGAGGCATTGGGTGGCCTGCGGAGCACCACTGGAACTCGTGGGTGTCGCCATTCAGGATGCCGTAGGCGAGGGTGATGAAACCGCCATCAGCGCTGACAATAGCCTGTTCGCAAAGATTTTTATTGACGGTGGCAACAAAATCAGAGGGTTTTAAATGTTCATCATCCTTGAGCATCCTTACCAGGGTGTGCATGGTGATGACGGACATGCAGGCTTTCATGCCGTGGCCCGAGGCATCGCCTACAAGAACGACAAACTTGTTTGATTTCAAGGCGAAGAGGTCGTAGTAATCGCCACCTGCCATGGTTACGGCCTGTCCTCCGAGCACTTTGACCTGGGATGGTTCGTAGCGTGCGCAGGCACGGTAACCGACAGGTGGTTTGATGTTCTTGGGAACGATGGTTTCCTGGAGCTTTCGGACTGATTCGACTTCTTCGCGGAGTTTTTCAGCTAGTTTTTGTTCGCGTTCAGCCCGTACGGATTCGACCACGCTTTCCATCATGGCATTAAGAAGGAAGAGGAAGTCGCCATTGGGATCCCGCAGGATGTATGATTTCATACCAGCCATCATGTAGCGTGCCAGGCGGTAGATATCTTCCGACATACAACCGCAAACAATGGGCACCTGGGACCTGACGGCACGGATTTCCTTGAAAAGTTCAAAGGATGCCTCAAGGTCAGGAAACCGGGTGGACAGCAATACCACGCTAAGATCCTTGATGGATTGGAGCTTTTCGCTGAAATCCTCCTTGCCTGTTGCAATATATATTTCGTTTTCCCCTGCTCCCAGATACATGGTCATGAGGTCAACTTGTTCTGAATCTTCCCAGCCTATTAGAATGTTCACAAAAAACTCCAAAGGAAAAATATCAATAATAACTTATTGAGTTATTATATTTAATTCAAAAGTGGAAAGCCTGAGGATTTACAAAAATTAATGTGGGTCATGGAATCGGGGATTTAGACTATTCAAATGTCAGGTGTGCATCAGTCAATCCGAATGATTTTCTTGCTTTCGAGTTTGGTCCATCCGAAGTAGAAAAGGGCACCTAAAAGAAGGGTAATCAATCCAAGGGCGATAAAAATCCAGCCCGCTGAAAAATAAAGAAACAACCACCCTGCCGAGGCCATCAGGCAGGGCCATGGATAAAAGGGAACCTTGTAAGGCCTTTGGAGTGTAGGTTGATTTCGTCGTAGTAACATCAGGCCGATGATCTGGCCCAAAAATTGTTCCAGGATCCTGGTGGTGATCAGGGCGGTGATAACCGATCCAAGGTCGAAAAACGACCAAAAGAGGGTTAATCCACCGACCAGCAACAAAGAAAAGTGGGGGATCTGATGGGTGGTGTGAACACGGGCTAGGCCCCTGAAAAAATGCCCTTTTCTTGCAGCACCATAGGGAATCCTCGAATACCCTAGCAGGGCGGCAAAAGCGGCACCCAGGCAACTCCAGACCAGGAACAGGGTCATCAGGATGGCTGCACCCTCGCCATGCAAGATTTTCATGAATTCCGCTGCCAGGCTGAAGCTGTCAACCTCGGGCGAATGTACCGGGATCTTTTTCCAATCAACAACACTGGTCAGGGCTATGTGGACCAAAAGGAAAAGTGAAATGACCGTGACGCAGCATAGGAAAATGGATCTTGGAATGGTTTTGCCCGGGTCTTTGACCTCATCGCCAACATAACAGATGTTGTAATAACCCAGGTAGGAATACATTGCGAGGATCATCGCCTGCCCAAGCCCGGAGGAAAAACCACCAAAGCCGGGCCATTCCTTTCCGGCCATTTCAAAAGCTCCCGCAGGGTTGAAATGAAGAATGCCATCGATGATTATCCAGAGGATTGCAATCAGGACGCCTATGCTGAAAACAATCGTGAGTTTCCCAAGAATTTCAACTTTTCGATAAAGTAGAAAAATCAGAAAAGCCCCCAGTGAAAAGGCAAACAATCGTGATGGACTGATGGTCCAAGCCAGTTCGGTATCTTGTATGAGTGCGAATTTCCAGGTGAGTTGCTCATTCCAGGATTGAATATCAGGGTGAATGGCGGCTGCAAACTGGCTCATGGCAATCAGGCCGGAGGCAACCTCGAGCGGGCCGCTGAGCATGAATTGCCAGATGAACAGGAAAGCCATGAGCTTTCCCCAGCTTTTTTTGCCGAAGCCTTCCAGCAGGTAGAGGTAGGATCCGCCTGAACCGGGAAATGTCGAGCCGAGTTCGCTCCATATCATCCCATCAAGCAAAATCAAAATACCTGCTGCAACCCAACCCAGCAATGCGAGAGGGCCGGGAAGATGTGCCAGCATCAGCGGAATTGTAACAAACACTCCGGCGCCCACGACCATGCTGATGTTAAGTGCGGTTGCCTGAACCAGATTGAAATGCTGCTTGAGTTCGCTTTTCGAAGGACTTTCTATTGTATTGTCCATTGGTTTCGCCTTTTGCAATTTGGGATCTTCCTGTTTCCCTCGCACTGTATCAACGGTTATAATCCCATGACCCGCCTTTAATGCAATTGTAAGTTTTGGAGTTTGATGTGATTCTTAAAATCCAGCCATTCATCATCCTTTGTGTTCTTCTGACAGCGTTAGGTTTCACCCAAGCCTGGCAGAAGGATTACAAGGATCAGCTACCTGTCATCCCACCCAAAACCCCACAAGATTCACTCAAGACTTTCAAGACCAGACCAGGCTTCAAGATTGATCTCATTGCATCTGAACCTCTAATCGCTTCCCCTGTTGCAATCGACTTCGACGAAAATGCCAACCTCTATGTTGCTGAATATCCCGAATACAATGCCTATGCCAATCCCGATTTTAAACATCAGGGCCGTATCAAGCTTCTTCAAGATTCCAACAACGATGGCATTTACGACAAAAGCACCGTCTTCGCAGATAACATCCCCTACGCAGCATCTGTCTTTTGCTACGATGGCGGCATCTTCGTTGGCGCTGCTCCAGACATCTGGTTTTTAAAAGACACCAACAACGATGGCAAAGCCGACATCAGAAAAAAAGTACTCACAGGCTTTGGCAGAGACCATGCGGGCGAAGCCATGCTCAATTCTTTTCGTTGGGGGCTTGATAACCGGATTCATATTTCCACAGGCATGGCGGGTGGCGAAATCCGCTTAGGCGATGATTCCAAGGGCAACTCCACCCAGGTTCGTAATCAAACCATTCTTTTGGATCCAACCACCTTAAGTTTTGAAAAAACCAGTGGGGGCGGGCAGCATGGTTTTTCGCTCGATAATTATAACCGTGCTTATATTTGTAGTAACTCCGAACCTGCGCAGATCCTTGCCTTTGATACCCGCTATTTGTCACGCAATCCATATGTTCAAGCCCCCGCTCCCGCAGTCAACATCACCCCAGGAAGTAAATTCACCCGCATCTTTCGCATCAGCCCCGATGAACCCTGGCGCATCCTTCGTACCGATCTTCGCACCAAGGGAATCGTCAAAGGTTCCAACGAAGGGGGAAAAGTTTCCGGGTTCTTCACTGGCGCAACGGGCATCACTTCTTATAGGGGCGATGCCTTCGATCCCAAGCATCTGGGTGATATCTTTGTTGGCGAGGTTTCAGGCAACCTTATCTATCAGGCCAGGCTTGATGATAAAGGCATCATCCCAATTGCCAACCGTGCTGAACCTGAGGTCGAATTCCTCGCCAGCGCTGATAATTGGTTCCGACCCGTGCAGATGGCGCATGCCCCCGATGGCTGCCTTTATGTTGTTGATATGTATCGCGGACTTATCGAAGGTGCGGCTTTTCTGCCTCCGGAGATGGTGAAGCACCTTAATGTGATGGCGGGGTTCGATCGTGGTCGCATTTGGCGTATCTCTCCAGAAAACTTCAAACCGAAATCCAACCCCAAGATTGGTTCATTGTCCTCCCAAGAGCTTGTCGCATTACTTGAACACCCCAATGGCTGGCATCGTGATACCGCAAGTAGATTGCTTTACCAGAAACAGGATAAATCCATCACCTACCTTGTGCGTGAACTTGCGAAAAACTCCAAGTCCCATCTCGGAAAAATTCATGCTTTATGGGTGTTGCAAGGGCTGTCTTCTTTGCAGCATTCTGATGTCTTGGCTGCACTTGCTGATCAACACCCTAGGGTTCGTGAACAGGCACTTTTACTTTCCGAAAAACTTCCACCTGCAAAAGATGTTCGCTCTCGCATGATCACCTTGTTAAAAGACACTGATAATAAAGTCCAACTGCAGGCCATTTATTCTCTTGCTGGCGCAGATGATGCTACCTCTGCAAAGGCCTTGGGAGATATCGCAATCGCTTCAGGCAAAGATCCTTACTTCAGGCTTGCATTGCTTTGTGCCTCACCTGATCGTACCGAGGCACTCTTCAACCATCTCATCAATGATAAATCCTTCAGGGGCAGTGCCGATGGTTTGGCTTTTCTTGGAACTCAGGCGAAGAATCTTTCCGCCTCGGGCCTGCCTCGATCCAGATCGGTTTTAGTTGCTGCAATCAATGCCTTGAATGATGATGAAAAAGCCCTTGCGAACATCCTTATTCGCGAAGTGATTGAAAGCCCATTACGAACCCCGGTTGAAGGCAAAGCGGGGAAAATTCTTGAAGCCCTTATACTTGATGCCAGGAAGTCTCTCTCAGATTTGAAGGCCAACCCCAGCACCCAAGCTTCCGCCTTGAAACTGCTATCCAACCAAGAGTTTGCAAACGCCCAAGAGTTATTAAAGGCATCGCTTGAGAGTTCCAAAAACCCAATGGTTCACCAAGCTGCACTCGAAGCGCTTAGCAAATATGAAGGAACTGATGCAGCTCAACTTGTGATAAGCGCCTGGCCCGGCTTGGGGCCCAAAGCCAAGGCAACTGCGCTAGAGGCATTGCTCTCACGCAATTCTTCCACCGAGTTATTGCTTGATGCCATTGCTGCAAAGAAGATTTCCAAGGGCGAGATTGATTTGGGCAGGTTGAAACTTGCTAGTGGAAAGAAAGATTCTCCTCTTGGAAAAAAGATTGCCCAACTTGCGGATGTTTCTTCCAGCAGCAGGTTGGAGGTATTTAATCAATACAAGAAGGCTCTTGAAACTCAGGGCGATAAAATCCGGGGCAAAGAGGTTTTCAAAGCGCAATGTTCTGCATGCCATCAACTCGAAGGCGTTGGCAAATCCGTGGGTGCAGATCTTTCCGCAGCACGCAGCAGGGGGCTTGAATCCATCCTCCTTAATATCCTCGACCCCAACAGGGAAGTGAAACCCGCCTTTGTTACTTATGTTGTCACCACCACTTCAGGCAAAATCATCACGGGCATGATCGCCTCCGAGTCTGCCAACAGCCTTACACTCTGGAAAGCTGACCATCAAAATGAAACCATCCTGCGCAATAACATCGAAGAGATGCGTTCCACTGGGATTTCTTTCATGCCTGAAGGTGTTGAAAAAAACATCTCAATAACCTCAATGGCTGATCTTCTTGCCTACCTCGATTCCATCCGTTAGTTCAATTATTCAAGGAACCCGAAAAATGAAACTCCGCTTGCTCGCCCTAGTTTTGCTTTTTGCAACAGTGATTCATCAAGCCCAGGCACAGGAAAAAACCACATGGAAGGCAGGGCTTTCCTCCATTGTCATCACGCCTGAAAAAAATATGTGGATGTCGGGTTATGGTGGTCGTGATAAGGTTTCCGAAGGCAAGGTGCATGATCTTTTCGCCAAGGCCGTTGCAATCGAGGATGGTGTCAAAAATCGTTGCCTTCTCATCACCCTTGATCTAGTGGGCATTGATCAATCGACTTCCAATGCTATCCGTAAGAAACTTGCAAAGTCTCTTGGGCTTGCCAACGATGCAATCAGCCTGGCCTGCTCGCATACCCATTGCGGCCCGGTCGTTGGCACCAACCTTCGCACCATGTATTTCCTCAATGATGAAAACAACAAACTCATCGATGAATACACTGCCATGCTTATCGATAAAGTTGCCCTTGTTGGAGAGAACGCCTTTAAGAACTTGATGCCTGCGGAGCTTTCGTGGGGTGAGGGCAAGGCAAATTTTGCTGTTAATCGCAGGACCAACAAAGAGGCTGATGTTGTTAAACTGAAAGCTGAAAATAAAATCCTCGGCCCATCAGACCATGCTGTTCCAGTGCTACTCATTAAAGATGCTTCAGGAAAAACCAAGGGCATTGTTTTTGGATATGCCTGCCATTCCACTACACTTTCTTTCTATCAATGGTGTGGCGACTATCCTGGTTTTGCGATGTTGGAGTTGGAGAGAAGGCATCCGGGAGCAACCGCACTTTTCTGGGCTGGCTGTGGTGCTGATCAAAATCCACTCCCACGAAGAACTGTTGAACTCGCCCAAAACTATGGCAACCAACTGGCAGATGCTGTTGATGCTGTTTTAAAACAACCCATGAAGAAAATCCAAGGTACTCTTAAGAAAACCTACAGCGAGATCCCCCTTTCATTTGCTGAGCTTCCCTCCCGTGATAAGCTTATTCAAGATTCCCAAGGCAAAGATAAATTCCAAGCAGGCCGGGCGAAGTTCCTTCTCAAGAAACTTGAAGCTGAAGGCTCTCTCAAGGAAACCTACCAGTATCCAATTGAAACTTGGAAATTGGGAGATGGACCAACTTGGGTTTTTCTTGGTGGTGAAGTAGTTGTTGATTATGCAATCAGAATCAAAGAAGCCCTAGGGAAAAACACCTGGGTCTGTGGATACGCAATTGATGTCATGGCTTACATTCCTTCCTTAAGGGTTTTAAAGGAAGGTGGCTACGAAGGTGGTGGATCCATGGTTTATTATGGCCTGCCCGCTTATTGGGCCCCATCGATAGAAGATAAAATCATGATTGAAGTCAAAAAGCAGAATGAAAGCATTAATAAGTAAATATTAAAAAAAGGAACCCATGGAACACAATCCATGGGTTTTGAACTATATTCATAATTCATCTCCTGCGCTTCAACCCTTTAAATGAGGTTTGATGTCTCTTTACCTAAAAATCAAATCATTCTGTTTATTTTAATGGTTACCCCATTATAGGCGTTAAAAACCACCAAGGTTGGGTTAGGTGGATTGGGGGAAACAAGGTGGGATTTTCGGCAGAGCATGTTGACAGCCTTCTTTTATGCTTTAGCATAAATTAAGTCTCGAAAAGTCTTATCATAGCACCGGTTTTTATCCGATCCTTAGAAAATATGCTCATATTTCTAGAGGTTTGGTGATATTTGACGGGAAGTTTGAGAATGAATAATTTTTTAAGGAAGGTTTTGAAGCGACTGACTGCTTCAAAAAGCAAACCAAGGCCTTTTCTGCGCCCTCCTCAACTGACTTATCTTGAAACAAGAATCAATCCTTCTCCTACAACCTTTACAGTAAGTAATTTAAATTCCAGTGGTCCCGGTTCTCTCGCTGCAGCAATTAGTCTAGCTAACGATACTATTAATTACCCAAACAATGACACCATTGTTTTTGCTTCCTCACTTTTCACTAATGGGCCAGCTACAATCTCACTTACCGGCGTACTTCCCGTAGTTGCATCTGCTACTTCTGCGGGCACCCTCACCATCACCGGGCCTGGGGCAAATACCCTTACTATCAGTGGCAACAATGGTAATTTCAGTGTTTTTACTGTCGCCAGTTCGGGTAATTTGACTATTTCTGGCGTAACGGTATCCGACGCAAATTTTACTTCTGGCTTTGGTGGCGCCTTTAATAACGCAGGTATTCTTGCAATAGCCACTTCAACGATCTCAGGTAATTCTGCGTCCGGTGGCGGTGGTATTTTTAACCAGGGTACCGCACTCACTATTTCTGATTCAACGATCTCAGGTAATTCAACTTCGGGCTATGGCGGTGGTATTAATAACTTCAATGGAGGCACTATCTCCATTTTCAATTCCACCATTTCGGGCAATAGTGCAAATAACGGTGGCGGCGGTATCGTTAACACCAATTCCAATCTGACTGTTTCCAACTCCACCCTGTTTGGAAATACCACTCCGGGAAATGGAGGTGGAATATTAAACTTCTCAGGTTCATCGAGTCTCAGCATCACAAATTCCACCCTTTCAGGCAATTCAGCAGGCAATAACAATGGCGGAGGAATTCGAAACTATGCAACCATTAGTAATCTCTCCTATACCATCATCGCCAATAGTATCAGGGGCGGGGATTTTGTTGGAAACGCACCAACGGTCGCATCAACCAACAACTTAATCACAACTGGTACCTTAACCGGAGCTACCACGGTAACAAGTGCACAGCTAAACCTTGGCCCCCTACAAGATAACGGTGGCCCCACCTTCACCATGGCCTTTGGTGCTGGCAGCGTTGCCATCGGCACTAACCCAGGCAATGGTACGGATCAGCGTGGCATCAATCGCACCACCGCAGATATCGGAGCTTATTCCTTCGGTATTCAAGTTACTAATACTGCGGATTCCGGAACAGGATCCTTGCGGAGCGCCGTTAATTTAGCCAATATGACTGCTGGTAATGATCAAATAAGTGTCAATCTACTGGGGGCTAATCCCTACACAATTACTTTGGCTTCCACGCTAACCCTCATCCCGGGGTTTGGCACTGTAAACATCACCGGCCTTGGTGCAAGCAATCTTAACATCAGTGGTAATGGTGGTAATTTCAGTATTTTCTCTGTCGCTACTGGTGGTAATCTCTTTATATCCGAAGTCACTGTATCTGGTGCAAAGTTGACTTCCGGCAATGGTGGTGCCTTTAATAACTCAGGTGCCCTGACCGTCATCAATTCCACCATCTCCGGCAATTCGGCATCTTTTGGTGGTGGGATTTACAATACCGGCACCATCACCATCACCAATTCATTACTTTCTGGCAATATTGCAAATTTCGGTGGTGGGATTTATAGCCACAATACGGTTTCTATTTCCAATTCTGAAATTTCGGGTAACTCCGCATCTTATGGCGGTGGTATTTTTACCCGGGGTAACCTTACCATCTCTAATTCTAAACTTTCAGCCAATATTGCTAACGATGGCAATGGTAAAGGCGGTGGTGGAGGGATACGAAATCAAGGCACATCCAAACTCACCATTATAAATTCCACCCTTTCGGGCAATACCGCATATAGTGGTGGTGGAATCTCAAACTTTAGCAACCTTACCATTTCCAATTCCACCTTCTTTGACAATTCTGCTACCTTTGGAGGTGCTATAGAAAACTTTGAGGGTAGCTTCTCATTGAACAATTCCACCCTCTCCGGCAATTCTGCTATACGAGGTGCTGGCCAAGGTGGCGGCATTTACAACAGAGGCGATGGCACGATCTCCAATTCCACCCTTTCGGGCAATTCTGCAAACTCTGGTGGCGGCATTTTTAACCTCCTTGGCCCTCTTACCATCTCCAATACCATTATCGCCAATAGTACTAGCGGTTTAGATTATGCTGGCGGCGGTACCGTTGTTTCTTCTAACAATTTAATTACTAACGGAACTTTATCTGGGTCAATTACAGTTACTAGTGCACAACTTAAACTTGGCCCCCTACAAGATAACGGTGGCCCTACCTTCACCATGGCCCTTGGTGCTGGCAGCGTTGCCATCGGCACTACCCCAGGCACTGGTACGGATCAGCGTGGCATCAATCGCACCACCGCAGATATCGGAGCTTATTCCTTTGGTATTCAAGTTACTAATAATGGTGATAGCAATACGGTTGGTTCTGGCTCATTGCGTGCTGCAATCAATCTGGCCAATAACACCCCTGGTAATGATGGCATTAGTTTTAACTTAACTGGATCAACAACCATCACCTTGGCTTCCGCCTTGCCCACTATTGCGAAGGCCACATTTGCAGGTAGCGTAACCATCAACGGTCTTGGTGCTTCTTTGCTTACCATAAATGGTAATAGTAGTGGTTTTAATTTTTTTAATATTGCTGCCGGGGGTAGTCTCTTCATCTCTGGCGTAACTGTTTCCGGTGCAGTTTTTACTTCGGGCAATGGCGGTGCATTTAATAACTTGGGTTCCCTAGCAATCTCTGCCTCCACGATTACTGGTAATTCAGCATTAAACGGTGGTGCAATTATTAACCAGGGTACTTCCCTTGTCGTTAAAAATTCCATCATATCGAACAATGCAACTGCGGGTTATGGTGGTGGTATTAATAACTACAATGGGGGCACCATCTCCATTTTCAATTCCACCATTTCGGGCAATAGCGCAACCAACGGTGGCGGTGGCATCATCAATACTAATTCCAACCTCACGATTGCTGATTCAGTTTTCACGGGCAATTTAAGCACTACAAGCAAAGGTGCTGGAATTCTTAACACTAATGCTAATTCTTTTTTGGCCGTTAGCGGTTCAACTTTCTCAAACAATACTGCTAGAAATGGTGGTGCCCTTTTTAACAATGGTACTGCAACCATCAACAGTTCTGTTATTTCGGGTAATATTAATGCGGTTAAAGGGGCAGGTATTTACAATGATAGCACCGGTGTTTTAAACATCACCGATTCTACAATCTCGAACAACGCTTCTTCAGGTAATGGCGGTGGTATTTTTAATCAGGGTTCTTCTTTAAATATTTCTAAATCAACCATCTCAGGAAATTCTTCAACAGCTAATGGCGGCGGGGTTTCCAATAATAGTGTTGGCCCAGTTACGATTTCTTATTCAACCATTTCAACAAATTCAGCAGTAAATGGGGCGGGTGTTTTTAATCTGGGTACAGCGCTCACTCTGTCTAATTCTACGATTTCAGGGAATTCTGCTTCTGGCTTTGGCGGAGGCATTAATAATTATAAATGTTATGCTAACACCATCTCGATATCTAATTCCACCATTTCAAACAATAGTGCAACCAACGGTGGTGGCGGTATTGTTAATACTAATTCTAACTTGACTGTTTTCAATTCTACTTTGTTTGGTAATACCACTCCGGGCAATGGTGGTGGGATTTTGAATGCTACAGTTAGTACTGGGTCATCATCCCTCACAGTGACTAATTCCACCCTCTCTGGCAATTCTGCATTATCCGGGGGTGGCATACAAAACAATGCCACCATTAATAACCTTGAGAACACCATTATTGCTAATAGTCTTAGTGGTGCTGATTTTGCTGGCAATGCACCAAGCGCATATACCAACAACCTTGTGGAAAATCTTGGTACGGTTACCGGCACTTTTATTCCTGCTTTTAATGCAGATCCACGCCTAGGCCCTTTGCAAGATAATGGTGGCCCCACCTTTACCATGGCCTTAGGGGCTGGTAGTCCTGCCATCGGAACTTCCGCAGGCACTGGTACAGATCAACGCGGCATCAATCGCACCACCAATGATATTGGTGCATATTCCTTTGGTATTCAAGTTACTAATACTAGCGATAACTCAACCAGCCCTAGCGTAGGTTCGCTTCGTGCTGCAATCAATCTAGCAAACACCACCCCTGGTAATGATCAAATAAGTTTCAACCTAACAGGGGCCAATTTTTATACCATCACCCTTGCTGCCGCATTACCCAATATTGTTAGTGCAAACACTTCGGTTTCCGGTGGTACTGCGGGCACTGTAACTATCACCGGCCTTGGCGCAAGCAATCTTAACATCAGTGGCAACGGTGGTGATTTTAGTGTTTTCTCTATTTCAACTGGAGGTAACCTCTTTATCTCTGGCGTTTCTGTTTCTGGTGCAAATTTTACTTCCAGCTATGGTGGCGCCTTTAATAACTCAGGAACCCTCACCATTTCCAATTCCAACCTCTCTAACAATTCTGCAATCTTTGGCGGCGGTGTTTACAATACTACTAGCGGTATTCTTAACATTTCTAATTCCACCCTCTCTGGTAATTCTGCTGGCCAAGGTGGCGGCATTGCTAATAATGGCGGTACCCTAACCGTCTACAATTCCACCCTCTCTGGTAATTCTGCTGGCCAAGGTGGCGGCATCGCAAATATCGGCACACTCACCATCTCCAATTCCACCTTCTCCAACAATTCTGCAATCTTTGGCGGCGGTGTTTTCAACACTGGTAGCGGTATCCTTAACATTTCTAATTCCACCCTCTCTGGCAATTCTGCTAGCCAAGGTGGGGGTATCGCCAACTCCGGAACTTTTAACATTGCTAACACCATTATCGCCAATAGTCTCAGCGGTGCTGATTTTGTTGGTAATGCTCCAACGACAAATACCAACAACCTTGTAGAAACTTTTGGTACGGTTATAGGCACCTTTACTCCTGCTTTTACTGCAGATCCCCAGCTTGGCCCCCTGCAAAACAACGGCGGCCTTACCTTCACCATGGCCCTAGGCGCTGGCAGCCCTGCAATCAGCACAACAGCTTTAGTTACACCTAATTTAGACCAGCGTGGTTTCATACGCTCTAATAATGATATTGGTGCCTATGCTTATTTTGCCCCATCCGCTGCAGGTGCAATTGTTGTTGCGGTCAATGCAAGTGGTCAGGTTGGACTGATTCTATCTTCTTCGGGCACCACTATTTCTGATGTCCACACTTCTTTTTCCAGCAACACCCTCACGATCACCGCAACCACAGCGGGCAATATTACCGGAAGTGGCACCGGTATCACTATTGATAACACTGCCAAAACTATTGCAGTTAATTTGACTTTGTTATCAGTTTTTTCAGGGATCGTTATTGAAGGTAACTCAGGTGCAGATTCCGTTACTATCGGTGTAGGGGGAGTGGATTTCAGCGTTGTCACAGGAGGTGGTTCAGATCAATCCCTCGTCATCACCACTGGCACAGGTGCAGATTCTCTTACCATAAGCAACGCCATCAAGGCCAAGGGTAATTCTGCTTCCGCTTACCTTAACTCAGGTAGTATCAGCGGGGCTGGTTTGGTTACAACGCCAACCATTACGCTGGTTGCAAATAGCGGAATTAATGTGAATGCATCCGCCTTGGCATTTGCAAACATCAGTACCACCACTGGCAATATTGACATTACAAACACTACTGGAATAAACCTTCCCGCAATTGCGGCCCCCGCAAATCTCAGCATCAATGCAGGCGGAACGATTTCACAAAATGGCCTTATCACCGTTGGGGGTTCAGCAACCTTTAATGCAGGTGCAAATGCTATTAACCTTACCAACCCAGGTAATGATTTTACGGGCCCTGTTAGTTTGAATTCCACTGGTGCTACTGTTGCCATTACTGATACCAATGCGTTTGTTTTTGGCGCTTCCACTTTAGGCAGTGGCACACTTACCGTAAATGCAGTTGGCATTACGCAATCTGGGGCAATCACCCAAGCCGCTTCTGCAGGTGCAGTAACCTTCAATGCAGGTGCAGGTGCTATCACTCTTGCCAATGTAGGCAATGACTTCACTGGCTTGGTTAGTCTTAACAACAGTGGCAATCATAATGTGTCTGTTCAAGATAGCACTGATTTGCCTATTGGCCTTTCTAATTTGGGGTCGGGTACTCTAAATCTTGATGCGGGAAGTAGTGGATCTATCAAGATAGCTTCAAATGTTACATCCTTGAATGGTGTGCAAAATTATAATTCCCCCATCATCTTAACTTCTAATATCGATCTTAATGCGGGAACAGGTTCTATTAATCTTCCCAACATGATATCTGGCAATTTCAGTCTAACACCTATTACCGCTTCTCCAGGTTTGACCACGATTTCAGGGGCCAATACAAATACTACTACCTATGTGACCACCGGCGTGGTGCAGATCAATAATACCACTCCACAATCCACCAACTATGTTGTTTCAGGTGGAACACTAAAAGGCACGGGCGCCATCCGCAACCTGACTGCAACGGGTACTGGCGTTATCTCCCCCGGTAATAGCCCAGGCAAAGTTACCACCACCAGTCTGAGCTTAAGTCCCACTAATACCCTGCAGATCGAAATCATAGGGGCAAATTCAACCCCTGTTGCGGGCACTGACTATGATCAGATCGTAGTGAGTTCAGGCGGCAGCGTGACTCTCGGTGGTGCAACTTTAAACCTGTCCTCTAGCTTTAATGGAATCCAAGGCACGGTCTTTACCATCATTGATAATCAAGGTTCCAACTCAATTTCAGGTACTTTCAATGGCTTGGCTGAAGGCGCTGCGGTCATTGTCAATGGCAGGGCGTATAAAATCTCCTACATCGGTGGCACGGGAAATAATGACGTAACTTTAACTGTTTATGATCCAGCCACGGTTACTTCCTTCACCCCAACTGCTGGTAAAACCGGAACTACTGTGGTTATCACAGGTACTAATTTCACAAACGTCACGCAAGTATCTTTCAATGGCACGGCTCAACCAACTTACAATATAGATTCCCCAACTCAAATTACTACAACTGTCCCATCCGGGGCAACGACTGGTACTATTTCCATCACCACCATTGCTGGCACAGCCACAAGTTCCAGTTCCATCACCATTGATAACACCGCCCCCACGCTTAACATCAGCGCAAGTCCAAGCAGCCTGAAAGCTAATGAAACCTCAACCATTACCTTCACCTTCTCTGAAGTCGTGACCGGGTTTTCTTCAAGTATCATCACCGTAACTAATGGCACCATCACCAACCCCGTGGCTTCCAGTAGCACGGTTTACACTGCTACCTTTACGCCAACACTTGGCATCAAAGCTGATGGAACCATTTCCGTTAGCAATAACTACTTTGATTCCTTAGGAAACCAAGGCACCGCTTCAACACTTACTCCCCCGATTGCAATCAATACGATTCAAACGCCACTTGTTACTGGCAGCGGTTCCACAACACAAGGCGGCTCTAGCGTAGTTTCTCTTATTGATCCAGACACCGGCAAAGTCATCGGTAGTGCAGCTCCCTTCCCCGGCTTCACCGGGCAGATTCGAGTTGTTTCAGGCGATTTCAATGGCGATGGCAAGGTTGATATCATCGCAGCAGCAGGCCCGGGCGGTGGCCCCGCGGTTGCTATTCTTGATTCTGAAACCGGCGAAGTCATTCAATCCTTCTTCGCATTCAATCCAGCCTTTACCGGCGGTGTCTTCATTGCAGCCTGTGATTTTAACAGCGATGGATTTTTAGACATCATCGCAGGCGCAGGCGCTGGTGGTGGCCCAGAAGTTAGCATCTTTGATGGTAGGAACCTTAGTGTTATCAAATCATTCTTTGCCTACGCTGAAAATTTCACTGGTGGGGTCACTGTTGCATCAATTGACTTCAACAACGATGGCATCCTTGATCTAGTCACGGGTGCCGGCCCGGGTGGTGCCCCTCATGTTAAAGTCTTTGATGGTGCTACCAATTCCATTCTTAGCCAGTGGTATGCCTACCCCATATCTTTCACCGGCGGTGTTTTTGTCGCTGCAGGCGATATCGGTAACGATGGCAACATCGAAGTAGTTACCGGAGCAGGCTCTGGTGGTGCTCCTGTCGTCGCAGTTTGGGACCCTTATACTGGCGCATTACTTTCACAGTTCATGGCCTATGCAGAAGACTTTACAGGCGGCGTTCGGGTTGGAGTTAGCGATGGAAACTTCGATGGTGTGCTGGATCTCATCACTGGGGCTGGCCCCGGTGGCGGCCCTGAAGTCAAAGGCTTCAGCTTCCCAACCTTGGATCTGCTGTTTTCGTTCTTCAGTGGCGACCCATCCAATACCAGCGGTGTCTTTGTGAGCTAAGGGTAATATAAACAGCCAATTCACCCACTATGCCTTCAAGCCCACCTTTTCTTATTGAGCGGCGGATGTAAATCCGCTGGTGATCGCGCCATGCCTTTTTCTTTTGCTTTCTTTTCTTCCCCCAACTCCCAACCCTCTTCCCTCCGGGAAAAGGGCCCTTCGCTTCGCTAGCCCGGGTTCTAACCCCCCCACTTTTATTTATTACCCTCAAGTCCACCCACTGCGATGGGTGGGACTCTTCCTTTTACTGTCCATTAATTGCTAGGGGTTTGTTTTAAGACAGAGGAGTTGGGATGGGGAAGCCCCACTACAACTCCTCCA
The DNA here is from genome assembly GCA_009920765.1 of Planctomycetota bacterium. Lineage (GTDB taxonomy): Bacteria > Planctomycetota > Planctomycetia > Gemmatales > Gemmataceae > UBA969. The sequence continues at coordinate 2,384 of RFZJ01000043.1, read as the reverse complement.
TTTGAATTTTTTAGTCTTGCACCTAAGGGATGAGTCCAACCGTCGCTAACGCATCCGACTCTGAAAGATGTGTTCTTCCTTTCGTGAAATTCCGTGTTCGTCCGTGGCAAATGCTTTTTCTTTTTCTTCCTTCTGTGGCTAATTCTTCTGCTTCTTCTGACTTATTAACTCTGATCATTTAAAACAAGAAGCCCACGGATGATCATAATCCCTGGGCCGCTTGGATTTTTCTAGTGGTTCTAATTATCTGATGGCTTTGATATCAAGTACATGGGCGGAAGCCATGCCGTTGCCAAAAGTTTTGAAATCCTTGAAGGTCCAGACGACTTTCTTGTCGCGGGTGACTTCAAAAAGCTGGGGGTTGTCAGGGCCAGCATGACAATTGCCCACAATGATGTTGCCGTTGGGCAGAACATGAAGCGTGGTAACCCAAGCGAGTTTGATGCCTGGTAATTCAGATTGATCGATTTTCCAAACGATCTCGCCCTTGGGGTTTACTTCAAGCACACGGTTGTTGTTCCCGCCTGCGATGAGGGTGTTGCCATTGGGCAGGCGAACAGCGCCATAAACTTCGTTGCCGTGGCCTTCGACACCATGGCCTGGTGAGCGGGGCCTATCGCCGAGTTCCATGACATAAGTCCAGACAACCTTGCCTGAGGGTTCATACTCGCGGATTTTGCCATCGCCTTCATGGCAGACGAGGTAATTGCCGTTGGCAAGTTTGCGGACCAGTCGGGTATCGCGATGGGAGTTTGGTTTTTCAACAGTGAGTGGAACTTCGCGGATGATTTTGCCATCCTTGTCGACCTCGATGATCCTGCGATTACCAGATTCAGCAATCATGGTAAGGCCATCTTCAAGGCGTTGGAAGGCATGGATTTCGACGCGATCTTTGCTGCCTTCCTTGGGTTTGCATTCGAACTTCCAAACAATTTTGCCATCTTTGTCGACTTCGCCAACAGTGCTTTTGGGAAGAGGAAGAAGGACATTGCCATTGGGTAGAAGTTGAAGATCGTGGGTTTCAGCCTTGTTGGCGTATTCCCATTGAACTTTGCCTGTGGCATCAACAATTGCAACTTTACCCTTGTCGCCAGCGAGAACCCTGTAGGCGGGGTCTGCAGCAATGGCCATGAATGAAGATGCGAAGAGGCCGAGGATTGCGAGTTTGAATTTCACGAAAGAAGCTCCTTGTAAAAGATGATTTAGACTAAAATTTCCTTGATGGGTTCAGCGCCTTCGACCCCAACCAGTTTCTGATCCAGCCCACCGTAAAAGTAGGTGAGCCTTTCGGGGTCAATGCCCATGCGATCAAGTACGGTAGCATGAAGGTTCTTGACATGGAAAGGTTTTTCGACTGCTTTACTGCCTAGTTCATCGGTGGTGCCTACGGTAGTGCCCCCTTTTATGCCACCGCCCGCCATCCACATGGTGAATCCATAGGCGTTGTGATCTCTGCCGCTGCCCTTGGCGTATTCAGCGGTGGGTTGTCTCCCGAATTCCCCGCCCCAGATGATAAGTGTGGAATCGAGAAGGCCACGTTGCTTAAGGTCGGTGAGTAGACCAGCGATGGGAAGGTCGGTTTCGCCAGCGTGCAGGTTATGATTTTTTTCGAGGTCGCCATGTGCGTCCCAGTTGTCATCGTTATGTGCGCCGCCTGAATAAAGCTGGATGAAGCGAACACCACGTTCCACAAGTCTGCGAGCGAGGAGGCATTGCCTGCCGAAGACAGCGGTTTTGGGATTATCCATCCCATAGAGAGATTGAACTTTCTGAGGTTCGTTGGAAATATCGGTCGCTTCAGGGGCGGAAGATTGCATGCGATAAGCGAGTTCATAGCTTGCGATGCGAGCGTTAAGGGCGGAGTAATCCTTGTTTTGCAGTGCATGTTGGGAGTTGTACTGCGAGAGGGTGTCAAGGATTCTGCGTTGTTGTGGATCGGTCATATCGGCTCGTCTGGAAAGATCGAGTATGGGGGAACCTTGGGATCTGAAGAGTGTTCCCTCGTATTGGGCAGGCATATAACCGCTGGACCAGTTCTTGGCGCCACTGATGGGGCCACCGCGCGGATCAAGCATAACGACAAAGCCGGGTAAGTTGGCGTTTTCCGAACCCAGGCCGTAGTTGACCCATGAACCCATGCATGGTGCCCCTGATTGCACCTTGCCCGTGTTCATTTGGATCATTGCAGATCCGTGAATGGGGGAATCTGCGGTCATGGAATGGATGAAGGAGATGTCGTCGACATGTCTTGCAAGGTTTGGGAAGAGGTCGGACACCCATTTGCCTGATTGCCCATATTGGTTGAATTTCCAGCGGGGTTCGACGATGCGGCCGCTGTTTTTCTTGCCACCCCTGCCGAAGGTTTTCACCTCGATGGTTTTGCC
>RFZJ01000042.1 GCA_009920765.1 Planctomycetota bacterium | reverse complement strand
GTTCATCAATTTTGTACGTATCATATCAAATGGGGCTACAGTTGATGCCATAAAAAAACCAGAAAAAAACGCAGCACAAAACTGAGTAGGAATTCCTGACGGAACTACATTTGTTTTAACTATAAATTGTTTAATTTCATCATAACAGGCCATTTTGGTTCCATTCAAAACACACGCACGCATTAAATTTGCTTGTAATCCTTTATAAAACCCATTTAATCCTTCTAATCTATACAAATCTTTCATGGTTTGTGAGAATAATATAGTATTTTTACCTTCAAAAGTCATCATTTTTGTTTTAATAACATCGAAAGGATTACCAAATAAAGAACCAATCGCACCTGCTAACGAACCAGCCGAGAATTTTAACAAAAAATTAGACTGATTATTAATACCCATCAATTGTTTTATAGGACTATATAACCCTAAACGTAAAGACGTATACGATGCTTCCCTTAACCAAGCAGCATTTACACCTTTCCAAAATGCCCCAACACCTTCTTCTTTGTATATTGTTTTAATAGTTCCTGTAATTCCAAGCGATCCATAATTGCGAGTTTCCTTACCAGAAATTTGTAATCTGGTCTTAACGACATCAATAGGATGAATTCCAGTAACAGTTATTACAGCACTTATGCCAGCAGCAGATATACTTTTAACCATCATTAATAAAAAAATCGAGGAATTCCGAGGTCAAATTTTAATAAATAGAGAAAAGTTTATCTCCAATTTGAAGGTTGATTTACTCAGGCTTAATAATTCAATTCAAAAGCCTTCTGATATTAAATCAGGGTACAACCAATCAATCCAAAAAATCATAGGTCAATTTAAATCACTATTTCGAACACAAATGGATATACTTCAGTGCGATTGTATTTTCAGTTTTCTTCAATCCATAAATTTCCAAATAACTGACCATGCTAAAGAACTGAGTTTATGCAAAACAAAACTTTTAGAAATAAACAATCGAATCCCAGGACATCATCCAGAAATTAACAACAAACACGAAGATACCACTGTTTTCTCATCCAGCAAAATTCTTTCCGAAAGTGAGATCCATTCCATTGACAATATAATCCAAGAAACAATCGTTAAAGATTTCGGAGCTTTCACACAAATATTCATTGGAAGCGATAGTTTACTTAATGAATTCGAAAAAATAATACTTTTGTCAATATCCACCTATATGAAAAACTCAGGAAAACTTATCAAAGGAAACATCTTGGATTCAATTCAAGATTTAAGTTCAAAAATAAATTTCATTAAAAGTTATATAGCTTCGGTGCAGCACAGGAATCTTTTGCATTCAAATACCACACCAAATCAAACAATTTTCTCATTTCCTCCAAGTATTTTAGGAGAATGGAATAGTATTGAAATTTTTGGTCCGACCAACCAAAGCATTTACTTTGTACCTGGAAACGATGATTTTATTTCTTGTATTTGCGAAGAAAACACAAATCTTCCAAGTGGGTTGGATGCCATAAATCACTTTTTTGAAATACAACAAGAACAAATTAATGTTGCTGAAGCGCCATTGGAAAAAGAAATCCCAAAACAACAAAAAAATTAGCAGAAAGCCTTCCAAATGTCCCAACTAGAATATCGAATTATTCAGGATGCTTTTCACGGCCCTTTAGATCTATTGTTACATCTTGTTAAAAAAGACGAGGTGGACATTCTCGAAATATCCATGGTAAGAATTGCTGATCAGTTTAAAGAATTCATGGAGGTAATAAGCTTTCTTGATTTGAGTTTAGCTGGGGAGTTTCTAGTGATGGCAACCAAATTAATGGAAATTAAAAGCCAAATACTTTTACCCAGACAGGCCGAAAATATTACCAAAGAAGATGACCCAAGAAATGAAATAGTTAGGCAATTGGTTGAATACAAGAAGTTTAAAGATGCAGTGGAAATTCTGGAAGAACAAGCAGAAGCTGCGGGTCAGAAAATACCGCGCCTTTTCTCCGATCAATTCCATGAAGAAAGGGTTAGTTCAGAGAAGCCCATTCAAGAAGTAGAACTCTGGGATTTAGTCAGTGCATTTGGCAGGATAATGAAAGAGACCCTCGCAATTCAAGCTCAGGATATTGTTGTAGACCAAACACCGATGGAAGTATATCTAGAAGAAATTACCGGAAAGTTAATGATTGAAAAGTCCATCCCATTTCGAAACTTATTCTGTGCTCCCTTTCATAAAATGCGATTAATCGGGCTGTTTCTTGCAATACTTGAATTAATAAAGAAGCAATCAATATTTGCACAACAAGACGAGAATTTTGGTGAAATACACTTAAAATGGAGCCAGAGTGTCACCGTTTTTTGAATCTTTTTTTCTTTATTTGAGGAGTCGCAACTTTTTCACCTTTTAAGGTTGCAATTTTATCCCTAAGTTGGGCAGCTTTTTCGAATTCCAAATCCTCGGCCGCTTTAATCATTTGAATTTGCAATTCTTCAATCAACTCATGCTTTTGAACTTGGTCATCATTTTCAATTCCCACAACTTTGTTGGAAAAATCATAAGCTGCAATTTCATCTTCAATAAAAAGAGGAATCAAACTCTTGACAGATTGTGGAGTAATTCCATTTTCCATGTTATAGCGAATTTGTAAATCCCGCCTCCGTTTGGTTTCATCAATGGCGCGGTGCATGGAATTAGTCACCCTATCCCCATAAAGAATAACTTCAGCGTTAACATTTCTAGCAGCACGACCAATTGTTTGGATCAAAGAAGTTTCACTTCTTAAAAAACCCTCTTTGTCGGCATCTAAAATTGCAACAAGCGAAACCTCTGGCAAGTCTAATCCTTCTCTTAAAAGATTAATACCAACGAGCACATCAAATGCGCCTTCACGCAATTCCCTTAAAACCTTGATTCTTTCAATTGCATCCAACTCTGAATGGAGCCATTTACAGCGCATTCCTGTTTCTTGAAAAAACCGAGTCAAATCTTCAGCCATTCTTTTTGTCAATGTAGTTACTAACACCCGTTCCTTGCGATCGACCCGGATTTTAATTTCTTTCACAAGATCAGCAACCTGCCCCTTTGCTGGCCGGACATGCAAAACAGGGTCCACCAAACCAGTAGGCCGGATAACCTGCTCAACAACTTCGCCCTTGCACCGAGACAACTCATACTCTGAGGGTGTGGCAGACATAAAAAGAATACGTTTAGATTTGTTTTCCCATTCTTCAAAGCGAAAAGGCCTGTTGTCTAGAGCACTAGGAAGTCTGAATCCATGATCTACGAGTGTTGTTTTTCTACTATGATCCCCAGCATACATGCCGCGAACTTGAGGAACCGTAACATGGGATTCATCAACGACAACAAGAAAATCTTCAGGAAAAAAATCCATAAGAGTGTAGGGGGGCTCTCCTGGATTTCTCCCACTAAACCAGCGGGCATAATTTTCAACACCCGGACAATGACCCGTTTCTAGAAGCATTTCGATATCAAACTTAGTCCTAGCAGCAAGCCTTTGGGCCTCAAGTAATTTGCCTTCTTTTTTAAAAACATCAAGCCTGTCATCCAATTCTTTTTTAATACCTTCAACAGCCACCTTCATTCTGTTTTCTGGTGTTACAAAATGCTTTGCGGGATAAATAAATAATTCATCATTTGTTTTAAGAACTTCGCCCGTAAGAGGGTTGGTCAAGCTTAGGCTGTCGATTTCATCCCCAAAAAGTTCTACTCGCAGAGATATTTCCTCAGAAGCAGGCCAGATTTCTATTACATCTCCTCGAACTCTAAATGTCCCACGCGTAAACGCAATATCATTGCGCTTGTATTGAATATCTACAAGTTTAAGTAAGAGATCTTCCCTGCGAATCGATTCACCCCTCCTTAAGGCGATCACCATTCGCTTATAATCACTTGGCGAGCCCAACCCATAAATACAAGAAATGCTCGCAACAATAATGACATCCTGCCTACTAACCAAAGCGCTTGTAGCAGCCAGCCTAAGTCGATCAATATTTTCATTAATTTGAGCATCTTTTTCGATGTAGATGTCACGCTGAGGAATATAAGCTTCAGGCTGATAATAATCATAATAACTAACGAAATAATTTACCGCATTCTCTGGAAAGAAAGTTTTGAATTCTTGATAAAGCTGCGCTGCAAGTGTTTTATTATGTGCCAACACCAGGGTAGGCTTGTTCAAATTGGCAATCACATGGCTTGCAGTAAAAGTTTTTCCCGTACCAGTAGCCCCTAGTAAAACTTGGGCGGATTTCCCCTCATTGAAACCCCTCAATAAAGCTTGGATAGCTCTTGGTTGGTCGCCTGCAGGTTCGTAATTGCTGACTAATTTAAAAAAGGTACCCATCAGCTAAAAACTTTCCATTTATAAAAATTCAAGAAACTAATGCATTATTGATTGATTAAAGGAAATATCAAGAAGGGAGCAATCTTTAAGGCTGTTTTTTTTCCTACACCTGAAACTTTTTGCAAGTCATTTTCATTATGAAATACCGTGTCTTGCCTTTTATCTACGATTCTTTTAGCCAGCACATCACCAATCCCCGGGAGTTTTTTTAATTCTTCAATAGTCGCCAAATTTGGGTCGATTTTTCCAAATTCATGATTAATTTTTCCACTTAAAACAGTTTTCCCAGCCCCAATATTCGGCGGAATCCAAATTCTGGGTGCTGAAAAATTATCTATGAGCGTGGATCGCGTTACCACTAAATGTGGCCGTATTTTTTCAGCGGTTTTCTTCCCAACACCTTTTATTTTTTCAATTTCATCTAGGCTGCTAAATTCTCCAAAAGTCTTGCGATAATTTACAATTTCAGAAGCTATAGATTTGCCAATACCAGGGACCTGAGCCAATTCACCTAGGGTGGATTCATTTAGGTCAAGCTTTAAATATTCAAGTTTTTCCGATTTCGAATTGATCGGAAAAGAAAACAAAAGACAGGAACAAAAATGTCGGGAGGAAGAAAAAAAACAAAGTCCTATTAATGTTAAAAACAAGCAAGCCTGAACCATCACAGAATAACAAATACCATCTTTTTTATCAGCGGTAAAAAAAAAGGAGCAGGGTTTACGCTCTGAGATGGGCATTATAATTCTTTTAAAACAACTAACTTGGTTTTTGAACTTCCAATATAGCATACCTGCAAAGTCGGTTATAAACAAAAATATTCCTACAAAAAAATTGATCAGCACTATCAAACAATCCATTAAGCCAAAATAATCTTAGGAGCCTTGGGATACTACCCAAGAATTGGTTTCCCTCCCAAATCAAATTTGGAAAAGAACGTTTTAAATGCAAGAGAGTGTTCCAAGTCAATGATTCCTCATCACTAGTATGTTTTTTTTCAGAATTTTTAATGACAAAATCACGAATCCAATGAGTTAAGTAGGAGAAAGTAATTGGTTCACAGAAAACAGCTTTTCCATTTGGAGCTAGTACCCTTAAAATTTCATTAGGGGCAAAATTTAAGTTTAAATGATGCAAGATAGCATTACCCCAAATGAGATCAAAAGAATTATCAGCAAAAGGCAGCAACTCTGCACAAGCAGCTAAAACATTTAATTGAAACCCATTAGCCAATGCCCTGTTTTTAGTTTCTGCCAAATAACCAGATGATACATCTAAAGCTGTTACACTAGCCCCCTGCCTGGCAAATAAAACTGCAGCCATGCCATGCCCACAACCTAAGTCTAAAATCCTTTGCCCTTTAAGCTTTCCAAGTTTCAAAACAGCAGTTCTAACCCAAGACTCATGGGCTAAGTACTGTTCATCTGTAAAAAGGAAATTTTCAGGTGAAGAAAAAGCGTGCAGCCGGTTTAGAGCTTGCTCATCATGAAAGACCTTTTCACGCTTAATTCTGTCAAAATCAGAGAAAAAGTGATCGCTAGGCTTATTGGTTTCCATTTAAAAACGATCTAGGCTAAAGAATCAACTAAACCCAGAAATTGAAAGCTAAACAGGCCCGAGGGCCAAACAGCAATTATGCCCACCAAATCCAAAACTATTAGAAACAACATAACGAACCTTCATTTGTCTAGCTGAATTAGGCACATAATCAAGGTCGCATTTAGGATCAGGTGTATTTAAATTGATGGTAGGATGAACAACCCCATTTTTAATGGATAAGGCGCAAGCAATAAGCTCAATGCCACCACTGGCACCTAGAGTGTGTCCAATCATACTTTTAGTACTACTAACCACAAGTTTCTTGGCATGATCTTTAAAAACGATTTTAAGAGCCTTAGTCTCAGCTTCGTCCCCCAGTTGAGTGCTTGTTCCATGGGCATTAACATAATCGATTTGGTCAGGATTAAGCCTTGCATCAGCCAATGCAAAATGCACTGCCTTGGAAGCTCCAACTCCTTCAGGATGGGGTGCAGTAATATGGTAGGCATCAGCGGTATTGCCACAACCCAGAATTTCCGCATAAATATTGGCGCCACGCTTGCGTGCATGCTCGAATTCTTCCAAAACAACTATCCCAGCACCCTCGCTTAAAACAAAGCCATCTCGGTCTTTATCAAAAGGCCTGGAAGCAGTGGAAGGATCATCGTTTCTATGGGAAACAGCTCGGGCTGCAATAAATCCACCAAGCCCCATAGGTGTAATAGCTGCCTCTGAGCCCCCCGCAACAATCGCATCAGCAAAGCCACCACGAATGGAATGCAATGCATCACCCAAGGCATGGGCAGCAGAAGCACAAGCGGTCGAGATAACCGTATTATGACCCATAAGATTAAAGTGTATAGAAACATTACCGGCAGCAGAATTAGCGATCATCTTGGGAATAACAAAAGGGCTAATTCGATCGGGGCCTTGCTGGGTATAGCGAGTATGTTGTTCTTCGAATTCATTAAGGCCGCCTATGCCACTACCGATAATAACCCCGTAACGAAAAGGGTCTCCTTGGGAAAAATCTATTCCAGAATCTTTCACAGCTGATATTGCAGCGACAAGGGCAAATTGTGAAAACCTGTCAAGCCTTTTAGAAACTTTTCCTTCAAGATAATTCTCGGGAATAAAGTTCTTTACTTCGCCTCCAAATCGAACCTTGAAGGCAGACGTATCAAACTGCTCTATCAGGCTTACGCCACTGCGTCCTGCACATAGATTATCCCAAAAAGTAGGGATATCGTTACTTAGAGAATTGACAGTACCAAGCCCGGTAATGACAACACGCCGTGTCATTTCTTGGCTTGCTCCTTTTCGATGTATTCAATTGCTTCGCCTACAGTGCGAATTTTAGCAGCTTGTTCATCCGGGATTTGGATTTCGAACTCTTCCTCGAGCTCCATAACCAATTCGACGACATCAAGGGAATCAGCCCCCACATCTTCCACAAAAGAAGTAGTGCGAGTGATTTGACCTCTATCGACAGCCAGGGATTCAACAACAATGTCTATAACTCTTTCTTCGACAGAAGCCACGGCACTATACCTCCAGAAAACGTAGGGCAATTAAGCCCATAAAAATACTTATAAAAATACCAGATACAAGGCTATCTACCACAACCAAGAAGCTAGGGCAAGCCATCTTATCTATCTTGTTTATAATTCCTGCAAAATCAGTCCACTATAAAAGTTGGACATTAAGCCTGAATGTTAACAATCTCGATCTTCCTGTTAATCCTTTTAGCTAAACCAGCAAGGACTCGCCCCGGACCTACTTCATAAAGCTTTTCAATCCCGGAGTCCAGAATTTTCCGCATGCAATCTTCCCAAAGCACTGGCTCGACGACCTGACGAGCGAGTTTATTTTTAATGCCAAAAGAATCAGTATGCTCCAAAGAGTCTACATTGGCAAGCACGGGAACCTTTGTAGGGGCTATGCTAGTATTACTCAGGATCTTGGCCAGTCTTTCTAGGGCAGGTTCCATGATGGATGTATGGAAAGCCCCAGCAACAGCGAGCTTTATGGTTCTAATACCTTTTTCTAATGCAATTTTTTCAAATAATAAACAAGCCTGACCTTCCCCCGAAACAACAATATTTCCTGGGCAAAGAAAATTAGCCATTTTGATCAAGCCTACTTTCCCAGCTTCTTCACAAATTTCTGCAATTTGCTCTTTTTCGGCACCAATAACACTGAGCATACCACTGGGTATTTTTTCTGAAGCGGCTTGCATTGCTTCTCCGCGTTCCTTAACCAAGGCAACACCATCAGTAAAAGATATGGCCCCGGAAAAAGTCAAGGCAGTGTATTCACCTAGGCTAAGACCCGCAGTAATCTGACAATTTTGGGCTGCTTGTGGATCTTCTGAATTCAACAAATCTAATGCAGCCAAACTGGAGACATAAATAGCTGGTTGGCTAATTACAGTAGAATTAAGCTTGTCTAATGGACCATTTTTGCAAATATCTAAGAGGTCGTAACCAAGAATTTGAGATGCCTGCTGAAACCTTTGGAGTGCCTGTGGAAACTTTTCGCAAAGACCAGCACCCATGCCCAAATATTGAGCCCCTTGCCCAGGAAATAAAAATGCTGTTGAGCCCATTTTTAAAAAGATTCCTTCCAATTCCCAGACATAACCGAACCAAATCTTAATCAGAATCCTACTGATTTATCACCAAAGATGGAGCTGATTCAAGCTCCCTTACAATTAAATCATTAAGCTTTAGCCTTGCATACTTGGCTGCCAATAGCAATGCATTTTTAATGGCACGATCCTTGGAACTGCCATGACAAATAATACAAACACCGTCAATACCTAACAAAGGGGCCCCACCGAATTCACTGTAATCGTATTTACTCGCAAGTTGCTTCAATGCGTTTTTTGCAAGGTCTTTTTCCTGTTTTAAACAGCCCAAAACATCCTGAGTGGTGACTTCCATCAAATATTGATAAAGACCTTCGCAAACTTTAAGCACAACATTACCAACAAAACCATCACATACAACAACTTCTGCAACCCCTTGGTGAATATCACGACCTTCAATATTGCCGATAAAACTACTTTTGGAGTGGCTACTGTTAAAAAGGGCAAGTGTCTCTTTAGCCAAGCTATTACCTTTAGCTTCTTCAGAGCCAATATTCATAAGTCCAATTTTGGGATTTTCGTGGCCAAGAATTCTACGGGCAAACAAGCTTCCCATAACTCCGTATTGGTAAAGATGCTCAGCTTTGGGCTCGGTATTTGCACCAACATCAATTAAAACACAGAACCCTTTTTTTGTGGGCATTACAGCTGCGATACCTGGTCTTTTCACATTTTTCAGGAATCGTCTTGTGAACATCCCGCCAGCAACCATGGCGCCTGTATTTCCGGCACTTACAATACCATCAACCTCTTTTTGGCACAGCAATTGCCAGCATCTAGAGATGGAGTTATCAGGTTTCTTGCGCAAACCATCAACTGGAGATTCTTCCATCCCAATTGCTTGGGTGCAGTGAAAGACTTTAATACGATCAGAATGGGGCTGACCTTGAATGTGAGGACTAATTTGGTCATTATCACCCACAAGAACCACGGAAAGTTCGGTGTCAGACTGAACCGCCTGTAGAGCCCCAGCAATGATTGGTCCAGGAGCAAAATCCCCGCCCATTGCATCCAAAGCAATGCGCATTTTTTACTTCTCCTGTTCAACTTTCAAAAATTCACGCCCTTGATAAAAGCCACAATTAGAGCAAACTCGATGTGGTCTAAATGGAAAACCGCAATTGGAACAATAAGCAACTTGCGTAGGTTTTGCTCCCAAATGACTACGCCTTTTACCTTGGCGAGCGTGGGATACCCTTCTTTTTGGTACTGCCATGATTAAAACATCCCTTCCTAAACGAAAAAATTACTCATAATTAAAGTATTTATAAACCATCGTTAAGTCTAGTGGTCATTCCCTTAGACTTTGAAACTAATTTACAAAAACTCCGATAATAGGTGAGATTTTACACATTCACCCAAAAGTATTTCCTGTATACTTTAACCAATAAATAAAATTTGGAGAATCGTATGGAAAATCTTTGGGCACCTTGGCGGCACGCCTATGTTGCTGCAACCAAACCCGAAAAAAATGATTCTTGCTTCATCTGTTCTGCTAAAAATCAAATGTTTGACAAGAAAAATGACAAACAAAACCTTCTTGTAAAAAGACTTAGACACAGTTTGGTCTTTTTGAATAAATTTCCTTACAATAATGGACATCTTTTAATATGTCCTTTTGATCACACTGGGGATTTAGCTGAGTTAAACGAAAAGCAACTTTTATCTAGCTCACTTACAATCCAACATCTTTTAAAAATTATCAAAGAATTGATCAAACCGGATGGATTTAACATAGGAATGAATCACGGGGCCGCAGCTGGGGCTGGTGTTCCTGGACACCTTCACTGGCATATTGTCCCCCGCTGGAATGGAGACACCAACTTTATGCCGGTTCTAACAGGCACTAAAGTTATTGTTCAATCCTTGGATAGCCTTTTTGACTATTTAAATCAAACTATTGAAAAACAACCATTTCCCGAAGAGTGTTAGATTTTTCTTTTCCTATTGGAGCCTGCCCCTACATGGAATCAATATCACCATTAGCCATGAAAACTGAACTCAGTAAAGGCAGGGATTACCCTGAAAAAGATCATCCTTTTCGGAATTCCTACCAACGAGATAGAGACCGAATTGTTCACGCCACAGCTTTTCGACGACTGGCACACAAAACACAGGTTCTAGTAACTCACACTAGCGACCACCACCGAACACGACTCACCCACACTCTTGAAGTTGCCCAAATAAGTAGAACAGTTGCCAGGCAATTGCTTTTAAACGAAGACTTAACAGAAGCAATCGCCCTATCACACGATCTTGGCCACCCACCTTTTGGCCATGCGGGTGAATATGCACTGCGAGATTGCATGACTGGTCATGGAGGGTTCGAACATAACCGGCATGCGCTCAGGATTGTTGAGGAATTAGAATACCCTTATGCAAATTATCCTGGATTGAACCTGACTTGGGAAGTTCGCGAGGCAATGGCTTTACATTCGAAGGTACCCGATAGCCCGGAAGTTAAAAAATACCTTAAATACAAACAACCTTTTCTCGAAGCACAAGTAGCAGATACCTGTGATAGCCTTGCATACAATGCCCATGATATAGATGATGCAATCAGCCTCGGGATAATAGAATTTTCCGATCTTTCAGGATCAAAAATATGGAACATGGCTTTTGCAAAAGCGCAAGAGATTTTACCTAAAGAAGCCACCTCCACCCAAACACAATTAGGTGCGATTCGTCTGCTAATTGATATGCACGTGCGCGATTTAGTTGAAAACACGAGAAAAAACATATCTTTGGCAAAGGATGCCAACCTTGAACAAGTCAGGGACATGGAGACTTCAGTTGTTTGCCACAGTCCGAAAATTGAGGAACTAAAACATGAACTTGGGGCAGTGCTAAAGGAAAAAATCTACAATAATTTTCGAGTGCAAAGGATGGCAAATAAAGGCGCTAGGTTTGTAAAAAGATTATTTTCCGAATTCTCTGAAAACCCTTTACAACTCCCCGAAAGATATAAAGCGCGAATTACAACCCAAGGATTACATCGTACCGTTTGCGACTATATAGCAGGAATGACTGATAGATTCGCACAAGATGAGTGCATGAAAATTTTCAATCCTTATTTTGATGTCTAAATAATTTAAGGAACAAATATTCACATTGGATGGATAAAGACTTCTAAAAATGTGATCATTACAATAAAATATCATGTATACTTGCCTCGCCACATAAAAGATCGGACACCCAAAAAAATGGACTTGGATTCATTAAACACCAAAAATTGGGCAGTAAAGGCTTGGAATTCCGGCCTTTTGCCTCTCGGTTTATTACGCGCATTTTTTGGCGCTGGCATGATTGCCCTTGCGATGATCGCATATCAACACTTCGGCAATGCAGATCAGGGGGGATCTACAAAAAATGGTTATACTGCATTCCTCATCATTATTTCGATCGGTATTATAATTATTCTTTTTGACACATTGCTACGAAACAAGCAAATCACCACTATTTCTTCTGTTTATTTTGGACTACTAATGGGGCTTTTACTTGGAAGTATTTTCTCCACCATCATGGACCCATTCCTATTTGATTGGGAAAGTGCCCAAAAAGATACAGATTTCGCCAGTCGAATCATCGTTCAGCGCAATCTGCTTCGCGCCTTTAGTACCGCCATCTGCATTTACATCTGCATTTCAACACTTCTTCAAACAAAGGACGAATTCAGGTTTATTATTCCTTACATTGAATTTTCGAAACAAGTTAAGGGATCTAAACCCTTTATTCTCGACACCTCAGCTATTATTGATGGAAGAATTGCAGACCTTTGCGAAACAAAAATTCTCGACAACAGACTTATAGTCCCAAGATTTGTTCTAAAAGAACTTCACACCCTTTCCGATAGTGCTGACAAATTAAAACGTAACAGGGGAAGGCGTGGTCTAGATATTCTTAAAAGCTTGCAAACCAACAACAAAGTTGAACTACAAGTTCATGAAGGCGAACCAACCGAAATGAAAGGTATCACTCAAGTTGACGAAAAATTAGTCATCCTTGCCAAAAACATTGGTGGTAAAGTAGTCACCAACGATTTTAACTTAAACAAAATTGCACAACTTCAGGGCGTGGAAGTAGTTAATCTTAATGAAGTCTCCAACGCTCTTAAGCCTATTGTTTTACCTGGGGAACATTTCTTTATTAAAATTGCTAAACAAGGCGATCAAATGGGTCAAGGAGTTGGTTACCTTGAAGACGGCACCATGGTAGTTGTTGACCAAGGCAGGCAATACATTGGGCAAGATATTAACGTTCAGGTAACAAGCGCCCTTCAAACACCTTCAGGCCGTATGATTTTTGCAAAAGTGGATGATCGGGCAATTTAGCCCCAAATCAGCAATCTAGGAGTTTTAAGCTTCACCCTAATCCACTTCTATTTAATGCTCGTCTAGACAAAACCTGTTTTACAAGGTAAATCCCCATTGAGTACAAAGAGGGTTTTATCATGCATCGTATATTTTTTATGCTGGTTTTTATCGTTGCTGGACTAACTTCCCAGTTAGCAATGTCGCAAATGCCTAACGGGTCGCCTGCAGGGACACAACCAATTGGAACTCCAACATCAATAAAGGCACCGTCAACAAGGCCAATATCACCTGGCGGATCCCGGGACATCGATCTGGTCGAAAAAGTTCTCCACGCAAGAAAAGAATATCAAACAACACTGGAAGCTCTTCGATCCCATTACATTAATGTTGGTGAAATCGAAAAAGCTAAATGGGCAGAAGAAGAACTTCTTAACTACCATCGCATCTCAAAACAGGCATACTTGTTGGAACTTGATGTTCCTCCGCCCACACTTCAAGCAAACGAAAATATTCCTGATGCCAATGAATATTATCGAAGAGCCATGCAATACAAAGACAAAGGTTGGGGGCAGGAATACACCGACAATCAAAAGCGGGCCGAAATCTTATTGCAGCAAATTTTAAGCACCTACCCTAACAGTGATAAGATAAGCGACGCCGCATATCAGTTGGGAGAGATTTACGAATCGAAGCCCTACAAACAATACCAAAGGGCAGCACTTTATTTTGAACGCTGTTTTCAATGGAATTCTCGCACCCAACTTGATGCCAGGCTAAGGGCTGCAAGAATTTATGACAGAAACCTAACAGAGCGCAACAAAGCTATAGAGTTGTATCGCGAAGTTACCACTCGAGAACTGGATCCAAAAAGAGTCGCTGAAGCCCAAAAAAGAATTACCGATCTTTCTGGCGCTCAACGCTAAACCCGCCTTTACTACTAGCAAAATTAAAAGCTGACATATAATCTAACATATATGTCATGCGAGATATTTCGATGAGCTTGTTTACGCCAAGAAATGTTCTTTACCTTTCAATCCTTGCTGGCTTATCCACGCTCGTACTTAAAACATATGCCTACTGGATCACCGACTCAATCAGCCTTCTTTCAGATGCCGCTGAATCGATAATTAATTTGATTGCTGCAATAATTGCATTTATAGCCATAAGGCTTTCCGAAAGGCCTGCTGATGACACCCATACTTATGGCCATGAAAAAATTGAATACTTCTCAAGCGGATTTGAAGGAGCGCTGATTTTATTTGCTGCACTCAGCATTGGACTTTTGGGGGTACATCGACTAATTTCCCCACAGCCGCTTCAAACAATTGAAATCGGTATGGTTATTTCTTTTGTTGCTTCAATGATCAACGCAGCGGTTGCAGTCATTCTTTTGATTGTTGGCAAGAAATATCAATCTATAGTTCTTGAAGCAGATGGCCAGCACCTTTTAACGGATGTATATACCACATGCGGTGTCCTAATTGGATTATTTTTTGCCAAGGTCGGCGGAGTAGAATGGGTTGATCCTATTCTAGCAATTGGTGTTTCCCTGATAATTCTGAACACAAGCCTTCAATTAATATGGAAATCATTCAAGGGATTGATGGACCATGCACTGCCTGAAAAAGAATTGGCATTAATTAGGGAAATAATCGCCCTTAACCTTGAACCCGAGATGACTTTCCATGCACTGCGATCCCGCCAAGCAGGTTCAAAAAAGTTTGTAGATTTCCACTTATTGCTTCCCGGAATATTAAGCATCAAAGTGGGGCATCAACTAATGGAAAAAATAGAACACGCCATTAAATTACAAGTCAAGGATTGTCAGGTACAAATTCATGCGGAACCTATAGAGGATCCAACTTCATGGGAAGATAATGCCCTGACCCATTTTGAAAAAAAATCGCCAAACTCTTAAGTATTAAAATACCTGTCGCCTGCATCTCCCAAACCAGGCTTAATGTATCCCCTGTGATTTAATTCATCATCCAGTGCGGCCAGAGTGATTGAAACTTCGGGGAACTCCTCATGCAGATTTTCAACACCCATTCTTGAACCGATCAATCCAAGAAAGCTTATTTTCTGTACACCACTTTTGTGCAACCGCCTAAAGGTTTCTAGAGCGGATCCCCCCGTGGCAAGCATGGGGTCGAGGACCAGGCAATGAAACTTGGACATATCATTGGGAAGCTTATTGTAATAAAATTCTGGTTGCAATGTGTCATGGTTGCGACAAGCACCAAGATGGTATACCCGGGCATCTGCAATCCATCGTAAAATTGGATCAACCATGCCTATCCCAGCTCTAAGAATTGGAATAATTGCGAACTCTTGATTTACAATTTTGCCGCTGGCAGGTCCAACGGGCGATTCAAAAGAAGTATTTGATGTATGAAAATCAGATGATGCCTCTAAAAAAACTGCATGAGAAAGCAGTTCAACTGCTTGTCTGAAAACAAGATTACCTGAATTTTTGTTTCTAAGACTGCACAACCAATGTGAAACAATTGGGTTATCTAAAACTTTAAGAACGGGGGCCATATTTTTCACATATTTCAATTATCGGAACATGTCATCTGCAAATGGATGCGCAGAAGCATTAGCCTTGGGTTTAGGTCTGGATTTCAAGATAGAATCTGCAAGAAACAAATCATCCTTGGTAGTTATTTTAATATTACTTGGTGAACCAACCACAATTGAAACTTTAGTTCCGTTTGCCTCAACAACCTGACTATCGTCAGTAGCCCCTTTCGGAACATTTTCAAATGCTTTAATTAGAATTCCTTTGCTAAAAACCTGAGGTGTCTGTGCCAACCAAAGCCTGTCTCTTGGAAGAGATTGCTCAATCACCACGGGTTCAGTACTGCTTCCCCGTTTCAGGGAATCGGTCATACCAAGTGCTAAAATTGCCGCCCCTGACTTGATGGCCTGTTGAAAGACTTTATCAATCATTTCTGAGGTTACACAAGGCCTTACAGAATCATGAATGGCCACAAACTCCACTTCATCCTTTAATATTTTTAATGCATTTGCAACAGATTCAAAACGCTCAGAACCACCATGAATAAGAGAAATATTTAAAAAAGCCATGTTCGCACCATACTTGCGCCTTACCATTTCCTCATCAGAGGAATCAATCACAAGAATACACTGACAAACATCATCGCGAGAAACAAAAAGCTCAGCGGTTCTAAGCCAAACAGGCCGGCCATCCAAAGCAGCGAAAGGTTTTTTTTCTTTATCCTTGAAACGTGTAGATTTTCCTGCGGCAGGAAGGATAACAGCAAATTTGGCCATTCTTATTCTCTTTCATAAATCACAGGTCAACTATTTGATGGATTTAATCTTTTCTTGACATTGCTTAGCTTTGCCAATCCAAATCCTAAGGACATCTGCGGCAGATTCCATTTCCATAGTGAGAATATTAAATTGTGAATTAGTTTTATTCAAAGCAATTTCGATTTTACCCAGATTATTTTGTATTGTTTGTTGGAAGACAATATTTTTCGAGTGTTCAACTTCTTCTTTAACCAAACCGTTCAATTCAGCCCCAGTATCACCTATTTTTAAAAGGGAATCATTCAGGGTCTTTTCAATATTATTAATCACACTTTTCCAAGAACTATGCACAATCACCATACTTTCGATTTTAAGGCTGATATAAAGCGTATAAATAACAATAGGATAAAGTTTGTCTAGCGCCATTTTTACAAAACTAACGTTTATTTTGTTTTATGAAGACATCCATCTTAATTATTTAAATGTTAGGTGGTGTAATTTTGCACAATTGAAAAATCAAAGCTGATTATTTGTTCTTAAATCCATTTTTTTGACGGATTATCCCCTAATAATTTGAATTCTCTAACAGAGAATTAAATAATGAGTTCTTTTCTTTTTGCTGCAAGGTTGGAAAATGGTACTTTAGATAAATAGTGAGGATCGTCTATGTTGCGATTTTTTCTCTAGCATTATTAGAGAATAGTGAACTTAAGTAATAGGAGTTTTAAAAATGGCGTTTGAATTACCCAGTCTTCCATATCCCGTTGATTCTCTTGAAAAAGCAATTGATAAATTAACCATGGAAATTCATCATGGCAGGCATCATAAAGCTTATGTAGATAACCTAAATGCAGCTTTAGCAGATCAACCTGCTTTGCAAGCAAAAACAATTGAACAACTTCTCCGGGAAATCCAAACGATCCCTGAAGCAATTCGCCAAAAAGTTATCAACAATGGCGGAGGACATGCCAACCATACTTTGTTTTGGGCAACTATGAGCCCCAATGGCGGGGGAGAACCAGCAGGTGCTTTAGCAGAAGCAATCAAATCGACTTTTGGTGATTTCGCAACTTTAAAAACCAAAATTAAAGAGGCTGCACTTGCAAGGTTTGGATCTGGTTGGTCATGGCTCGTACTGAGTAATGGAAAACTTGAAATCACCCACACTGGTAACCAAGACAGCCCAATCATGCAAGGCAAAACGCCATTGTTCGGTGTAGATGTCTGGGAACACGCATACTACCTACGTTATCAGAATAAACGAGCAGATTATGTTGATGCATGGTGGAATGTCGCCAACTGGAAGGAAATCGGCACTAGTTTTGACAAAGCCAAAGGCTAATTAAAACAATTCAGGAAACTAATAAAGGGCTGTTTCGGACAAAAATCCGAAATGGCCCTTTTGCTATTGCAAGGTTTGGAAATTGAAGGTAAATGGCTTCAAGAGTTGAATGAAAATATCAAATTAGGAGCCTGAATTCATGAGGGAAATAATAGGCACGGGAATGCGTGCTGCTCCCTTACTGGTCTACCTTTTTCTGGGATGCACAACCACAGATAATCTCAAGCCACCAAAAAAGCCTGAGGAATTCAAGGTTCCACCTTTAGAAGATAAAAGATTTAGCCAGCCTATCCAGTATCCCAAGGGAACTTTGAATAACGAACCAATAAAAAAAGCAATGAACAAGGATGTAAACAAAACGGGATTAAAAGGTGCAGGCGCTGGCGGACCGGGCGGTAATTAATTGGTATTATTTCAATTTATTGAAACTATTCATTACAAATTACCCCCTTTTCCTTTTAAAATCTTAATAGAATATTCTCTTTAACCTGGAGCGTACCTTTCGCCCCGGGTGTTTGTATTTCGGGATATTGATTCCATGAACTCATCCTTCCTTGTCTCCCAACATGCGGTTCCAACCCTTAATAACATTTATCTTGAAGAAGAATTGGTTGCTCAAATTCTCAATGGCTACCTTTCTCTTTGGCATCCAAACGCCATTGCAAAATCGATCAAGCCTCCAAAAATAATAAGCTACCAGGATACCCACGAAATTGAGGACCAATCAATCGTATGCTTGGTGGACTTTTCAAACAATGAATCTCATGGAATATCAATCAAGAATACTTTTTCTGCTTGCTCAGAAAAAGTGGAAACAATCCAAAAACTTGGCGAAATAATAAAAATTATTCACAATGAAACAATTGAAACTCAATCATCTGAGCTTGATTATTTTTTTGGAGTGGGCTTTGCATATCTAATAGTGAACAATCTTTTTGAAGCCATGCAGCACGAAAATCTTCTTTCGCATGAATCCATCTGGGAAGAATGTATCCAGGCATCGAGGAAGTATCTTCAAGGCGATTGGGAAAGTGCCAAAGAAAATCTCAGAAGCGCCTGTGCACTAATTCAAAGTGGCAGGGAGGTATTGCACTCCTCATGTATTCACCTACTAGATTTTGCACCTATTAAAAATCTAGCAGGACTGTTAATCCCAAATATGGAGACCGGCAATCCCATAAATATCATTGCAAGCGCTAAAGAATTATTAGAACTACCATCGCTCGAATTGGAAAAAATAAAAGACTGGCTTAATTCCGATCATGTCGAGATTTGTGGAGGGTTATATATTGACCAACCTGAAACGGTGGGTCCTCTTACCTCACGTGTCTGGAATTTAAAAAAAGGAAGAGAAACACTTCTAAATCTTTTGGGCAGGGAAGCCAAAGTATTTGCCAAGACAACTCAAGGCCTTTCTGCTGACACTCCTCGAGTGCTACACCTTGCGGGATTTAGCAAAGCGATACTTTTGCCGGATATTAACAACAATTTTCCCACGTTTCGTGGGCCGGTGTTTAGCTGGTCTTCAAGTGTAGGAAGGCAGATTGAAACTTTTTGCAGAGAACCTTTTAACTCCTCTACAAATAACACTTTTTTTCATTTGGCATTCCATCTTGGGAAACTTCTACAACAAGATAGTTCGCCCACCCTGGCATTCTTTAAAGCAACTGCCAATAGTTCAATTTTTTATAATTACCTATTAAAAGCCAACAGCCTGGCTCCAATCTTCGGCAACTGGCTGACAATGTCAAATTATCTTCATGAAGTATACCCATCAGAATATCCAGGGCCTATTTCTCAAGATGAATTCAAAACAGACACACTGCAACTGCATTCCAACCCAGCAATTTCAGGTGAAATCAATAAATTAAAAAACAGAAGAATCCTAGACTGCGCAAGCAACCTTGCAACCATCCTTAATGTTTTAGGTTCAAACAAACCAGACGCTCTCCGTCAATTTGCAAATGACTGGGCAAAAGCGGAAGCTGAAACAGAACAAAACCCGGTAATAATTCATCAACCACCTTTAGAACTATTCCAAAGGGCAGGGACCCTGCTTGCAGAGCGCATTCTCCATCGAGGCGAAGAAGGCAAAAACGGCATTTTATTAATTAACCCTTGCAGCTTCACCAGAAGAATTGGCTTGGAGACTGAAAGCACATCCGGGCCACAATCTGCGAAGGGAGTGTTGGCCGCCAACCAATCCTTGGACAAATCGGAATCAATTATTGAAGTTCCTGGATTAGGCTACACTTGGGTCCCGGTTGCTGATACTGCGAACCCGCCAAAATTCTCCAACAAGTTTAAGCTTGCAGACGAAAACTCCGTGAGAAACGAATTTTTTGAAGCTGAAATAGATCGTAATTCTGGCGGTATAAAAGCGTTTCGCGATTTAAAAAATAGAGCGAACCGCCTATCCCAACAACTTGTTGCCAATGTAGGCAGCACGATGAAAGCCGATACCATCCGTGTCAGTTCCACCGGGCCACTCTTTGGTGAAATTCAATCCGAAGGAACCATCATAGGCTCTAATCAAGAAGTCATCGCAAAATACAAACAAACTATCCGCGCCTGGCTTGGCAGACCAATGCTGGAACTCAATGTCGATATAAATCCTTCTGAACCTTTACGTGGAGATCGCTGGCATAATTACATCGCCTCCAGATTTGCATGGCCTCTGGACCAATTATCCATGTATCGCGGACACGAAGGAAGAATTGCATCCACACAAAACGTTCGAATGGAAAGTTGTGACTTTATTGAATGGAAGTGGGGAACGAGAAAAACTTTTCTTTTTACTCGAGGACTCTCGTACTTCGAAAAACAAGGCGACAGGATGATCGATACCCTTTTAATAACTGAAGGAGAAAATCAAACACACTTCAGCATGGGACTGAGCATGGATCGAGATCATCCTTTTCAACTGGCAATGGCATTAGATGCCCCCATTTACATACAAAAAGTAACTAAAGGGGCCCCACCAACCGGGCCAACTGGATGGTTTTTTCACATAGATGCCCCAAATCTTGTCCTTCATCAGATTTCATTCAAACCTGATGAATCATCCGCATACCTTCTTGTGGAAGAAACAGAGGGGTTTGCCACCCCTTGCGACATCCGTTGCGTAAAAACTCCCAAACGAGCTTGCTTCCTTGATTTACAGAGCAATGATCAAGGGGATCTTGCCATCCGTGATGACAGCATTACCATTTATCCGGAATCTAACGGCCTTATGCTACTGAAGGTTGAGTTTTAATCCTGTGTTGAAAAAATTTAGCTACGACTTTACCACAACTGTTGATTGTAGGAATTAAAACAACCACATTTTTACACTGTTTGACCTTTTTAAAATTTTGATTAATGATTCATGTTGAACACTAGATGCATAGGCTAAAATTACTTCCACCTTGCATCAGGTATCATTATGAAAAAGATTTTTTCTCTTCTTATTTTTGGATTTCTAACTCTGGGCTTTTGCCATACCGCTTCAGCAGATGGCAGATACCATTACTCTGGTGGGATGGAAAAGCAATACCCCAATATTTTCGGCAGGCATTATGGTTATATTGGGCGATATTATCCCCTCATGAACCAATTCAACACACCTGCACCTTATTTCACCCCCGCCAATCAAAGCTATGGTTACCCTAATTTCTGGCAACAACAAAACCCAGCGCAGGGTGGAACTTCTATTGAACAACCAACAGCAGGCTATCACTATTATCCGTCCATGCCAAATACCATGATTCCAAGTTACTGGTATGGAAGGTAATCAAGTATTGCATATTCAATTTTTTAAATTTAAAGAGTTTTAACTTAAAGGTGCAACATGAAGAGAATTATCCTAGGAATTTTAATAGCCCTTATTACGGTACCCAGTGTCAAGGCAGAAATGCTTTATACTGTTCAAGGCCAAATGGGAGTTTTATTAAGTCATTGGTCTCAAATGCCTCACAAAAACGCTCGTTACCAGAGAAATCATCCCCCAGTTCCACCCTTGGCACCATGGTATACCTATTGGCCATCCGAGGCAATCAATCAACCAATCGCACCAATGAATTATCCATACTGGCCCGGTCCAACCTATCAAGCACCGCCTGCAAACCAGCAAGGAAATGGTCAACTAGGAATCCAAAACCATCCAAATTATTTCTACTATTATGGACCGAACTCTTATGTGTATCCGGCTCGTTAATTAAAAAGCATAATTAAATTAAAACCTTGCCTAAGCTATCCCAGCAAAGGCAGGGTTTTCCTTTTTAAAGCCAAACTCCCAGCTAGTCGAGATATATCACAATTACTACCCTGACAAGTGCCCCGCCTTTTAAATTCCTGTTTTATTTGTGAGAGAATCTCATGTTTACGAACACACCATTCAGGTGCAACTAAAAACTCACCAGGCGCATCACCTGTCAAACGATGTATGGTATAGCTTGCAGGTAACCTTTCCAAAAAGTCGCAGATCAAGTTTACATATTCCGACTGGGTCATCATAGGAACCTCGCCCCGGAGGTACATTGCTTCCATAGGCGTATCTCGAACCACATGAAGGTTATGGATTTTCACCCCATCAATATTCATTGCAGAGAGATAATCTGCGGTGTAAAGCATGTCTTCAATGGATTCATTTGGAAGGCCTAAAATTACATGTGCACATAAATCTAAATTTCGATTCTTGGATCGCTTAACAGCATCGGTGAAGCTATCCACATCATGCCCCCGGTTCATCCAAACCAAGGATCTATCGTGAGCAGACTGTAATCCAAGTTCAAGGCAGACAAATCGATCCTTGGCAATGTCCTGCAATAATTCAAGAACTGGTTCAGGAACTGAATCAGGTCGAGTCCCGATTGCCAGACCAACCACCTGAGGATGGTTTAAAGCCTCCTTATAAACCCTCTCAAGCTTTTCAATTTTGCCATGTGTATTTGTCGCAGCTTGAAAATAAGCAATGAATTTTGAACATTCAAAATACTTTGAAAGAAAAGTGATTCCTTTTTGTACTTGATCCGCAATGGTTATACGAGGCAACCTTCTGTTTGGACTGAAACTACGATTATCACAATAAACGCAGCCCCCAGTTGTTACCGTACCATCCACATTAGGGCATGTGAAACCACCATCTATGGTGACACGATATACCTTTTCCCCGAATTTATCTCGCAAGAAACGATTAAAGGAATTGAAACCATCGGTTCGCAACGGATTACCGCCCTCAAGGCGTGGCATAATATTACTCTTTAAGCTTATTATGGAATTTTACTGACAATATTTTTAACCAAGACACGCAATTTTTTCTCAGCCTCATTTGCTGTTGCTACTATTTCTTCCAATTTAACAGGTTCCAACGCATCCGGAAGGCACATATCAGTGACAATCGAAATACCCAAGGTTTTTAAACCCGAATGAACAGCAACAATCACCTCCGGGACCGTGGACATTCCAACAACATCAGCACCAGCCTGCCTCAAAAACCGGTATTCAGCACGAGTTTCAAGATTCGGTCCAGAAACTGCAACAAACACGCCTTTATGACAGCGAATACGTTCTTCCAAAGCAACATCCTGAGCAATCTTCAATAATTCCCGGTCATAAGGAAAACACATATCCGGAAATCGAACCCCTAAGCGATCATCATTTTTACCAATCAATGGATTCCCGCCCATCAAATTAATTTGGTCTTCAATGAACATGATATCGCCTCTTTCAAACTGAGGATTCATGCCACCGCAAGCGTTACTAACAATCAAAATATCGCAACCTAAAGCCTTTAGGGCCCTAACCGGCATGGTAATCTGCTCCATCGTATAGCCTTCGTAAAAATGGAAGCGGCCCTCCATTGCTACGACCTGCTTGTCCGCTATTTTCCCGCAAATCATTCTGCCCGTATGAGTAGGGGCGGTAGATTCAGGAAAGTGAGGGATATCTTTGTAAGGAATCGAAGCTTCCTGCTTGATTTCTTGAGCGAAACCGCCAAGCCCTGTGCCAAGGATAATCCCCACTTTGGGGCTCCCGTTCCAGCGCCCTTTAATTGCTTTGACACTTTCTTGAATCTTGTCAAAAAGTTCCATGTGAAAAAATCCTTACCCTTGAAAAACCGAGGGGCATATGTGCACAACTCTTATATTGATAATTTATAGAAAGAAGATGAAAAATCCGATTGCAATCTACCTTTTTAAGATCATCGAAAAAAATTCGAACATCTCCGGAAGGCATACCTGACAAATAGCGCTATGTTCAATGAATTCATATTCCTTCATTATCAACTTGTTTTTTGGTCTTTTCATTGCTTCTTGAGCAAAGTTAACGACCGATGCCCGTGCAAAATCTTCAGACCCAATGCCAACAAATACAGGGATGTTTTCTAATGATTGATTTTTTCCAACCGCCCCAGCCCCACCCATCAACCCTAATGCCGCAACTTCGTTCAAATGATTAAGAGCAAAACCTAGCGCTTGACCTGCACCCATCGAATGCCCAATGAAAATCACCCGTTCTGGATCAATGGGAAGTTCTTTGATCAACGATTGTAAATTTTCAAATGCGATTCCATTTCGAGGAGCAATCAGCATCCAACCACGATCATTGCAAAGTTTTTTAACTATTCCTGAGCCATATGCGTCGAAGAACATATTTTCAGTAGCTCCTGCACCATGCAATGCAACAACCAAGGGAACCTTGTTAACTTTAGCGCAAGCGGGAATAAAAATGCGGGCAGGCAAGGGCGCCGATTTCCCCGGAAAAGCAACCAAATATTCACTCCCTTTTTTATCATCAACCGCATTTAGGCCATTTTTAAGAAAAGCCATGCTTTCAACTAATCGATTTACAGGGATATCATTTTCAAACCTTTTTCCGTCCAGTAATTGATCTAAAAGATAAATCAGGTAATGCTGACTGGCCTTCCACAATAGTGCATCACTTTTTAATTTTGTTTCAGCTACCGACTTAACCAATTGGGCTTTATCTTGAACCAAAGTGATCAAAACCTTATGGCTAGCCAAAACCTGTCCTTCGCTGCTTAATTCCATTACCAATCTATATTCACCTTCCTTAAGCCCCTGAACATCTACCGAAACTTTTTGCGGCAGTTGACCAATCGAAAATAACGTAAGATCATGAACTTCTTTGCTTTCTATCTGACTTAAATACAATTTCGCTTTTAATAAGCCTTTTTCTTTGACTGCATAGACTGCTGCTATTTCACACTCTAACCATTTATCTTTTAGTTCAATAATTCTTCTGGCGGGGGTTATGCTTAGTGAATCCGCAAATGCCCTAAGAACACCTGAATCACCTTGGTTTTTACAATTCCATCGGGCCAGATCAAGAACCTTGGCGCATTGATCCAATTGGCCTGAAAAAAAATAAAAAGTAAGTGGTTTCAGCCTTTCGCAAATTACCTTGAGAGCCTTCGGATCTTTGATTCCCTCAAAATCACCCTCAAATGCAATTAATCTTCGACCAACCTCATAACGCTGAATTTCCTTTTGTGCGAAGGTAAAATCAGACATGAAAAGGAAAATCACCACAACAAAAAATCTTTTAAGAAAAAAGGACATGATAGTTTCAACCTTTATTTATCATCTTGGAAATTTTTCCAAGATGCTTGAATTGCAAGAGGCAAAGACTTACCAAATTCGCCTATTGTATCGCTTAACGGAGCATTTTTTTTGCTACAGCGCAAAACAAGAACCCTTGGAATAATGTTTTGCCCAATTCTCGTATAGAAAAAATTAGAACCCAACAACTTTAAATCATCTTTTGGCGATTCACTAGGCCCAATCACCAGAAAATCCCCTTCTTCAACCTTTAGTTCACATCCAAGTTCATCGAGGAAGCGTTCTGACTTAAAAGAATGCATTTCCCATTCAAGACTTCCGGAAACAGTTTTCACTGCCTTGGGCAAAAGCTTTTCTTTCCCAGATTTGATCAAAGGTTCGAGTTTTAGATGGTAATAATTTTCAGAAACCGAAACAGGTGAAATTTTAAAAAATGCCTGTGCAGCTAAAAGGTTAATATCTTGAATAGTTTCATTTTCAGAGAGCGTGGTATCAAGTGAATCCATAATTCCCGTAATCGGAATAACACTTGCACCACCTATTTTAACATAAAATCTGCGAGGGTTTGGTGTGTATTTTTCAGTACCTAAAAGACGGAGAAGTTCTGGGGGAGGGTTTTTCCCAAAACTGGTAATTCGAAATCCATTCTGCTCTAGTATAGCTTTTTTTTCCAAACCCACAGAATTATTATCCGCTAAACTCCAAATCGATTCGAGAATACTTTTCTCCACCAATGGAATTTGAACCATTGCTATATCAAGCCTGATCGAGTTACTTTCATCAATATTTTGCAGCAACGAATTATCGTTTTTTTTCTCTTTGATTACAAAATAATCAGCGGAAGGCAAACATCCTGCCAACATAAAAAGCATCAGAAAAATAGTCGCTTTTCTATCCATTAGAATTCTTGTCTCGCATAACAAACAAAATTCCCAGAAATTCAGCAATAAGGTTAGAATCAAATACGGTCAAGATAGCTTTAAAAAATGCTTAAAGGCTAGGGGGTTTATAAAGGATTACCTTGAATAATCGCTATTGCTTTCCATCATATTAATAGGTATCTGCATGTTGAAAGTTGCACACTGACAAAACTACCCTATAATTAAATTAGGCAGTTTGGTGTATGTTGTTGTTTTTTTAATTTGTTTGAATTTTATCGCTTTAACCCGATTGGATAATGCTAGAACCCATGGAAAAATCTAGTGTTTATATCGATGGAGATGAAGAAGCTCTTCGCTTTAAATGGATTGAATCCGAAAAAGCAGGCTGCGACTTAGGTGAAGTTGCTATCCGCAAATGGGTTCAGTGTCATTGGTGGGGCTATTTAAGAGCCCGTTGGCTCGAACATCTTCAGGGAAAACGCTTCTGGGTTGAACTTGATCGTGGAGACTTCGGGTTACTGCAGCGCAAATTTCATGAAAACACCGTGCTTCTTGATCGCATTCTCGACAGACTAAAATCTGGTCAGGAAAATCTTGATATTATCAACTGGGCCATGGACTGGAATATTCCCATGGAACCCGTCGTACAAATCCTTGAGGCCTTGGATATTAACAGCCGTAGACTTGCCCACCGGTTTGAAGAAATCAACAAAAGCTAATCACACCTTATTTCAAACAACTCCACCATTGATTGCCAAGGTTTGGCCATTAACAAAAGAAGATTTATCTGAAAAAAGCCACCTTGCTACATTAGCAATGTCTTGTGGAACGCCCCAGCGATTCAAAGGGCACTCTTCTTTAGCTTTTTGTTGCCAATATTCTGAAGCACTTTCACCCCAGGAAGTCTTTATCCAACCAGGTGCGATACAATTGACTCGGACTTCAGGCGCCAAAGAAAGAGAAAGACTACGACTGAAGTTCATTATCCCCCCTTTAATAGCAGCGAACATTTCACCACTATCACCTTTAAACCCTGTAACAGCCTGATCCCATCCGGTGGTAAGAATTACACCTTTGCCAGAAAGTTTCATTTTTTTTCCGAATTCCCTTGCGAGAAAAAAAGTGGACTGAAGATCTACATGAATCAATTCATTAAATTTCTGATTGGCATTCATTTGCGAGATTTCCCCCGTAAGGATATCCGCACCAGCATTCAACAAAACACCATCCAAACCATTAATATCATCCCAAGCCTGCTTTAGGAGGGAAGATCGACCTTCTTCATTTTTTAAATCAGCTTGAATATAGCGGGAAAAACCCGAACAATTTGCAGCAAAGTCAAGATAAGCATTAATTTTATCCAAGGGCTTTCTACCGTGAAAAACAACCTTAGCCCCGGCAAGAGCGAGTTCAATTCCACATGCAAGGCCAATTCCTGAAGTCGAACCCGTTATTAATATTTTTTTACCTTCCAACTCTCGTGCCGATGAAGAACGAATAGGAATAATCCCTTCAAGATCAAAAAGAATCTCCGCAATAGTCCGGTTGAAAATCGGGTGGATGGCAAAAGGGGCTATTTCAAACAACGGCCTTAGTACAAAAGATCGGGAATGCATTCTAGGATGAGGAACTTGCAACTCACCCGATACCAACTGATCATCAAACAGCAACAAATCAAGATCAATAGTTCTTGGTCCATTAAGAACCTCACGAACCCTGCCCAAATCTTCTTCAACTAAACGCATTTTTTCCAGCAATATATGGGGCTCAAGATTGCACACGATCGCGGCAGCCCCGTTAATGTAATCAGATTGATCTGTAGGCCCTCCAACGGGTGAAGTTTTATACAAATTTGAAATAGCAAGAGTTTTGCAATTAGCTTTTTGTTCTAGAGATTGAAGTGCTTGAAAAATTAAAGCTTGGGAATCACCCAAATTACTTCCAAAACCCAGATATGCAAGATGCGTCATCATTTAAGCCTTATTTTTGAAATAATGGATCAGCCCACTTTTTAATGATAATTGCATGATAAGTAGAACCAAGGGAAGACTTTTCCCCAGGCCTAGGGCCATAACCACCGTCTTCATTTTTGCAAGTTTCAATAAAACCAAGCGTATTCCGCAACATTTTCTGATCTTTAACCATATGAAAATATCTTGAAACTCTGTAAGCAGTTTCAAGATCCGACTGATCAGAATTTTCACTTCCGAACCCACCATCTTTCATCCTAAAATCTTTAGCCAATTGGCTATCATACTTCAAAGGAAACTGCAACCTGAGCAAAGTAACCCATGCAGAGGCACTGTCCCGGGGTTTGCTAAAACCAGAGCCAAAAGTACCATCCTTATTAGCCCGGGAAAGAATAGTTTTCTGCCAAGATGCAGCAATCTTTGCATCGTGGGGCTCATCTGCCAGAAAGGCAGATGCCATACGAATTTCTTCAAAAGACCTAGCTTTTTCTACAAGATATTTTCTACCCGAAGTTCGTTTTTCATCTGTCAGAAAAGCACCATCGCGTGCGCCCATCAATCCTACCGCCGTAAGTATGGCATCGGTAGGGCCCCCGGGAAAATCAGCAAATCCTTTATCTTTTTCATTCCAACAAGAAAGTACAAAGTCACAATGTTTTTCAAAATTTGGAAGCGCTTTTCCTTCGTACTTATAAACACGAAGGGCGGCCACCGTGGCTCTTAAACTTGAACTTTTGCCCTTTGCCCCCAAGTTGGCCCAATAGCCCCCTGATGGATTTTCTAATGAATCAACGTACTTTAGACTTGAAAGTTCTTGTGCCCCAATTGGAAAGCAAAATATCAACAAAACAAGTATAATAGGATGCACAAAAACTAAAGGGAATTTCATTAGCATAGATTTCCTAATAAACAAAACGGGCCATAAATCAGTTGAAATACTAGACTACACCAAACTACAAATGATATTCTATTACAAAGATAACTTTGAATACTCAATGGAGTTAAGATGGTAAGCTTTGATGAACCAAATCGCAATCAATTGGAAACATTCCCTAATCCATCGCCTGGAAGAGACTACACGATCGAAATTATTTGCCCTGAGTTCACTTCTCTTTGCCCCAAAACAGGCCACCCAGATTTTGGAACTATGACCTTCACCTACACACCTTCAGATGTCTGTGTGGAGCTTAAATCATTAAAACTTTACCTTCAAAGATTTAGAAATGTCGGATCCTTTTACGAAGCAGTCACAAACCGTATACTCGAAGATTTTGTTGCAGTTTCAAAACCCATACGCTGCAAACTTACCGGAGCTTTCACACCCAGAGGCGGCATCAGTACCAACATAACCTGTACCTACCCATTCAGCCATCAACATAAATGAACCATACTTTCCCCCTTTTAATTCTTGCCAGCTTGGTAACTTTTAGTTGCAATACTTCGTTATTAGCAGGAATTTACTTGCAGGGCGAACCGTTAGGAATACCAAAAAACGCTAGCTTTGCACAGGTAAGGCTTATAATCAGCGAATTAAGAGCATTGGGAATTCCTGCTGATGCAACGCAACAACCAACCGAGGCTTCTCTTAGACCAATTTACATTCAACTAAACAAAGAACTTGAAACCAAATTTATCGCAGGCAGCGCAACTCTAGAAGAAAAAATCCGCCTAGGCGGCTGTTTTTTAAGATTGAATCAACCCACCAAAGCAATCGCATGTCTTGAATCTGCCCGTAAAGAATTAGATCCAAGTTCTGCACTCCATCACCAAGTTTACTTCAATCTTGCCATGGCATATGCCAGCGACGATCTTTTATTGGAACGGGCGATCGACTATCAAAAGCAAGGCCTACAATATTTTTCGAAGCCCCCTGAGACAACATTCCACATATGGCAATCTGATCGTCGCTTCGAATTATTCTTTCTTAAGTTCTTGCAAGAAAAGCAAGTCAACCGAGATCGAAGATTAACTGCACAAAACTCAATCACAAGCATTTTTGGTGATTTTGAAGCGGAATGGAAAAAAAACAAATACACACCAGGTACTGCTTCGGCAAATTTCCTTGATTCCCTCAGTCCTGATGCCTTGGATTTAACCATAAAATTTCTTTCATGCTTTCCCCAGGACAATAACCTTTATTGGCTATATGGTGAAATTCTTAATGTTACGGGAGATCCTAATTCTGCAGCTAAAGTTCTGGATGAACTTGTAAATGCCAGACAAATGAGTAGTAATCCTGTCCTATTTCAACATTCGAGAACCCTTAGAAGAAATGCAAGCGAAACCAACGAACAAACCCCAAAAAAACAGGAAGAAATCAAGCCCGAAAGCGAGAATCCAACCTTGATACGACCAACGCTATTTTCAGGTGACTTAAAATATCTATTGGTTGGATTTATCAGTGGGATAGCCGTTTGCTACATTGTAATCCTTCAAATAAAACAATGGTTCCCCTAAAATATTGTTTTTATCATGCAACCTAAATACGATCACATTCAAAAATCTCCACTGCATTTAATCCTTCATGTGATTGGAACGTTTCAGCTTGTTTTTGCAACCTCATTCTTGGCTTTAACTAACTTAATATTACCTGTCATGATCTTTTTCTTTTCAGGCATAATTGTGCTTATTTTTGCCTTTGGTTTCCAGTATCTCCATGTTGTCGATCAAGGAGACTACCTTACTATCCATTTTGGAAGTTTGCCTTTACCCATGTGCAATCGAAAGCTCATTTACAAAAACATTATCAAAGTAGAAATAGGTCGAACCCTTTTTTTGGATGGATGGGGAATTCACTATAGCATTCGTGGCGGGTGGGTGTGGAACATCTGGGGTCGAGATTGTGTTGTTGTATATTGCAAAAAAGAGATATTGCGCATAGGGACAAATGATGCTGAACAATTAAGTGCTTTTTTAAAAACAAAAATCGAATGTAATTAACAGCTTTTCGAAAGTTTTGTGTTCTTTAGGACATAGATAAACTTAATTAAACAAATAATATGCGCCCGATAGGAGTCGAACCTATAACCTACGGTTCCGAAGACCGTTGCTCTATCCAATTGAGCTACGGGCGCTTAATTGTTTATTATGAAGCAATTGTAATAATTTTCAAATTGAACTTCCCTTTTCCAGCAAAATAACTTAATGATCGATCCTTAGGTGTTACTTTTAAACTAGATTCAGGAGATTCGTAGAATGGCAGATGCAAAAAAGCCAGTAGTTTCAGAAGAACAAAATGCTGGACAACAAACCGAGGTGACTTTCACCGAAAGCAATATACACGCAGCTTATGCAAATTTTGCCCGTGTTACTGCTACCCCAGAAGAAGTTATTGTGGATTTAGCACTTAATTCCAACCCATTTGCTACTGGAAAACAAGAAATAAGCATAGATCAGCGTCTAATTATGAATTTCTACACCGCTAAAAGACTATTTACGACCTTGGGAATGACTCTTCAAAAACATGAGGAAGCTTTTGGCGTAATTGAACTTGACCCTCGTAAAAGGGTAAAACCCTCTCCAACTACCCCAGGAAAGTAATAATTAGAGAAATTTAAAGCAGTCCTAGAGACCCGATTATGCGGGTCTCTATTTTTTTATCGATAAATTTGTTGCTTATTTCCAAAAAATCATTCACAATGTAATTACTGCGTGGTGTTTAACTCCCTCCATGGACTACCAGGAGATCTATCCATGTCTTTAAATATAAAGACTTTTAGCTTCCTTGCTGTTGTTTTAGCATGTTCGAGTTACTCGCATGCCAACGATAAGGTAAGCACAAAGCCCGTTGAAGAATTTGTACTTCCAGCAGAAAACGAATTTACAAAAATTGAAGTTTTCCCCAATGAAGTTAAGTTACGTGGTCTAGACGATGCTATTCAGATGGTCATTACTGGCACAACAAAGTCAGGAATGCTTTTAGATCTCACCTCGGTAAGCCAATATGAAATAGCAGACTCCAAAATATTGCGAGTGACTCCTTCAGGAAGAGTTGTTCCCCTATCCAATGGAAGTTCCTCAATCAATATTTCTTTTGGTAATAAAAAGTTGCAAGTTATTGCAAAGGCCTCCGATTGCGACATTAACTTACCTATTAATTTCGCGAATCAAATAGTACCCATTTTTACCAAACTGAGTTGCAATTCGGGTGGTTGCCATGGAAAAGCTAGTGGTCAGAATAATTTTAAGTTATCCTTGTTAGGTTTTGATCCTGATTTGGATTTTGTCTCCTTGGTGCAAGAAAGTCGTGGCCGAAGAGTATTTCCTGCATCTCCTGACAACAGTCTTTTGTTAACAAAATCAGTTGGGATTGTACCACATGGTGGTGGCAAAAAAATGGAAGTCGGATCTGATGAATACAGATTGGTTCGCCGCTGGATCGCTGCTGGTGTACCCTTCGGCAATCCGACCGATCCTGTGGTCACCAAAATTAGCATTTTTCCAGAAAACAGAATAATGCCCAGAAATGCAAAACAACAATTCATTGTAACAGCACATTATTCGGACGGCACCACTGAAGATGTTACTCGACGCGCCCAATATGAATCAAACGAACAAGATATAGCAACCGTTGATAACAACGCCCTAGTTCGTACCAATTCGATGGCTGGCGAAGCTGCTATAATGGTCCGTTATCAAGAATTTGTAAATATATTCAGGGCAACAGTACCTCTTTCAGAAAAGCCCCGCGAATTCGCATTTGAAAACAACACTTTCGTTGATAAATACACTAGCGCAAAATGGAAACAACTTGGGTTGGCCCCATCAGAATTATGTTCTGATGAACAGTTTATTCGAAGGTTATCTTTAGACTTATCTGGAACTATTCCTACTCCAGTCCAAGTCAAAGCCTTCGTTGATTCAACGAACCCCAATAAGCGCAAAGATTTGGTTGAAAAAATCCTCAATTCTCCTGAATATTCTTATTATTTTGCTGCAAAATGGGCCGATATTCTTCGCGTCAAGCGCGGAGGTCAAGCTGAAAATATGAAAGGCACATTTGCATTCCACGGTTGGATTCGTGATGCAATAAAATCTGACATGCCATACGATCAATTTGCGCGCGAAATTCTTACTGCAACGGGAGATGAGTCTGAAACACCTCCAACCGTTTGGTACAAAAGCCTTACAAATCCCGAACAATATGTTGATGATACATCGCAGGTTTTTCTAGGCTTAAGAATGGCTTGTGCTCAATGCCATCACCATCCATACGAAAAATGGAGTCAGGATGATTACTGGGGTATGGCTTCCTTCTTTGGCAAGATTGGCCGCAAAAAATTGGCCATCCCAGGGCAAGCTTCCAACAATAATGCCAATCAAAAACTCGTTGTTTACACCACCAAAAACGGCTCTGTAACCAACAAACGATCAGGCAAGGTTGCTGACTATAAAGCTTTGGGTGAAAAACCCATGCTAATGGATGAAGATGATGATCCACGGGTGAAACTGGTTGATTGGATGGTCGATGGTAAAAATCCTTTCTTCCCTAAAGCAATTGCCAATCGTTATTGGGCCCATTTCTTTTCTAGGGGTATCGTGGATCCCCTGGATGATATGCGTGTTACCAATCCACCAAGTAACCCAGAACTACTTGAAGCGCTTGCTTCTGATTTAGTAAAAAATGGGTATAGTTTAAAGCAATTGATTCGTTCGATTGTAAACTCTAGAACTTATCAATTAAGTGCTATTCCAAATGATTTTAACAAACAAGACAAGCAAAACTATGCACGTTATTACCCCAAAAGGTTAAGTGCTGAGGTTCTTTTTGATGCTGTTTGTTTGATAACTGATAGCCCAGCTGGTTTTGGCGGTCTACCTACTGATCAATTGGCCCCAAAACGCGCAATCATGCTACCAGATGAAGGATATACCTCATACTTTTTAGATGTCTTTGGAAGACCCCAACGCATTAGCGCTTGCGAATGCGAAAGGGTAAGCGAAGCAAACCTTGCTCAGGCATTGCATCTGCTCAATTCCGATGAAATCCAAAATAAGTTAGCTAGACCAAATGGACGCGCTGATGCGATTGCTAAAGACCCTCGCACCGATGCAGAAAAAATTGATGATATTTTCCTTTGGGCTTTCTCAAGAAAACCTACTCCTCAACAAAAGGAATCTGCTCTTGCTCATCTAGCTAAACACACGATGAACAAGAAACTTGCCTACGAAAACATTATTTGGGCTCTGCTTAACACGAAGGAATTCATGTTTAATCAGTAATAATGTTGACCAATTTAAAAGGATCGCTTCAAATTTGAAGCG